>NZ_OLMF01000004.1:0-232500 GCF_900290195.1 Anaerococcus marasmi | reverse complement strand
GTGAAATTATTTGACATAAATACATAAATATCTCCTGAGACTGTAAATAGCAAAATTTTTTCTTTACCTAGTTTATACATATATATGACTAGTTTATTGAAATTTTTAATAGCTTGACTTAATTCTATATGCTGCTTATTTTCTCCATTTCTTCTCATAAAATAAACTTTTTGATCTGCACTTGCTAATACAAATAAGTTTTCTTCAACGTGAAGGTAGCTTTTAAGATAAGATTGGAGCTTGTTATCTCCATCAATTTTAACTTCTAGTCCTCTTATCTTTGTTTGGTAAAGTTCTGGAGCATAGATTCTATAATAAGGCAACAATTCTTTAAGCATTTTATTTTCAAGCTCTTCTAACTCATCTAATTTTTCCTTAAAATTTCCATTAAGATGACCTTCTGCTAGGGTCTGGTCTAACTGAGCCCTTAGTTTTGTTAAATTTTTCTTATATTCATTTATATTAATTGAAAATTTCATTTTCTATTATTTTCCATATCTAGTAAATAATCTAAAAGATACTTTGAATGCTCCAACTTATTCAATCTTTGATCAAGCTCTTCATATTCTTCTATGGATATTATATTTTCTCCATCCTCATAAGCCTTCAAAAATTCAGGTATTTCACTTCTTTTTGGTTCTGGACCAAATATTATTTTTATTAAATCTAGATAACTTAAAGTTTCAATTTCTCCCCTGATATATTGGTAAGGCCTAGTCCTTAAATCATCATATTCTAGGACAACTTTTCCTAGATTTTCATTATTAATATCCCATCCTTCGGATTCTTTGAAAAATCCAAATCTTACTGCTTGGGTTAAAATATATGCCTGGTCTTTTGGATTTGTTATTGAACTAATAAAGCCATCCCACAAAGCTAAAGTTAAGTCTTTTTCTTCTCCTAAATTCCAATTATCTAATATTCTTAGAACATTTCTTAGTGATAAAACTGATTCTTTAAGCTCAGGAACATCTTCAGATGAACTTTCTTTTTCAGTCGAAATCCGTCTGCCCATAAAAACTTCTTGACTTACTCTAGACAACTGGGCTAGTCTAAATATTTCTTCTAAGCTTCGTGTAGGAGTTGGAAGGTGTAAATTCCCATTATTGTCGGCTAATCTTACCAACATAATCCTAAAAAGTTCATTTTTCTCTGGATTAGTTTGGTTTTTTAAAGATCCAACGGTATTTTGATTTACATAATTATATTCTAGTGTCAAAAAACGTGATTTAAAAGCAGGGTTAAGGTCGTTGGTTCCCTCATAACTAACTTGGTCAGTTGATAAGTTTCCTGTGCCTATTAGACCAAAACCTTTTTTTATTTCTACAGGTCCTATCCCTGTAACATAGGCTTTTGATCCAAATTTACTTTGTAATATATCATTTAGTCCTATTAAATTTTGCATAGCAATAGTATTTAGTTCATCTATAATAACAGGCCTACCATTTCTTACAGCTAGTAATATTTCTCTTTCTATTTTCTTTACCACTGTTCCATAAATTGTATTTCTAGCTATAAAAATTTCTGAAATACTATCCCAAACCTTACTTTTTATTATATCTTGCTTTTTTACCGGTATATTTTTAAGTTCCTTTTCATGTGTTTTTAGCCAAGTAAAATATTGGTCTACAACGTCATCTATTAATTCTAAATTACTTTCGCTAGAAGATGCTTTCTCTAAGGATAGAGTTTTTTCAACAAACATATCTTCATAGGTTAGATTATATGAACCTGATATAAAATAGGGATATATTTTTTCAAGTTCTGCCTGATTGCCTTCTTTTAGTAAATTTTTATAATAATTCCTTCTATCTCTATTTAATTCACTGAACTCTTCTATAGCCTCATCTTCAGTGGCTTGACAGTTTTCTAAAAACCATTTTTCCATTAAATCTTCTAATTCTTCTTGAATTATGTTTTCTAATGTAAATTCAATTGCTGCTTCTCTTGCTATTTGGGTTTTTCCACTACCTAAATGGCCTATTATATACACTGGCGTAGATTGCTTTAAAGATTCTATAATTTTTCTCTTTGCCCCTAATACATAGGGTACTTCTACAAGGTCTTGATTATATCCTGTTTGTATATCATTAATTAGTTGTCTATGATAATAATATCGCCAGGCATCAGGTGAATTATTTATTATTTCCCTGAGTTCTTTTGAATAAGAATTAATCTTATCTACCCTATATCTAGTAGCTTCGTTGCTCCCATAAAAATTGCTGTTATAATATTTTTGATTTCTTTTTCTCTCTACTTCTAAAAAGAATTTCTCATAGCTTATCAAATTTTCTAGTTCTTCTATTAATTTTTTTTGCTTATTCTCTTCATTTCTTAAATATTTTCTATATTCTTTTATTATTGCGTTTTCTGACTTTGATTCTTCTGTTTTATTTTCTTCTTTCCTAAATCTTTTATAAAATTCTCCTAAAATTTCCAAGTCATTTTCTTCATTTGACCTAGATTCGCTTCTTAAAATATCTTCATATATGGATTCTATTTCTTCTAAAGTAGGCACAGCTTGATTATTCAAGTTGTTATTCATCATTGGTCTCCTTAATAAAAAAATAATGGGACGATATATTATCGCCCCAAATGTGTTTATATATTATTAAATAATATTAAATTCTTTCAACATTTCCTCTATATCTGTTCCTTTTATAAGTTTTGCAACTTTGATTTTTTGAAGTGGGCTAAGAGGAATTTCAGGTTTTTCACCATCAGATAAAGCAACCATTCCATTTAGAAGATATCTTAAATCATATCTTGAAGCAAAAACTTCTGGAACAGCCTTTTCTACACCACAAAGTACATAAACTGCTTCCATTGCTGTTCTTCCGGAATATTCTGTAGTAAACACAGTATCTCTTCCTGGATCATCTAATGTTTCTGCAAATTGTCCAAGGAAAGCAAAGTTTACTCCACCTTTTGGAACAACTAGTGGTCTATCACCAAATTTTCTTGGCATAAATTGAGCTGTAATGTATGGCATCATAACTGGGACTGCAGTACAAGTTTCTGCAAGAGTATCAATTTCATTTACTGGTACTCCAATATGATATAACCATTCTTTAGTAATTTCCTTACCTGTACAATCTCTCATTTTCTTCTTGATGTAGTCACCTTCAACGTCTGAGAATAATCCATATACCCAAACAGCAACATCATTTTCCGGTTGTTCAGGATATTGTCCTTGTCTATTAATTGTCCAGCTCATTAACCAACTTGAATCAACGCAGGTTACAATACCACCAGTTACAGTTTTTCCACCATAAGGGCTTCTCTTTGTAATTTTTTCAATATATTTTGGAACTGAATCATCATGGCATGTTACTGTACATGATTCCCAGTTACTCTTTTCAACATCTGAGCAGAATACTTCAGGGCGACCAAAATCATCAGATTTTTTGGCAATGTTCTTCCACATTTCCCAGCAACCAGTTTGTTCATCGCTTAACTCAGCTGGTGTATTGTCATCACCATAGCTAGAATTTTCAGTTATTGAACCATTTGTTATAAATACTAGGTCATTTTCTGTTAAATCAATTGATTTGTCGTTGCCATTCTTATCTTCAGCTATAATCTTTGTAGCAACTTTTTTATTCTCTGAAATATCAAAATCAACATCAGTTACCTTTGTGTCATATTGGAATTTACATCCATGATCTTCAAGGTACTTAACCATAGGTTTTACAATTGAATTGTATTGGTCATATCTTGTAAATCTAAGTGCTGATAAATCTGTAAGACCACCTACGTGATGGATAAAACGATTCAAATATAATTTCATCTCTAATGCAGAATGCCAATTTTCAAAGGCAAACATTGTTCTCCATAGGGTCCAGAAATCTGAATTTAAAAGACCATCTGAGAATACATCTTCAATAGCTTTATCTTCAAGTATTTCATCCTTAGTCATACAAAGCTCAGCAATTTCTTTAACTTGATCTTGGGTTAAATTAAATTTATTATTGTCATATCTTTCACCTTGTTTGTGAGTAATACGGCAGTTACTGTAGTTTGGATCATCGTAGTTAGTATAGAAATAGTCATCTAATATACTCATTTCAGGATCTTCTAAACTTGGTATTGAACTCCAAATATCCCAAAGACATTCAAAACGAGCGCCTGTTTCTCTACCACCACGAGCTACATATCCTTTAGTATCCATGTATTCACCATCAAGTGATCCACCAGGTATGTCTAGTTGTTCTAAGAAAGTGATTTTCTCACCTTCCATGTGAGCATCTCTAATTAAGAAACAAGCTGCACTTAAAGAAGCGATACCTGTTCCAATTAGATAAGCTGATTTATTTTCTATTCCTTCAGGTTTTCTAGCTTTAACTAATCTTTCAAAGTCTCCATTAGTTAGCTTTAATCTTTTATCACGAGTTTTAAGTTCCATAACTTCTCCTTTAATAACTTAACATTATCATCTTATATATCTATTAAACCATAAAAAGAGAATGATTTCATCTACCAATATTAGTGGTTTGTGTAAATTTTACTCAATTAGAGGAATCTGGGTAAAGGAATCTAGTCTTTCACTCCTTTTTAATGACAACAAAATATTACCATCCATTAATTTTCCTAGCCTGTTGGTAATGACTACAGGATCAGTTTGCATATCGGTAGCTATCCATTGTATCAGTGCACTACTTAAAGCACACTGATAAAAATAAGATATTAGATTAATATCGACTTCTTTTGCTCTAGTAGCCTTTGATATATGTTTGACATATTTTGTAATAACTTCACCTGCCATAGAATATACATATTTTTCTACATTTGCCTTGTAGTCTGAATAGTAGATATGTCTAATAGCTTTTTTATTTTCTAGGATAAACTTTGCAGCCAAGATAAAACTATCTTCCCATGAAAGATTCTCATTAAATTCTTCAATCACTACATCTAGCTCTGACTCAAATATTTCTTTTATTAATTGTTCTAAATTTTCATAGTGGTAGTAAAAAGTTTTCCTTTCAATATCACACTTCTTAGCTAATTCAGTAACAGTTATCTTATTTAATGTCTTTTTATCTAAAAGATTCATAAATTCTTTTTTTATTAAATTTTTAGTATAGTTTTTGGTCATATAATTACGCCTTTCTAAAGTAAGTTATATTTAATATTTTCCCATTTAAAAGGTTTATCTAACAATTGTTATTTATCAAGGCATTAATTCATTAGTTATAACTGAGGTTTTCTAGCAACTTATCCCTTCTAGTATTTGTATATTAGCATCAGGCTTATGACTACCTATCTATAATCCATGCTACTCTATAATTAAAGCCAGTAACTCAATATCAAACCAGTACTAACTTTCAATGTCAGATAATAAAATATAAATTAAGAAGATAAACACGAAAATTTTAAAATATCTCCAAAATATAGTTAAAATATATTAGATTGATAAATGAAATTCATCTTTGCCTCAATGGCAAAGCTATTAAATTCCCAAACAAAACAACATCTGCGTGTACAACTGCATAAACCCGTGCACTTAAGTTATGAAATATAAATATTGATGAGATAGATATAATTGCTACGCTCAAAATGTAACACAAAACTAACCCATTTCTAATTCCATTATAAACAGAAATTATTAAACATATTAGAGGAATAATTACTAATATAACACTGATCGCAATTTCTGTGTATCCTATAAACCAAGGAATAAATAAAAGTCTATAGCAGCAGTAGATAGAACACCATGTTTTTTAACTTATCTATTAAATCAGTATCCTTTCAACTTATAATCTATCAAAGAGATTTTTACTTTCAAAGCTTTATTCTATTTTGACATCAGTACCATCGTCTCCACATGGTTTGAGTGGTCGGTATGGATAAAATTTCTTATTTTGAGGAATCCTCGTATCTGGGAATAAATTCAATTGTAATTCATCTTATAATTTATTATATCATTTTTGAAAAAAGAAAAAACAGCCCACAAAAAAGCTGTTTAAATCCTCTAATTGAACAAGTTATGATACTAGAACTGTAAACATTACATAAAAGGTAATAAGAGTGTTGGTAATTAACACTACAAATAACTTGTTTTTTCTTTCCTCCAAATATCAACCAAACACAACATTTTATGTTTTTTAGCAAGAATATCTTATAATTCATTTATATTGGCAGTTATGGACATCTTATTAATTCTCTTAATAGGTTTATAAGTTGAAAGAATTACTGAAATCAATATAAATCCTATCGAAATCATTGCTGGCAAAATTGGAAACTGCCAAACAGCATAGGAAAAGTGGTTTTCTATCAGTTTTGTGAAGATAATTTTATTCAGTAAAACACCAACTAATATCCCTATAAAACAACCAAAGAAACCATAGGTTACTGATTCTACTTTAATCATTCTCTTGATTTGAAGCTTATCCATACCCACTGCACGCATCATTCCATATTGTTTTATTTTTGAAGATACGCTAATGGATATACTATTGATACTATTTAATAGACTTACAAGACCGATAATTGCTATGAAACCATATACAAAAAACATAAATGCCATGTAGGTTCCTGTTGTCTTTTGATCTCGACGATCTCTTATTATGTTTTTATTTCCTATAAGTTTCTGAATTTCATTTATACTTTCATCCGAAAAATTCTCATCGGTCTGCAACATAACTAAGTTATACTCAACCTCATTAGTTATCTGTTTAAAAGTTTCACTTGAAGTTATTATTGTAGTTTTACCTCTAGTTTCACCATCGCTAGTAAATGGATCGTATTTCAATAATCCAGCTATTTCGAAATCTTCTCCGTTAATTTTTATTTTATCCCCAATCTCCTTATCGCTTTCCCTATCCCAAGTAGCTAAAATATAATGGCTTTTGCCAAATACCTTCGACAAATCACTTTTTTTCTTTAAAACTTTATCCTTTTTTAGACCTTTTAAATCAAAATCATCATATGAGATAATATCTATCTTTTCTTCACGGTTAGATTCAGATTCTAAAATAGAATTTACATCAAAAGCACTTCTTCTCCCATATACATTTTTTACTTCTTCCACTTTTTCTAATTTATCCAACAAATTAGGATCAATATTATTTGAAGTATCCTTGCTCATAATTGCTATGTCAGCCCTGGCAGAAGATTGTGGCATGATATAATTTACAAATTGTCCGAAAACTATAAATGTTAGAAACAAGATAATACTTAAAGCAAAGGAAGCTGACATTAGAAATAAATTCTTTTTATTCTCTATAGCATGATTTATTCCTAGTGATTTTTCGATGTTAAAAAACTTATTATTTACTAATTGTTTATTTCCCATGTTAGATTTTTCATTTCCAGAAAGAGCTACAATTGGTGAAATTTTAGAAGCTTCTTTAGCTGGTTTTTTAGCGGCGATTAAAACACTTGCAAGTCCTACCAGAATACCTGCTAGAATTCCAAATATACTTATTGTAAAAACAGGTACATTAGAAAATTCTTCTCCAACTATATATCTCAGCCCTCCACAAAGAATCCAAGTTGAAACAACACCTATTAATGTACCAACAGGAATAGATGTTTTACACCAATTTAGCGACTCTAGCCTAACAAATTTTTTAATCTGACCCGTACTCATTCCAAGAGAACGCATCATCCCAAAAAACTTAGTTCTTTGAGCAATACTATTATTAATACTTCCAGAAATCATTAAAGCTCCAGCTACAAGTATAAGTATAAATAATATTATAGCTATTGGTATTAAGGTTTGCCCCAAGTTACTCTTTAATACATCATTAAAACTAAATCCAGTATGTTTTAATTTCAATCTATCCATTTCCATTCGTAAGACAATTTCAGCCATACTAAAAATTGATGTTACCAAAAATACTGAAATAGCTATGCACATTAAAGTTAAATGATTCTGTTTTTTACGAACTTTAGCTGATATTGGAATTAAACTAAGATAACTTTTCATTTGTAGCACTCCCCTGATCAACTAGTATTCCATCCGAAACTCTTAAAACTCTAGTTGCTGATTGAGCTATCGAGTGGCTATGTGTAATCATGATTATAGTTTGTTCATATTTCTGTGAAGATTCCTTAAGTAAACTAATAACCTCTGAACTATTTTTAGAATCTAGGTTTCCCGTTGGTTCATCCGCTAGAATTAGAGAAGGCTTCGTTATAAGTGCTCTACCTATAGCAACCCTCTGTTGCTGACCTCCAGAAAGTTCACTTGGTAAGTGATTTCTTCTCTCTTGTAATCCTAATATATTTAATAGCTCATCAAGATACTCTCTATCTGGTTTCTTATAATCCAATAAAACAGGGAAGATTATATTCTGTTCCACAGTTAATTCTGGAATTAAATTAAATCCCTGAAAAATAAAACCTATATTTCTGCGACGAAATACTGTAAGCTCACTATCCGTCATTGTAAACAAATCTTTATTATTAATAATAACCTTGCCATCAGTCGGTATATCTATCGCACCTATTATATTCAAGAGCGTACTTTTCCCAGAACCTGATTCTCCTACTATCGCTATATATTCTCCTTTATCTACCGAAAAACTAACATCTTTTAGTGCATGCACTGCATTATTTCCTTTTCCATATATTTTAGAAATAGATTTAATCTCTAATAAACTCATAAAACACCTCTTTCATCTTTTATTTATAAAAAGAATAACAATCCAATCCTACAATTAAATTACTAAAAGACTACAATTTTGTAGGATTTCTAAAGTTTAAAAGAAATGTGGTTCCATATCCTAATTCACTAAAAACTTCTATTGTGCCACCATGTGCTTCGATAATAGACTTCGCAAGGGGTAAGCCTAAACCTATCCCTTGTGTTTCTTTTAAATGTCTGCTTCGATAAAATCGCTTGAAAATATGATAAAGATCATCTTCATGTATTCCTAAACCATTATCTGTAATTTTTATCTGTAAGATAGAAGAGAACTGTTTCCATTCAATTTTAACTATATCTCCGCTTTTGGTATGATCAAAAGCATTTTTCACAATATTATTTATTGCTTCCAATAGCCAATCTCTATCGCAAATGAGTTTAATTTTTTTATCTCCACATACTTGTAGGTACTTTTTTTCACTTTTTGCACGATATATAAAGTGAAGCTCTAAATCTTTAATCATCTCATACACATTTTCCTTTGATTTTTCAAGAACAATCACACCTGCGTCAAACCTAACTAATTTCAACAAATTTTGTACTAAAGTATTCATTCGATTAAGCTCATGATCTGACGCTTTACATAAATCTTTAATAGGATAATCTTTATCTACCTCATTAAAAATAAGTTCATTATATATATTTAAAGCTGCTAATGGTGTTTTTAGTTGATGAGATATATCAGATATAGTGTCTCTTAGAAATTTTTTCTCTTTCGTTTCACTCTTGGCACGTGCATCTAATATTAAAATCATCTGATTTATTGAATTAAATAGCCTATAAATTGTCCCCTCTCTTTCAGAATCAATCTGAATATTACTATTACCTTCAAGATACATATTGATCTGTTCTTCTGCATTTTCTATAATCCCTTCTTGGTGTTTTAAATAAAGATAAAAGACACCTAGTGTCACCATAGTAAAAATAAGGCCTATAAAAATTAAAGTAACAGAAATAGTTTTAAATTGTTTCCAAATAAACATTTGCACCAATATTGCATATAAAAAACTAACAACAAATATATACTTGAAATATTTTTTATTATTTTCGTCTGAAAACACGGACATCATTTTTCCACCTCAACAATAAACATTCCACTTATATCCCAAACCTCTAATGGTTTGTATCATTTTAGGTTGACTCGGATTATCTTCAATTTTTACTCTGAGCCTACGAATATAGACGGTCACAGAATTATTGTCTATATAATTACCATTAACATCCCACAATTTCTCTAAAATCTGATCTTTAGATAGAACAATATTGGTATTTTCCATTAAGAAGCAAAGTAACTTATACTCACCACCCGTTAGATCTAAAGCGTGACCATTTTTATAAGCTATGCCCTCTAATAAATGAATTTTGATTCCATTTGATTCTACTTCTTGACTAGTATATTTATATTTTTCTGTTCTCCTAAGGAGTGCATTTATTCTTGAAATTAAAATACTCAATTTAAATGGCTTAGTTATATAGTCATCTCCACCAATATCCAGACCCATAATCACACTTGTTTCTTCATCAGAAGCTGTTAGAAAAATAATAGGTACATCGGAATTTTCTCTTACTTTTCTACAAAATTCAAATCCTGAGCCATCAGGAAGAGATACATCTAAAATTAATAATTCATATTCATTCTTCGCCCATAAATCTAAAGCTTCGCTTATTGTTCTAGCTATATCAGCATTAAACCCTTGCTTCTTAAAAGAAAATGACAAACCATAAATAAGACTCTGATCATCTTCTAATAGTAATAACCTGCTCATATAAAATCTCCTAAAATACTCGATTTATCTCATTTAATACGTCATAAGTACTCAAATACACCTAATTTTATTATAACCCTATTACCAATATAAGTAAAAACAGAACCTTCACGGATCCGCTATTTGTCAATATAAATTTCAATCTCTGACTTGAATGTTACCTTTAATTTCTCCTCGTAAATTACTATCTTATCTACGAGTTTCCTTACTAAGTCTCCATCGTATCTCTCTATCTCAAATTCCTGATCTTCTAAAAATTCTTCTAATTCCTATAACCTGCTTTGTTCATTCTTATCTTCCGCCATTTCAAGGAGTATCTTTTCTTTTTCGTTCTTTAATTCTTCCATCCTTTTTGCAAGGTCAGTATAGTCTTCCAGCCAACATCATTATATAAGTTTTTAATTTCATTCACATTAAATTAGTCAAGTCCATAATATTGTGTAAAATATACTAGCACAATATTTACTATTTCATTCTAATATATATTTTAGAAGATGTTAGAAGGTTCCTATTGATATCTATGAGGATTGCGCCTATTAGACGCATGGCTGAATCTTCATTAGGAAATATTCTAACGACTTTTTCTCGTCTTCTAACTTCTTGATTTAATCTTTCTATGCTATTTGTTGATTTAAGTCTGCTATGAATTACATCGTTAGCTAGATATGCAAAAGTATCTTCAAATCCTTCATCTAAGGTGTTTAAAGAGTTTTGAAATTTCTTTTCATTTTCGTATTTTAAGAATATTTCATCTTTCAATTTTCTTGCCAAGTTTATATCTTGGATTTTAAATATTCAAAGAAGTTTGACTAGGAGTATTCACTCTCGCTAGAGCTTAAGTCTAAGCCTATGATTTCTCTATTTCCTTTTTCAGTTATTCCTATTGCAATATGACAAGCTTTTGATACTACCCTATTGTTTTCTCTTACTTTTATGTATACAACATCTACAATTAGATAAGGATATTTTATCGTACTTAGGTCGCTATTTCTCCATAGTTTTACTTCTTCGTCAAGTTCTTTAGTTAGGGATGATACAAAGGATTTAGAATATGTTTTGCCGCACATATTTTCTATTACTTTGGATACTTTTCTTGTTGATACTCCTTGGACATACATTT
Source organism: Anaerococcus marasmi (assembly GCF_900290195.1). Classification (GTDB taxonomy): domain Bacteria; phylum Bacillota; class Clostridia; order Tissierellales; family Peptoniphilaceae; genus Anaerococcus; species Anaerococcus marasmi. The sequence goes on along the minus strand of NZ_OLMF01000004.1, from coordinate 220,964 downwards.
CTAGCATTGTTGTAAGTAGAGCTTTTTCATTCCTTTGATACCTTTCAAAAAGCTCTGCCCTGAATTTACCGTCTCTTGTTCTAGGCACTCTTAGGGTTAGAGTACCTATTTTTGTTGTATAATCACGTTCATAGTAGCCATTACGATAGCTAGTCCTATTAGAATCCCTTTTATAGGCTTTGTTATTTAAATATTGCAAATGTCAACCGAAAAATGGTCCACAGTTATTATCGAAAAGTATCAAATAAAGATTGCACTAATGATTAGCAGAAATGACAATAAAATTAGTGAATTCAATAACATTCGACTGTTTCAAAGAATTTTCAAATTGGAAAAATATATGCAATAAACGTGATACATTAATATTCTTCACATATTTCTGATGTATAAGTCAAAGAGTATTGAACGAAAATTCAATTGACCTATCAAAAGATTAGCAAAATAAACTGATTTAGGCTAATCAAGGAAAAGGATATTGTATATGTAGCTAGCTATAGAATCATTACCCTAGGGAAATCCTTAAACTATTAAAGAACCTTATAAAAATTTATTATTTAGTACATTCTGTCTAGGTTAATTTGACAATCGAAAAGATTTATATATGATGTAGTATAATTTTTCAAACTAGCTAGGTATAATAATTAAAAGAAAATAATTTTTTAATTTTGAAGGAGAGTGAGTTACATATGAATTTAGCAGATCCCGATGATATTATCGTTAAAATAGTTTTATTGATTCCTATTATTTTAACATTGTTTACTTCATACCTGATAGATAAAACTAATGGAAATATTATAGCTGGATTTAATACTATGGAAGATGAAAAGAAGGAACAATTAATAAGAAAAGGATATCTAGCTAAAGTCAAAAAAATGACTTATGTAATGGTTTTACCTTTAATAATTGCCTTTTTGTCTAGTTTTATTGTTAAGGATATTAAGCTTTTTAATGACATTCTTATTGGTACATGGGGGTTGTTTGGCTTAATTACGATTTTAGGAATTGTAGTTGTAAATTATTCTATAAGAAAATAAAAAATTCCTACCCCTAGAAGTAGGATAGGATAAGAAATACCAGAGCTAGTATAGTCCTAACTCTGGTATTATGTCCAATTTTGTGGGGTCACCTTAAGCTACTCTTGTAGAAAGTATAAAATGGGCTAATTATATTTTTCTTTGTGTCTCCTCATATCAGTTGCAGTACTACTCTTACGTTCATGTAGTTTTTTTTGAGTCTTTTTGACGTATCCTTCTTCATCTTTATCGAAGACAAAATGCTTATAAACTAAATAAAATGCAGGATTTCTAAATTTACATCTTTTGTATCAACGCTACACTCTCCACATACGTTGAAGCCCTAACCCTATTGGTACGAGATTCACACAGCGAATCGAAGTAGCGACAGAGGTAGGTCTCATGCCAAAAATCTCCAAGAAAAGCGACTAATAAGGGAGCTTAGATTGGCAAGATTTGACGGCTGAGACTGTGTGGCGTTAATGACAAAGATTCATAGTAGAGCGACAAATTAGAATTATAGGGAGAGTGAAAGAAGTGAACATTAAAGAAGAATTATTGGCATTGCAGGATATTTCATATGCTGATTTTCAAGCGAAATTGACACCAAATATTCCGAGGGACCTATTTATAGGGGTTAGAGTTCCAGAGGCTAGAAAGCTTGCTAAAAGAATTATAGGGGAGCCGGAAACATCTAAATTTCTAAGAGATTTACCCCATAAATATTATGATGAAAATATGCTGCATGGACTCCTAATTTCTGAAATGAAAGACTATGATGACTGTATTGAGGCAGTCGATGAATTTCTGCTTTATGTTGATAATTGGGCTGTTTGTGATATTATGTCTCCAAAGATTTTCAAAAAAAATAAAAAAGCGCTTTTGGAAAAAATTAAAGAAAGGTCCAAATCGGAAGAAGAATATACTTGCCGTTTTGGTCTTGAGATGTTGATGTCTCACTTTCTTGATGATGACTTTAAACCTGAGTATTTGGAGATACCTCTTTCTGTTAATAACGATCAGTATTACGTTAAGATGATGATTGCATGGTTCTTTGCAACGGCTTTGGCAAAAGAGTGGGATATGGCCATAAAATACATTGAAGATCAGCGCCTAGACACATGGACTCATAATAAGGCAATACAGAAAGCACGTGAAAGTAAGCGCATTACACCGAAACAAAAAGAATATTTAAAGTCACTTAAAGTATGATGTAATTTAGTTAATATTGGACTTTAACTTACACCTCCTAGGACATATTTTTTGCATTTTCTACCATGCAAAGAGTGTTAAAATCAACCTTTCGATGTATGCTATCATAAGGTTAGTCTTAATAAATATTAAAATTGTTGTGTGTTCGACAAGAAAACAGGAAATTGAAGTTTTTCTGGTAAAGTAAGATGATAAAAGTTTCAAAATTTATCCATACTGACCACTAAAGCTAGCTTGAGTGGTGAGTATGGATAAAATTTAATTTTTCTAAAAAGCCTCGTATGTGGGAATATGTTAATAAATACGCATCTTATAATACATTATATCATTTTAGAGTAAAGATAAAACAGCCCTACAAAAGAGCTGTCTATATTTATTGTCTAATATAGAATTTGAAAATATCAATAACCTTTACTCACATGGTTTCTTTATATCTATCTTTTTTTAAAACAATAACTATTACTTTTCACTAGATCACCATCCTTTCTTTAATGTTTGTTTCTTCTTTTCTCTTTTACTCCATTCACCTTCTTTAGAATTGATCAATAGAATAGTTGATAAAATTATTATCGCTACTAAACTAATAATACAAATACTCTTATTCCAATTAACTGCACTATCATAGCTTCGATAATTTATTAATCCAAGACTTGCGGTAATAGGATACATATTTGCCAAAGTCATACTAGCTACTGCAAACATTCCTCCATAACCATATACGAAAGATAGAATAGCTCCTATCATATAACCATTAGACAATCTACTAGTTAAAATAATAACTGGTAATACTGCTATATATAAAAATAGGCAATTTAATGTAATCTGTATTAATGCTTGTCCTACTAGTTGCATAGAAAAGCCTGGAAATTTAACTAAAATTTCTGCAATTACTGTAAACAATGTACAAACAATACCTAAAAAAATAGCAATTAAGCCACAAACTAATAGTTTTCCAAATAACAATTTTCGATAAGAAATGGGAACTACTTTTATATTTTTTAATGTATCGTCTTTTTGCTCTCTTGCTATAATATATCCTGCAATTAACGTAATACACATAGGAAAAATAGTGGACATATTATTCTTAATTACTTGTTCCATCAAATAAGTAAAGTCCCATGTAGAGCCATCATTTGCCATTGATGTGAACAATGTCAATACAACCGAAAGAAGCATTAGTATAATTCCTGCCCATATAATATTGTATCTTTTTAGTTTTATTAATTCAGCTTTTAGAATACGACGCATCTCTATTCCCCCCTCTTCTTATATATATAATCTATAAGTATAAATGATAGTATTGCTGTAATACTTAAAATCAAAACTACTTGAGATGTTGAAGGGATTAAGCCTGTTAAATCTTCCAAGTTCATCTTGATTCCATGTGCTGCCATATCTCCCGCACCCCAGAATGTAGTTAAAGGAGTAGGAAGAGTCCACAAAGTCATCTTTGGTAAAGTATCATATAAAGCTGTAGCACTCATATTTAGTACACTGTAAAAAATACAAATCAAAACAGAAAATATATAACTTTTACTGAAAAATACTATTAGTACAATAAGGGGTAATGTTCCAGCTGTAATAAAAATTCCTGTTTCAAGTGCTAACAACAGTTTATATCCAATACCGTATATTTCTGTAGTAAAACTTCCACATATAATTGTCGCAAAGATAGATGCAACACAAAAAACTGCTCCAAAAATAAATAATACAATAATTTTAGCAAGTATCATTTGTGTGCTTGTTATGGGAATTGTCCTTAAATTTTTAAATGTATCATTATCTCTTTCCATAAAAAATAAAATGGCAGCTATTACACCTATAATACAAGGTAACAAAAATTGTACTCCATATCCTAAAACCATATTAAATAGTCCATCAAAAGCATCTTTTTTATCAGCATATTGTTCTAGCATATTGGGCGTAGTCATTAAATAAGTTAAAGGAACTGGAAATAAAAAAGCTGATATAACCACAAATAAAATGAACTTTTTCCTTTTTAATTTCCAAAACTCACACTTAATCAAATCAAGCAATTCCTTCACCCCCTGTCACACGCTTGAAGTAGTCTTCAAGGTTTTCTTCATATGTGTGTGCTTCCGATACTTCAATATCATTTTTCACAAATGAAGTTATTATCTTTTCAATAGGTACTTCAAGATTATATAATCTTAATTTATTATTATTTTCAATATCAAACTGTGTTTCTCCAAATGCTTGCTCTAAAATTCTTGCTGCTTGTGGTGCATCAGAAACAATGAAACGTGTATGCTTATTACTCCTTTTTTCTAAATCTTCAAGACTAGATTCTTCTAATAATATGCCTTTGTCGATAATTCCTACATCATCTGCTAAAAGTTGTATTTCAGATAATATATGACTTGATATTAATATTGTTTTTCCTCTTTTTTTACAAAGATCTAGAATAAATGAACGTATTTCTGCAATACCAATTGGATCTAAGCCATTAATGGGCTCATCAAGTATTAGGATTTCTGGATCATGCATAATTGCAAGAGCAATTGCAAGCCTTTGTTTCATTCCCAAGGAATACTCGGAAAATAGTTTTTTATCATTATATGGTAGCCCTACTAAATCCAACGAATCCTTAATAGCATTACGATTTGTCACGCCTCTTAGTGTCTCAAAAATACGCAAGTTTTCCGTAGCGGTTAAATTAGGATAAAACCCTGGTGATTCAATCAAACTTCCTATTCGTGGAAGAGTCTTTTTTTCATTTCCTTTAAGTGGTTTTCCAAAAACATAAACATTTCCACTAGACGGTTCAGTTAAAGATAAAAGCATCTTCATTGTTGTAGTTTTCCCTGCACCATTTCTCCCTAAAAGTCCATATATTCTTCCTTTTTTGACATGGATGTTTAGATTATCAACACTTTTTTGTTCTCCATAAATTTTTGTAAGATTCTTAGTTTCTATAATGTAATTGCTCATGAAATCTACCTCCTTTTATTTATAATTACATTATAAATCATCATCCTTGCATTAACCTTATATTAACCTTGCATTAACCTTGCAATAAAAAAGTCCTTGTAAAAACAAGAACTAAAATATTATTTATATCTATTCGGTGTAATATTAAATTGAATTATGAAATTTGTAAATTCTCCTTCTTTACTTTCTACTGTTATTTCTCCTTGCATAACTTCAATCATTTGCTTTACAATAGCAAGTCCAAGTCCACTTCCTTTTCTGCTTCTTCCTGCATCGCATTTATAGAGTCGATCAAAAATATATGGTAAATTAGTTTCAGAAATACCTATTCCATTATCTTTTATAGAAATGAATACTCGCTTATCATTGTTAGAAATACTAATGTATAGCTTAGAAGCTTTACTGTGACTTATTACATTTTGTAGTAGATTATTTATTATCCTCTCATACTTATCTCTATCAATTTTTATAAAAATTGGTCTTTCAGGCATATCTATTTCAAAATCAATATCATTTTCTTCTAGTATAGGAATCCAATCTCTTAAAATACGCCTCGTTAATTCATTTATTTCTATTTTTTCTATTAATAAATCAATTTCACTAGATTGTAATTTAAACCATTCAAAAAGTATATCTATGTACTCTTTCAAGTCATAAGCTTTAGACCTAGCAATTTGAAAATAATCTTCTCTTTCTTTTCCATTTACAACTCCTTTATCAATAGCATCTAAGTAACCTATCAAAGTTGTAAGTGGTGTTCTCAAATCATGTGAAAGACTAGTCATTAATTCTTTATTTGCCTCACTATCTATCTTTAAATCTGATATTTCTTTTTCTAGCTGGTATACTATAGCATTAATCTTATAAGCAATATCAGACGTGATTTCATCATTAGAGGCAAGTATCTTATGACCTACTTCACCTGAAAGCATATCTGTTAAAATGAAATCCATATTTTTTATTTGTCTTTTTACTTTTTTATTTTTATTGTACTGGATTATATTAAAAACTATGGAGAGAAAAATTAAAATTATTAATACTTTATTAATCACACTTTAAACCTCCTCATTGAAACGATACCCTACACCCTTAACTGTTTGAATATAAACAGGTAAACTTGTATCTTTTTCTATCTTTTTTCTTATTCGGCTTATTATTGCCATAATATTGCTATCATCATAGATATAATCCTCATCCCATACTTCTTCATAAATCATTTGTTTAGTGAGTATTTTTCCTTGGTTTCTTATTAGATAAATTAGAACATCATATTCCTTAGGCGGCAATTCAAAAGTTCCTAGGTTTGTTTTTACTGTTCGATTATTTGTATCTACTTCTAAACCTTTAAAAGACAATACTGACTTACCTCTTGTTCCATCGTAGAAATGTACATATCTTCTTAGCAAAGAACCAACTCGAGCAATCAACTCATCCATATCAAAAGGTTTTGTAAGATAATCATCTGCTCCTGATTTTAGTCCAATAACTTTTGATTTAGTATTGTTTTTTGCTGTTAACATTAGTATCGGAACATCACTTGATTCTCTGATTCTTTCCAATGTTTCGAAACCATCTAATCCAGGCATCATAACATCAAGTATTATAGTTTGATAGTCAAATTTCTTCAATTTTTTTAAGGCAGAAGTTCCTGAGTAGCAATAGTCTGCATCTATCCCCTCATGAATCAAACTTTGTTTTATAAGATTGCACAACTCTTTATCATCATCTACAATCAAAGTTTTAAACATTTTATTGCACCTTTCATTTTTTATAGTCTATTCATAGCTTATTATATCATTTCTTCTTCAAACTTTTAAAATAATCATAATAAATTTAATTTACGCATTGATATCAATTTCAATTCCAGACTTGAATATTAACTTTAATTTCTCCTCATAAATTACTATCTTATCTATTAGTTTTATTACTAAATATTCATCATAGCTTTCTATATCTAATTCTTGATTGTCTAAAAACTCTTTTAATTCTATTAGTCTACTTTGTTAATTCTTCTCTTCCGACACATTCAGGAGTATCTTTTCTTTTTAATTTCTTAAATATTCCACCCTGTTTGCAAGATCTGTGTAGTCTTTCTTGGCATTAGCTACTTTTAATAGCTCTTCTTGAACCTCCAGCATTTCTTTGTCTATTTTCTTAGAATAAATTTCATTTACTAAATACTTTTTATTGGTTAAGATTCTTTTTACACTTGAGCTGTTTTCTTTAAGCCTGCAAAGTCTGCCGACTTTATAAGGTCGTTGCCAGCAAGATAGTATTTAAAGATTTTCTTATATTTTCCGCTTCTTTCTCTTGAACTTCTAATCTTCCATCTCTTATGATATAACCATAACATAGTCTAGACTGTAAATGTCAACCGAAAAATGATCCACCATTATTACCGAAAAGTGATCCACATATAAAAAAAATTGACCACATTCTTCCTTTCCCCTTGGGGATATGCGAAAAAGCAGGATTTCTAAATTTACATCTTTTGTATTAACGCTATGGTCTACTCATAGCTTGAGTGGTCAATATGAATAAATTTTGAAACTTTTCAAAAGCCTCGTATGTGGGGATATTTCCATAACGAATAAGCTAAGCTATTCATTATAAGTCTAAACTTTCCTTGTTTAACAAATTGTTTAGCAAATTTGGAACTTAATCTAAGTATATTATGAAGAATAAGGTCATATAATTCAAATCTATTTAGAAATAATTCCATATCGGACATATTTTTAAATTAGCGTTTTAACATTCCCGTTACCATCTTACTTTACCAGCAAAACTTCAATTCCCTGTTTTCTTGTCGAACACACAACAATTTTAATATTTATTTAGACCAACCTGATGATAGCATACATCGAAAAGTTGATTTTAACACTCCTTGCATGGTATAAAATGCAAAAAAATATGTCCTAGGAGGTGTAATCTAAAGTTCAATATCAACTAAATTTCGTCATCCTTTAAGTGACTTTAAATATTCTTTTTGTTTCGGTGTAATGCGCTTACTTTCACGTGCTTTCTGTATTGTCTTGTTGTGAGTCCATGTGTCTAGGCGCTGATCTTCAATGTATTTTATGGCCATATCCCACTCTTTCGCCAAAGCCGTTGCAAAGAACCATGCAATCATCATCTTAACGTAATACTGATCGTTATTAACAGAAAGAGGTATCTCCAAATACTCAGGTTTAAAGTCATCATCAAGAAAGTGAGACATTAACATCTCAAGACCAAAACGGCAAGTATATTCTTCTTCCGATTTGGACCATTCTTTAATTTTTTCCAAAAGAGCTTTTTTATTTTTTTTGAAAATCTTTGGAGACATAATATCGCAAACAGCCCAATTATCTACATAAGGCAGAAATTCATCGACTGCCTCAATACAGGCATCATAGTCTTTCATTTCAGAAATTAGGAGTCCGTGAAGCATATTTTCATCATAATATTTATGGGGTAAATCTCTTAGAAATTTAGATGTTTCCGGCTCCCCTATAATTCTTTTAGCAAGCTTCCTAGCCTCCGGAACTCTAACCCCTATAAATAGGTCTCTCGGAATATTTGGTGTCAATTTCGCTTGAAAATCAGCGTATGAAATATCCTGCAATGCCAATAATTCTTCTTTGATGTTCACTTCTTTTACTCTCCATATAATTCTAATTTGTCGCTCTACTATGAATCTTTTTCATCAATGCTATAGTCTCCAAGTGGCTTGAGTGGTAAGTATGGACCAAATTTGATATTTTCCCAAGTCTCGTATGTGGGAACATATTTATTCTAAACTATATCTGAATTCTTTTAACATTTTATTTAAAACTAATGCATTTTCATATTCTTCAACAAATGCCCCCTCTTTGTATTGAGGGAAATTCGGAATATATGGAATATTTACATTATTTAAATATCCATCTCTTTTGTACCAATTTTTCTTAACATATTCCTTAAATATCATTCTCTCATTTTCCGATTCAAATAATAGAAGAACACCAAATAGTCTGGTTCTTGCATACTCACTACTGATTTCTTGCTGATAAAAAAACTCATTTAACTTATATAAAAAACTTCCTTTTGTGAAATAGCAATAAGATACGTCTTCACTTTCATTATCATTTATTTGTATAAAATCAACTTTTGGACTAGGCGTAACATAACGTCCACCGTCTAAAGAGTTTCCTACAATACTAGTTAACAATGTTTGATGGTAATAAAAATTAATATCTATCCAGCTGGGTGTTTGATCATATTGTGAAAACAAATAGTACTCAATTCCATCCTTCATATCGTTAAAATCATAATTGATTGTAAACTCAGGAAAATATTTATAATATTTTTGCATCTCTCCATAAGGTCCATCAACCCAGTTTTCATAATCTTCTAAATATATCTCCAATCTACTTATAGCAGATTGTGTTAGTCCAAATCGTTTTTTCCACAAATATTCAACTTTATCTAAATCTGCTGATCTATCTATAGGCGTGTTAGTATCTTGAATTCTCGTGTAAATATGATTTGCTCTAATTCCCTGAAAGTTATCTGTCAAATAATATGGTGTATTATTGTCATTCAATATCACAATTACATCAATTGTTTTACCTGATATTTGATAGCTTTTTACATATACCGTTGGCCTTAAACCACCCGCAAATTTCTTGTCTTTTAGAAAATCAACTATGTTTTGAGTATTTTTTCTTCCATTGTCTTCACTTACATCTCTAAGATTATAATTATCCTCTTCGTTGACACCTATTATTATATAAGAATCTCTATTATCTAAATTATTAGACATGCAAATAATATCATGAAGTAAGTCTTGCTTTCCTTTATTATCAGATTTATACCATTCTTTCTTAAAATCCCAGTACCCACCTTCTTGCCTAAGATTCATCAATTCCAATATTTCCTCTAGTTCAACCATATACCTTCTCCACCAATATTTATTATTTATATTATACCATTTGTAAGCAAAGCAAAAACAGCCCAATAATATGAGCTGTTTACTAGTCAATCTTAACTTTCAGGCCAGATTTAAATACCACTTTTAAGTTTTCATCATAAACTATAATCTTCTCTATAAGTTTCCTCACCAATTCTTCATCATAGCTGTCTATTTCTAATTCTTGATTGTCTAAAACTCTTCTAATTCCATTAGTCTGCTTTGTTCATTTTTCTCTTCTTCTATACTTAGGAGTATCTTTTCTTTCTCATTTCTTAATTCTTCCACTCTGTCTGCGAGGTCTGTATAGTCTTTTTTGGCATTAGCTACTTTTAAAAGTTCTTCTTGAACCTCCAGCATTTCTTTGTCTATTTTATCTATCTGCCTACTTTCAAATGCAACAAATAATATAAACCAGATTGCAAAAGCAACTAATACAACTGGTGTTATTTACAAAAATGAAATTGAAGCAATGAATAAAGAAATAGAAAAATTATCAAGAGAAATATGGCAGATCCATTCCCTACTTATAAATAAACCAAAAGAAAGTTCTGGTGATTAGTATGGCAATTACAAAAATACATCCTATAAAATCAACTCTAAACTTGGCAATAGATTATATTACTAAGAGTGAAAAAACTGATGAAAAAATCTTAGTATCTTCATTTAAATGTCATCCATCTACTGCCCATATTCAGTTTATAAAAACACGAGAAGACAATGATACTAAAGGAACAGTCTTAGCTAGACATTTAATTCAATCTTTTCTACCAGGAGAGGTCGATCCTACAAAAGCTCACGAAATTGGAATGGAATTATGTAAGAAAATTTTAAAAGAAGATTATGAATTTGTTCTTGCAACTCATATAGATAGAGGGCATATCCATAACCATATTATTTTTAATAATGTTAATTACAAGACTGGTAAATGCTACCAATCTAACAAAAAATCTTACCACAAAATCAGGTATCAAAGTGACGAATTATGTAAAGAAAATAAACCTTCAGTCATTGATGAATATTATGAAGCTTACAAAAGAAAATATAAAACTGCTGGTAAATCTTGGTACGAATGTGACCAAAACAAGAAAGGAAATTCTTGGAAGACTAAACTGCAATTTGATATAGATAGAATGATTAATAAGTCTAACTCGTGGGAAGAGTTTTTAGAAAATATGAAATCTCTTGATTATGAAATTAAGTTTGGTAAACACATTGCTTTTCGTCATAAAGATAAGCAAAGATTTACAAGATCGAAGACTATCGGAGAAGATTATACTGAGGAAAAAATCAAAGAAAGAATAGATTTAGCAATTAAAAATAAAGCTAATCCTATTAAAAAGCGTGTAGGAAATTTCATTGATATATCTACTAATGAAAAAGCTCAATCCTCTAAAGGTTATGAAGTTTGGGCAAGAAAGCACAATATCAAAACTATGGCTGATTCAATAATTAAACTTAGAGAACAAGGAATTAATTCAATCACTCAACTCGATGATCTAATCAAAAAATCTGCTGATGATAGACAAGACTTGTTAGATAAAATAAAGAAAATTGAAACTGAGATTAAGAGTTTATCTCAAGATATGGAAAATATAAATACTATAAATAAGTATCGTGAAATCTACAAATACCACAAGAAAAATCCTGAGGATAAGCAATTTGCAGAAGAATATTATAGTGAACTTTCCGTCTACAAAATAGCCGCTAAAGGAATCTTAGAAAGCTATAAAAAACTACCAAATACAAAAGAAATACTATCAAAGCTCGATAAATTGCAAGAAAAAAAGAACACCCTTATGCAAGAGTATTCTTTGAATAAAGAACAATTTTATGACCTTGTTCAGTATAGGAAAAACTATGAAAATTATTATGGGAAGGAAGTGGAGAGATAAAAAGCTATGAAAGAGTAAACGATAACTCTGTGTAATTGCATTAAAGGGTATTATAATATTTATTATTAAGTATAAGAATTTAAGAGTCAAGTCCATAATATTGTGTAAATTAAACTAGTACAATATTATGGACTTGACTAAATTTTTTAAATACCATTATATTTTAAAAAAACAATTAATACTAAACTTATAAAAATAGCACTAATAAAAGCTATCCAAAAAATAAATTTATCTACTTTAAACTTAGATTTAAATTTTTTTAAAGCTAAATTATATATTCCCACGCCCAATACACCGCCTAATGTATTATTAATTATATCAGTTATATCAAATATTCCAATTGACAATGCGTACTGTAAAAACTCTATAGCTAAACTAAAGAAAAATACAAAAAGAATACTTTTTAAATTGTTTTTACGAAATAAAATTGATCTAATCATAATTCCCAAAGGTAAAAATATGAGTATATTTGATACCATCTCATCAAAAATAACTTTAATATTAACTGTATTGTCATAATAAAATGGTAGTAAATTTATTTGTCGCTCAATCAATAAATTATTGATTGAAAATGTCATTTTAAATACTACAATAAAGATTACCCAAATTATATAGTATACAGTTACCACTTTCATCCCAACTGAAATATATTGATTTTTCAATTTCATAATTAATTCCCCTTCAATCTATTAAAGTCACTTAAATTCCTTATTATACATTAACTTATATCTATTACAGTTTTCAATTAAATCATCGTGACTCCCATCACCTACTATTTTTCCATTATCCATCACAATAATTCTATCAGAATTCATCGCACATCTTATCCTATGGGTGATATATATAATAATCTTATCATTCAAATTATTTAAAATATTATCAAATATGATTTTTTCAGAAATTATGTCTAATGACGAGCTTGGCTCATCAAATAACAATAGACTTGATTTTCTATACATAGTTCGTGCTATTGCAATTTTTTGCCATTGTCCGCCTGAAAGTTCCTGCCCATTTTCAAACCAATTACCTACTACTTTATTAATATTATATTTACCATCATTTTTTAAAAATTTTGCATCAGCACTATTTAATGCTGTTAGAATCGAAAAGTCGTCTTCATTTCTATCAATTTGCCCTAATATAATATTCTCTTTTATTGTCCCCTCATATTCCAAATAATCTTGAAATAATGAACTAATCTGTGTTCTATAAGATTCTATTTCAATATCATCAAATTTCATCCCATTAATTAAAAACACACCTGAATCTGGACTATACAATCCAGCTAAAATTTTTAGAAGTGTACTTTTTCCTGAACCATTTTCCCCAATTATTGCAATGGATTCTCCTTTTTTTATCTTTAAAGAAATGTCTTGCAGAGCTAAACTATTATCATCATAAGAAAAGTTTATATTAGATAACGATATTACATTAATGTAGCATCTTGCTCTATTCTGTTCAAAATATCGTAAGTTTTATTATCTTCAAGTTTTTTTAAAGGCAAATCAGCACATTTTCCCATTACTTTCCTCATGGAAGAATAGGTAACTTCATTACTTAACCTTTGTAAATAGTAGTTTTTAATATTATCTACTATTACAGATATAAATTGTAAAGATAAATATATAAGTATAAGTATTATAATATTATCAAATCTAGTGGAATGAATTTGAATTATATTAATTATTGTTTGTCCTAATTTAAGAACTAAAAACGGAAAAACACCACTTACAATTGACAATATTATAGTAATCGCAAAAGAATTTTTATCTACTTCATAAATCATCTTGAATGCTATTTTTATACATTCAAGATGATTTATTTTATCCTTACCCATATATTTATCCTCTACTTCCCATTAAAATATTTATTGCTCTATTTTGTTATATGATTTTATACTTAGCAATAAATACAGAGCAATATTAATTAAAGCCATTATTACTAGAAACTTTGGAATCCATAAAATTTTACCTGGCAACTTAACAAATTCAAATTTTTGATACTGTTCAATTAAGCTATTTTCTGCAGTACCTAATCCCATAGACGGCAAAAAATAAAATATTGATTTAAACAATTTTTTTCCATACAATAATGATGGAATAAAAAATAAAACACTCGATATGGCTGATGAAACCATAGAAACTTTTGAATTTATAGCGACAAATATTGACATCATTGAACTTGCAATAGTAAATAATATACTTAACAAAAATACACTTAATATAACTTTACCTATAGTTAAATTAGATATTGACAGTTGATTAAATAGTAACATTTGAAAAGATGAATCTAAACCATTAGTATAAAGATATTTAATAGTTCCATAATAAATAGATATATTTAATATCAAATAAAGCGATATAATACTTGCTAAGGCAAGTATCTTGCTGCAAATATATTTATTTCTTCCATTTCTAGTTGTTCTAAAAATTGAATCTAGGTAATTTTCTTTATCTTCGACAATGCATTGTGATGAAATCAATATACAAATTAGTGATAATACCGTTATAAAAATATTTACGAAAAATAGTATATCTTCACTAAAATATCCTCCATAATAAAATGGTTTATTTACCTCTTTATATTTTTCTAGAGCAAATTCTGTTATCTTGTCATTGTCATATTTCTGTTTTATGTCCCTTTCCAATGCATCATAACAACTTTGATAAAAATTTAAATCTTTTTCTGTATCAAGTTCGTTTACATCAAGTAAACTTCCAGATGTTGTAATTGTATATGGGTATGTTATTACTCTTAATATAGGATCAAATTTCGATATATTTTTTTTAGCATCCTCTGATAAGTTTTCTCTACTGTTTACATTTTCATTATTTAATATTTCTTTATAAGATTTTACTACTTTAGTTATTTTTTCTTCTGTCAAATAACCTTCAGAGGCTTTATTATCCTCATTAAAATGATCTATAGCCTCTTTTCCAAAATAGGTAATTGTATCACCAGAACTTATATCATCATATTGTACACTTCTATAAGTAATAAATGATATCAAAAAAGTAAAAAATAAACCCACGACCAAAAAAACTCTTACTGATTTTTTAGATAAAAATCTTTTTAGTTCCTGTAAATATATGTTCATAATCTATACCTCCCCTACAGCTTTGACAAAGCAAACTAGTCTTATTATTTATAATTAATATAGAAGCCCACAAAATATAGACTAAAATTTCTATATAGTGTGAGCCTCTATGATTCATCATTAATATGATGCTCTAAGAGTTTTTAAAGCGCGAACTCTGTTACCAGTTCTATATTCTCCTTATTTTATTTTTTTCATCCCACGATAAAATTGGATCATAATAATCTTTTAAAATCATTCTTTCTTCATAAGATTGTGGTCTTGTATATATACTTTCATGTGGTCCATAATCTATGGAAGATGTTAATATGTTTATATTCTTAGGCAACCAATCGCATTCATTTAAATAAACTTGTATCTTATCATACTTATCCTCATAATCAGGTCCTTCGATTACCATGTTTAAGGTAATGTTTTCTTTATTATTATATTTTTCTGCTTCTAGGGTTATTAAGTCCATAATTACCTCCAATTTTTGAATACATCATTACTACTAAACTTGGTAAAATAATAATATATATTACAGCTGATATCATTATAAGACTTGATGAACTCATCCAATTTCCAAAAACATTTACAAAATTAAAATCAGCTATTTGATTTTGTAATGAATTGAGTAGTCCTACTCCTGAAGATGGAAAAATATAGTTTATAGCACTAATCATACCAATAGGAGAAATTATTGTTGGAAATACTGCTAATAAAATTGATTTCATTATGGATTCAACTTTTCTTTTACTTAATACAGAAATAATTAGTGTAGCAAGAATGGTTGAAATCAATATGATACTATTACAAATAAGCATATATTTATTAAACTGTCCAAAGTTCCAATTATGCAAACTTAAAGCACTAAACATCATCTGAACAGAAGTCTTTTTATACTCTGTTCCAAAAGCATAGTCTAATATAGAGCCTTGTATGAAGTTTCCTAAGAGCAAAGTTAATACCGAAATCGTAAGTATTGCTAGGATTTTATAGATGGCAAACTTTCTTCTGCCATATTTAGTTGTTTTAAATATATAATCTAAATCATTCTCACTATCTGACGAGAATATTGTAGCTGCTACTACAACCATTAAAATTATTATTATCGTATTATAAAATCCTCTATAATCATTTGCATCTGTACTATAATATCCATAATATTCATATGGAGTCTTTATTTTACTCAGTGCTTTTTCAGATTTTTCTATAATTTGATTCTGAGCTTTATTAGGATATTCATTTTCAATTACTCTATTTAGATAATCAAATACTTTATTGTAAAAATATTTGGTATCATTGATATCTATGCTTAAAACTGGAGGAAGGTTATTACTTTGAGAATCAGTGAATACTTCATTTACTTTCTTACTTATATGTTCTATAGGCATAAGCTCCTTTGTATTAATTTCAGGTTTTAATTCAGACCTATCAGTAACATTATATTCTCTTAGTATTTCTCTATATTTTTTTGTGCCATTATAAATTAAATCTTCTGTTATCTTTCCTGAATAAGGCTCTTTAGCTTTTTTAATATATTCTATTGCTTCTTTTCCTTTTAAATTTTTTACTTTATCTCCTTCTCCATAGGTAATTTTTGTAAAATTAATTGGAGCTATGGAAAGCAATATAGCAAGTAGTAATGAAAACAATATTATAATTTGATTTGATCTTATTGATAAAATCCTCTTTATCTCATTTAAGTAAATTTTCATTTTAATTCACCTTAAAACTTCTATCTTCTGGAAAGACCCATAAATAGAAGTCTTCTAGATGAGCTTTTGTTAATTTAGAATTATTTAAAACATCATCTTTATCTGATATGTATCTAATGAGTACGTTTCCATCATCTTGTTGTTTTACATTAACAACATTCAATTGTGTTTCTTTTTCTGCATATTCTCTATTTGATATAGATGCTTCGTATACCTTATTCTTAATTTTAGATATCAGTTCATCAGTTGTTCCAGAATATACAAATTTACCATCTTTCATAATTAAATTTGATGTTGATATATATTCAATATCAGAGACTATATGAGTCGAAAGCAAAACTATTTTATTTTTTGATATTTCCGTGATAAAATTTCTTAATTTTATTCTCTCACCAGGATCAAGTCCTGCTGTTGGTTCATCTAAAATTAATATTTTAGGATCATTTAAAATAGCTTGACATATTCCTACTCTCCTTCTCATTCCTCCTGAAAGCTTTACTACTTTTTTGTACTTGACATCAGATAAGTTTAATACTTCTAGGAGTTTATCAATCATTTCTTCTGTTTTGCTCTTGTCTATACCTTTTAAAGCAGCTACATATTGTAAAAATGAATTTACAGTAAACTCTGGAGCACAAATAAATTCTTGAGGTAAAAACCCTAACAAATTCCTATATTCTTCTCCTAATTTGTTGATTCTTTCCCCATTATATAAAATTTCGCCTTGACTCGGTATACTAATTCCAGTGATCATTTTAATTAAAGTTGTTTTCCCAGCACCATTTGCACCTAAGAGTCCCCAAACACCTGGACATAACGTAGCTGATGCATTATCAACCGCTAATTTATCTTTAAATTTCTTACTTACATTTTTAATCTCTAATTCCACTAAACTACCTCCCTTATCTTTTATGCTTCCTTATTAAAAAGTAAAAAATACATCTTCATGTTAGTGATAAAAATTTTACTCCTCTATGATTTTATTTTAATTGATACAATAAAAAAGTGTTTTAATATTCTATTGATTAATTCTTAAGATTTCATTAATTTTTATATAAAACAAAGTATAAATTTCTAATTATCTTTTTATATTTTCTTAAATGCTCGTAAAGCCTTATTCTATGTGCTTTCGAGTATTTTTACTGTAGGAAGATACTTCACGTTTCTTTGCATATTTCCTCATGTCTTAGCTGTCAGAAGTGGTAAATAAGTAGTAAATTCATTTGTACTACTAAGCAACAAGACGCTCCTGTTGCTTCTCTTTATTCAAGCGTTTCATTTCTGCCATTGCAGAATCGAATGTTGCATGTGCGTAATAGTTCAGCGTCATGGCTATATTAGCATGTCCCATAATGTACTGTAATGCCTTTGGATTCATTCCTGCATTTGCATAGTTGGTACAGAATGTATGTCGCAAACTATGTGGAGTGATGTGTGGCAATTTATCCTCGTTATACTTATTGTATTTCTTAACAAGACCTTTCATCATGCCGTTGTAATCACTTGCCACTTTTGGATAGTTCTTTCTATTAAGAAAGAGGAAATCACTATATCCATCAATCTCAACACGCTTATCATTCTTTCGATTCGCTAACACTCGCTTAAATGCTTGATAGGCTTCTTCAACCATAGGAACTTGACGTTCACCACTTTTGGTCTTTGGTGTTTCAATGTAGTACCCAATTTCAGTATCTCTCAATAGCTGATGGTCTATATTGACAAGACGATTCTCAAAATCTAAATCTGGAAGTGTCAAACCACCAAACTCTGAAATACGAAGACCTGTTTTTAAGAGTATCAGAATTTCATCATAATTTTTGCTGTAGGTTTTATCAGCTTTCGCAAAGGCTAACAGTTTTTCTTCCTGTTCTCCTGTTAGTACGGTCTTAGGGACAGTATCATCATCAAGAACTGCATTCAGTTGAAAGTCAAATGGATTCTTCCGAACACAATCATCTTGTATCGCAATGTAGAATGAAGCCTTTAAAGAACGTTTATAGTTATTGATGGTTTGATAGGCATAACCATTTTCACTCATTCTAATCGCCCATTCTTTAGCGTCTGATGGTTTAATACTATCAATACTTCTTGCACCTAACTTGTCTTTCTTCAAAATATCCATAAGATATTTGCGTCCAGTTTCAGTATTTTTTCTAACCTTTGGTCTTTGAGCGTTCTGTTTTGCGTAAAGCTGGCAGAGTGTCATTTTCTTTCCTACAACATCAATACCATCATGAATGTCTTTCTGTAACTCTGCGATTTTCTCCCTAAGTGAGATACAATCACGCTTTCCTGCTGGTACTCTGTCTGTAGCCACAAGTTTCCACGAGTAAACAAATTGCGGTTCTCCAAATGAATCT
This sequence comes from Anaerococcus marasmi, assembly GCF_900290195.1. Lineage (GTDB taxonomy): Bacteria > Bacillota > Clostridia > Tissierellales > Peptoniphilaceae > Anaerococcus > Anaerococcus marasmi. Next base: position 201,805 of record NZ_OLMF01000004.1, on the reverse strand, counting down.
GTATATTTGTATAAGTATCTTCCGTCTTTTCGTTGGCTCTCTCCAGTCTTTAAAATTCGACCTTTATTGTCACGTCTTTTTTCTGACATGGCATTTGCTCCTTTCCATTATGGAAAGAGCCCTGATACGACTTAATACTATTTTATCATATACAAGACCCTTTGGCTACGCTAGATTGCATTCAATGTATCTATAATTTTTTCAAATTGTTTTCGTTTAACCTTAATACGATTGCCATTCATAATCAGCCAGTTTGCATTTTTATTTTCTTCTGCCAAACGACGCAGCTTGTTTTCGCCAATACGAAAATATTTTGACGCTTCTTCAATAGTTAGGGTATAACGCTCCCAAATCGGAATGTCAGTCTGCTTCATAAAATCCTCCTTTCCAAATCACTTATTGGATTTCATAAAAGTTGTTTTACAAGCAATCGAACAGCTCTAGCAAAGCTCACGGGAGTTCCACCCCTGCATGGTTCTCATGTAGCCATACTCATTGCCTGCGACGCTTTTAACGCTCGGACTATTGACTGTATGGGAGTATCATTATCACGATAAGAAAGTCGTCGCTGGCAATCCTGCTAAAGATTGTTTTTCGGAACACTAACTGAAACGCTCGCTATCTTTAGAAGATAGGTCATGGCGGTTAGCTCCGTTGGCTCTTTTCTTATCGAAACGTATTCAATTACTTTTATTCAGTTTTCAAAGAACAATGGCTCGTTAGCCTATCAAAACACATTGAAAGCTCAATATGCTTTGATGGAATAACAAACCTCCCTGTTCGGGAAGCGTGGAATAGTATGGCACGCTTCCACGAAAAGAGAGAGGTTATTACTTAATTTCAAATGACAGAATCTTTGTAATCAGTCTGGTTTCCATTCTTCCACGTAAGACTTCATCAACGACCATACTTTGATTGCCATATTCATCTTTCATAAGTCGTAGGGAACGTTTCGTTATGTACCCTCTGTAATGATGTAGAATCTGGTTAATCGCTTCTGTATCGCCATCTGTTGCCTTTACAATGAGAGGAAAGGGAATCATAGGATATTGTGTTTTCATTCTTCAAATTCCTCCATAAACTTTTTGATTAAGGCTAGTCCACTGGTTCTATGCCGATAGACAGTAGAACGGTTCAATTTCAACAGGTCTGCAATTTCTGAATCGCTCATGTCCATAAAGTAAAACAGCAGTAGAATTTCACGTTTCTTGTCTGGCAACTCACGTAATGCTTCACTCAATAAATCATTTTCAACACCAACTGATATTCCATTGAGTGTAAAAATCTGAAAGTCAGTTGAATAGTTATCTGTTGTCGCAAACTGGCTAACAAGATAATCGCCAACATCAGAAAAGGACACTTCACGCTTTGCGATCCTTGAAAGATAAATCAGATAATTCTTTCGCTCGTCTTCCATAGCACGTTTACAGATATAGTCAAACTGATTTTCTATTGTGGTCTGAAAAAAAGATGGTTTCATGTTTCTCACCCCCTTTCTGTCTAGGAAAGGAAGTGAGCCTTGCTCTTTTATCTCCTTTCACTCTTAGTCCCAATGTGAAAGGGGGATTTGTTGCATTACTGATGAATAAACTTTGTAAAAAAGTTCTGAATAACCAAAAAAGCACACAAACAGATTGATTTCTCTGTTTACATGCTTTTATTTTTCTATCTATATGATTTATAAAACCACATTGGTGGACGTACTTATCTATTGCAGATAGACGACTTTTTTTGATAAATACTCAATGTGGGGAACTTGATTGTATGTGATATACTTCATGGCGACTTTGACCTCCAACAAACCGCCATTTGGAAGTAAGATACAATATTTTAACAGCATAAATAGCACTACCATATAACGGTTTTTTTTATTGGCGTTTAGTAGTGCTTTTTATTAAATATGAACCTATAAACTATATAACACGTTTTTCTATACCTGTTTTTAATTCAGTAGGAACAATAAAATGTATAGAGGTGGTCTACTATGCGTAAAAAAGAAGATAAATATGATTTTAGAGCCTTTGGTTTAGCCATTAAAGAAGCTCGATTGAAACGAGGTTTAACTCGTGAACAAGTGGGAGCATTGATTGAAATTGACCCACGTTACTTAACTAATATTGAAAATAAAGGGCAACACCCCAGCATACAAGTTCTTTATGACCTTGTATCGTTACTTCATGTTTCCGTTGATGAATTTTTCTTACCTGCTAATAACTTGGTAAAAAGCACCCGACGATTACAGATAGAGAAATACATGGATAGCTTTACAGACAAAGAACTATCCTTAATGGAATCTTTAGCCAGCGGTATCAACGAAGCAAGAAACATCGAAGACTAATTAAAAGAATCCATACATAACGGAAAGAGCCGATAAAATGAGATTGTATTAATCTCATTTTATCGGCTCTGCGTCTTTGCGTCTGGCTCTGTAATCACAGTTACTTTGAACTGCTTTATTTCAATTAAATTTTCTTGTCTGCATTTCGGACAATAGAGGGGGAATTTTTTTAATTCAGTATCTTCCCTTATCTTTAATCGTGTTTTATTTCCACATACAGGACACAATATCCACTTGTAGTTTATAATAACTATCTCCTCCTTTACACTTTAATTCAAATCTTTATTAAAGAATATTTCATCTTATTTAACAAGAAACCATATTTATATAACAACATAAAATACACTAAGTTATTTTATTGAACATATATCGTACTTTATCTATCCTACTATTTGGACGACGGGGCTGGCAAACAGGTTCACCGGTAGTAACATGGTACCCTTTTAACTCTGTTAAACAAACACTACGTCCATTTGTAAAGAAAGTTAAATCACTACGATATTCTTGAATACATCGAGCAGGGATTTCTCCACTAAGAATGACCTCATTATTTTTCAATTGAGTGTCTACGATGTTCGCACAATATTTAGGAGCATCGTTGTATGCTCGTGAAAGATATTCCTGTGGCGCATAAATTTTAAAACTAAGATATGGCTCTAACAATTCTGTTCCAGCTTTTTTTAAGACTTGTTCCAATACAATAGGAGCAAGCATTCGAAAATCTGCTGGGGTACTAACAGGGCTATAGTATAAGCCATACTTAAAACAGATTTTACAATCCGTCACATTCCAACCATATAATCCTTGTTCGCAACCATAGCGTATCCCTTCCATAACTGCATTTTGAAATGATTGATTTAAGTATCCAAGAGAAACCGAGCTCTCATACTGCATTCCACTTCCCAACGGAAGCGGTGATACAGATAAACCAATGGAAGCCCAGAAAGGATTTGGCGGCACTTCGATGTGAATGGTATATTCTGCATTTTTTAACGGTCTCTCCATATAAATGACTGTAGGCTCTTTTAGTTCTATCTCCACATGATACTTTTCTTGCAACAGTGCACTAATCACTTCCATTTGTACTTTCCCTAAGAAAGAAAGTATAATTTCATGTGTCGTAGAATCCACGTAATATCGTAGAAGCGGATCACTATCTGAGATTTCCAAAAGGGCATCAAGCAACATTTCTCTCTGTTCAGGTTTACTCGGTTCAACAGTTGTTTGTAGTAGAGGGTGCGGATTTTCAATCTTTTTTCTCTGTGGCAATAGTTTTGTATCTCCAAGAACACTATTTAACTTCAAAAACTCATTTTGCAAAATAACAATTTCTCCAGAATAAGCTCTATCAATCTTACATAATTCACCATTTATTGAAGTATACATTTCTGTAACTTTTATTTTTTCTTTTTCTGATACTCTAACCGAATCTCGTAAATGTAGTACTCCACTATAAAGGCGTATATATGCAAGACGTTGTCTTTTTTTTGTATATTCAATTTTGAAAACATTTCCGCAAAGTTCAGACGGACCTCGATGTGTTGATGAATAAAATTTATTCGTAATCACTTCTATAAGGTTATCAATCCCTATATTGTTTTTTGCACTTCCGTGATAAACAGGGAACAGGGAACAATTATGAAATCTTATGCTTTCCTCTTGTTCGAGTTCCAATGCTTCTAATGATTTACCGGACATATATTTCTCTAAAAGGTCATCGTTTCCCTCTATTACCGTATCCCATTGTTCAGATTCGGTAAAGTTCGTCACACACATATTAGGATACAGTTCTACCTTCTGTTTGATTACAATTTCGGCAGAAAGTTTCTCTTTAATATCCTGATAAACCGTTGATAAATCAATTCCATTTTGGTCAATCTTATTGATAAAACCTGCTAACAAAAGTCAAGGAGAAAAGCAAATTAATTTTGTATTTCTCCTTGTTAATTAGAGTTTAAATTTGAGCATACCAAATAAACCGGTTACTATCGGCTTGTTTTTTTACTATTGCATTCTTAATTCTAGGCTACTTTTAACAACTTCTTTTCTTGTTTTGATGCCATAACTTTTGCATAGTATATTCTTAAGAATTTATTTAATCCTGCAAATTTACATACTTTTTTCGCTTTTCCATCGTTTTCTTTTTTTACCATATACAGATATATTTCATTTTCAGGATCTTTTGCACTCATCATACATTTCATAGCTTGGTAACCTACTTTTCTTAGTATTGCATTGCCTCTTTTTGTTATTTTTCTCTGGTCTGCTTTAAAATTCCCTGATTCATATGGTGGTGAATCTATTCCTACAAAAGATATTAAACTTTTTTTATTTTTGAATTTTGATAAGTCTCCAAACTCTGCTGTGATTTGTACTGCTAATTTATCTGATATTCCTGAGAATTTTTTTGCTTCTTGATATTCTTCTAGGGGCTCGGCAATTTCTATCATTTGTGATAAAATAGTATGTAGAATTTGATTTATATGTTTTATCAATTCTATTCCTTCTTGTATGCTAGTCTTTATATATGAGCTATTAGAAGGTTGAGTTGAGATACTTTCCTCTGCGAGCTTGTATATGGATTTAGCTTTATCAGCATTAGGATGGTATCTCTTTTCTTTTGCCCAGTTTTTAAAATCTTCTATGAATTTTTCTTCTGTTTTTTCTAATACTAGGTTTTTATGCCACCATCTTTCTAAGAAGTCTAATAGTTTATCTTTTGAAAAGTCTCCTGACGCGTGTGGAATTAATTTCTTTATTCCTGGAAATGTTTGACTTATTGTTTGGTCTATGAAGTTCATTTGATTTATTCTTAAGTCCATATAGTGCTGATAGGATCTGTTTAATTCTTTTAGGACTCTGAAATTTTCTGAATCTATTTTGTATTCTTGTAATTCTTTCCAGTACATCAAGCCATATTCTGCTATTTGTATGGCATCTATATTATCATTTTTTGCTTTTCTAAAGTTAAGTACTCGACAAAACTGTTTCATTTTCAAAGGGTTTACCACAGTTACAAAGTATCCTTTGTCTTTTAATTCATAGAGGATTGGAAGATGGTATTTACCTGTTGCTTCCATGATTATTTTTACTTCTTCGTTTAATGAATCTAGTTTCTTTAAAAATTCTTCTACTTTTGTTTTCTTAAGATGGACATCAAAAGGCTTCCAAATGATTTTGCTACCTTGTTCTAGTGCACAGACTGTAAACTTCTCTTTTGCTATATCTATTCCTATAGATATCATTTTATTACCCTCTTTCTTTTAATTTGTAGTTCCTACCTGCACCATTACACTCATTTTAGCTCGTGACACGGACTTTTTGCCCAACCTGCTTAACCGAATATGAATAATGAAGAGATAGATGACAGTTTTATTGGCGGATGTTTAAACCCTAAAAGACGGTCGTCATACTACATCTTCATTATACAAAAATAGTGCAAGATAGAAATTAATTTCTTTCTTACACTATTTATGGTACTAAAAAGATTGTGGGAATCCCCATTTTCCTAAGTGCATGAAATAATATACGAGTTTGTGCTTGTACGCCATCTTTTGCAGAAATCAGTAGAATTGCCCCATCTAAAACTGATAATGAACGATATACTTCTGCTAAGAAATCCATATGTCCTGGCGTGTCTATGATGTTCACCTTCGTATTTTCCCACTGAAAAGAGGTTATTCCTGTCTGAATTGTAATTCCTCTCTGACGTTCTAAAAGCGTATTATCCGTCCTCGTTGTACCTTTGTCCACGCTTCCTAATTCTGTAATCGCTCCACTGTTATATAATAAGCTTTCTGTTAAGGTAGTTTTTCCTGCATCAACATGAGCTAAAACTCCAATATTAATAATTTTCATGTGATTTTCCTCCATTCAAAAACCCAAAAGGGCATAAAAATCCCAGTGATAAATACTTTTATCACTGGGATTTTTATGCATAACCATAGGTATACAAAGCATACAGATATTCTCTGGATACTTTAGAATCACATGATAAAGGTATTCTTAAACTGGGTACAAAAAACTAAGCCCTCCTAAAAAAGGACATCTAATTATTTGTTCCCGCTATCAAATTGACAGTTTATTTAAGAATACCTTGCCGCATATTTATTAACTCCTTTTAAATAGTCACTTAAATAATACCGCGTAAGAGCATATTTGTAAAGGAATCTCCAATTTTTTATCAAAAAGAGTACATGATTACAAAGTATCTGTAATCATGTACCAATATTTGTTATTTTACAATCTTCCAATTACTCCCGTTCTTTTCAAGTACCAAATCAAATTGAGATACCTGCGTTGCTTTGGTCTGCTGGTCGATATACTCCACTGTCAGCGATACCGTGACTTGATTATCCTTACGATTGTGAATAGGATTTACCAGTTCTTGAAAGATGTACTCTTTTCCGATTGGTTTTAATATCCCGTCATTCACATAGTAGGAAAGTTCACTGGCTGTCGCTGTAGGATAGAGCTTGAAGAACGTCGTTAAAAACTCATTGATTTCATTGGTTGTAATGGAATCAACCGTCCCCTCACTTTCAATGGCTTTTGGTTTATAACTTGATTTCTTAGGTATGTTGGTAATGGTCGGATTCTTAACCAGTACCATATTTCCAGAACCATCTACATAGACACTCACTATATAAGCAGAGTGGACGGTCTTTGTATTTTCTCCCTCTGTAATGAGCTGGTCTACACTGTAGGTTACATTAAACTCATTGTCGCCAGTTGGCTCTACCGTCCATATCTGAAATCCTCTTACAGAAGACGATACAGGAATATCTTTGCGTACTGTATCAACATTGAGAGCTTGAAGTTCATCTGTCAGATAGCCTTTTAGACTTTCCATTCGATTATCAATGGACTTATCGGATTGCTCCCATGAATAGTAGACTTTCGCAAAGTTCTCTACAAAATTTTCTACATGATGAGTATCAACGTATTCCTTTTCTATGATAGTTGTTTCGTGAATAGTATGAGTATCTATAGCTGTAAAGTGCTTGAATATCGCAAAGCTGAAACTAAGCCCTAAAAGTACCCACAAGGCAATCACAACCTTTTTATGAGGATTGACCTTATAGACACGAGGTTTCTTTTCCTTTGGTATCTGTTTTTCTTTATTCTGATTTTTTCTAAATTTCATCATTAAATCTTCCTTTCTCATTGTTTGATTCGTCCTGCTCCCACTAAATGCTGTTGCCAGTAGGGGCTTGTTAAGTCGGCATAACCGATTGGGTCGCCTGCATGAAACATACGGTTATTGCCAAGGTATATCCCAACATGAGTAATATAAGAGCCAGCGTTATAGGTAGAATGAAAGAAAACCAAATCGCCAGCTTGTGCTTCCGATAGTGGGATATGCTGGGTCACATCATATTGCTGTTGTGCGGTTCGTGGTAAGTTAATTCCAGCTTTTCCATACGTCCATTGTGTCAGTCCGCTACAATCAAAAGAAGTAGTCGGGGAAGCTCCACCGTAAACGTATCGCCAGCCCTCATATTTCAGTGCTTCGTCCATGATGGCTTGTACCGTATCATCATCAAACTCTGTTGTGACAAGATACTGCGTTACCAGTTGCACATAAAACATATTGCCATAGTTGTATCGCCAGCCCCCATTGATAGGTATGGCTATGGGATTGGGGTAAGACACTTTTTCGCCACCTGAATACTCTTTTGAGAAACTTTGAGCCAGTTCAAAGGTATATTTATTTCCACGATTAGCCACATACCCTAAGAAACCACCACCATAATTGTAGGACTGGATAACCGATTCTAAATCTACACTGAGCCTTTCGCTACTGGCTAATAATTCACTGAAATACTTCACACCTTGCTTAATGGATTCTTCTGTACTCAATGAATTAGGTGGAAGACCGAGGGATTCCGAGGACTGCATAACATCTTCCGCAGTACCGCCCGATTCCACCTGTATAATCGCAAGAAGTATGTTGACATATTCTTCAACGCCATATTCTTTGGCATATTTTTCTACCATAGGCTTATGAGCCAGCACTTCTGCGGAAACATTCACACCTCCATAATGAATATTGGAAATTCCGCTGTCCTGTTCATCTGAAAATAAAATGGCAACAAACAGAAGCAGTGAGAAGACCATCAAGAATAATCCAGAACCACCAATCACTAAAGTTTTCAACTTCATGGTTTCTTACCGACTTTCTTAATGGTGGCGGTTTTGATTGGTGGTCTACTTCTTGTATTTTGTAGTGGTACTCTTTGAACAGTAGACGGACGTTCTTTTGTGATTGGACGTTGTGAAGTTCTATCTGCTGTAGTGGTTGAAGTTGCTGGCTTTTGAACGGTTTTTTCTTGAACGGTATTGCCTTGGCGTTCCACTTTTGGACTTGAAAAATCGGACTTAACTGCTGGACGCTCTTGTTTGGCTTGTTGAGATTCCTTATATGAAGTCTGAATATTAGACTGTTTTGAGGTCTGTTCATCATGATATTGTTCTTGTCTTGTAGTCGGTCTTTCATGAACAGAAGAAGCAGGCTGTTTTTTCTGTTTGACCTGTTCCATTTCAGAGCGACGCTTCGCAATGGTTTTTCGCCTTTGTTCCTGCTGTTCCTTGCGTCCACTGGCTCTGTCCGCTTTGGTTTGAGAAATACTACTGGTTAAATCACGGACATTCTCTTTTACTTTGGATTTTCCTTGATATACTGCATATCTTGCATTGGTCGGCAAATCTTTAACCTGTTCTTTCAAACCACTAGCAGTGTCTACCATTCTGTCTTTGGTATCAGCTACTGTACCGATGGTTTGACCGATACGTTTTCCAAGTGTTGATTTTTCCTTTCCGTCTGGTCGGGAGTGATCTGCTTGTGTCCTTGCAGAACTCCCCGAACCCGACTGTCCTTTTTTACCTGTAACAATGGCAGACCCAGCCCCTAGAGTAGTCATGGAACGTCCAAGTTTCCGCTGTAGACGGTGCATGTGAGCGTGCATAAGCATACGAGGTTTTCTCATCACACGACTTCCCACACTTTGAGAATCGTTACTCTGTAGAGAAAACATACTCATTAAATCGCCCAGCTTGAAGTAGATTCCTGCAAAGGTCACAATCTGTAGAAAAGCAATCAAAAAGAACGGATAACCAGCCGATAAGGTATAGAGCATGGTTGAAATACTAAATGCTGTCGTAATAATCAATGTGATTCCAGCTCGTGTCAAAATGGTATTAAAGAGCTTTGTTATGGCTCGTTTTGACATACCATCAAATGATGGAATCATGCTTAAAATAAAGCTCACAGGCAGAAACATAGCATAGATGATAAAAAGTACCTGCGAGAAAATCATGATTCCTGTTAATAGGAATACAAATATGGAAATCCCAATATTGAAGACAAATAGGAAGAAGACTGTACCTAAACGGTTAATGGTCTTTGTAATGGTTAGATTGGTATTGCTTCTGTCTTCAATTTCTTCCGCAACAATTTTTTCTCTGTCTTCGCCATTGTTGGAATCTGGGCTGGTGGAGAGCAGGCTTTCCACACGGTCAATACCGATACTTTCAATGTCTGAACTGTTGTATTGAAGCAGTAGCCACGGTTGCTGAACCTGTATGGAAAACAGGCTATCTCTGATTAAGTCCACGCTGTCCTTGCCTTGACTATCGGAATGGGGCATGACAATCTTCGTGCCAAGTGATAAACTGGCATTACTGATGTCTGATGAAAAGTCATTGATTTTTTTAATGTAGTCGGGAGCGTAGGCAATAAAGGAAGCCGATAGGATAAACACCAGCACAAAATTCATAATGGCATGAATTGCCTTTGTGGTTTCTCTCTTTATCAGTCCCGTATAGGCAACATAAACCCCAAGAACCAAAATCAAGAGTAAGAGGAATCCAACATAGAAACCCTCTGTTGAAAATCCGTTTGCACTCACACCAGCTAAGGTCTGCATATTCTTACCAATGGAATCTGCTGTAGCGGAAATGAAGTCTAAGGAATAGGCTTCCTGTACTAAGTAACCTGTCGCATTGGAAACATACAAACTGATTGTCCAAATAAAATTGGTAATGGCATATAGTCCATACATGACCTGTTTTCCAATCCCGTCCGACCAGTTCCACGGAAGCCAGCCCCAGCTATTATCCACATAAAAATCCAGTTGATAGTTTTCAAGTGGGTATCGGCTGTATTCATTTGCCACATTGACCGTATCATCTACCAAGCCCGCAGCTTGAACCACCGTTCCCAGCATAGCTAAAAGAAAAATGGCAATCACAAGTGTGAAAGCCACTGTCATTGCCACTTTACCTAGACGTTTCAGCGTCCAGTTTGATTTTATTCTGTTTACTATTGATGGTTTCACATTTACACCTCTTTTCGCACAGGTGGTCTGGTATCAAAGGCATGGAGCAGTTCTTCAAATACAGGGTGGAACTGTATCACACCGACACGACCATATAAATCACTGATAAGGCATTGCCCGTTTTCCAAATCACGCAATCGCTTCTGATTGTTTTCGTCCTCTGGGTCTACACCAAAAAAGGCTAAGGTCTTTTTAATCTCGTTAAGGTCAGTGGAACGAAATGCAAATTTTAAGCCGAGGTTATTTTTCAGTTTTTCATCTAAGAGGTCGTCTGTATTTTGGGTCACGAAATATACCCCAGCGTTCATAGCACGACCAGCCCGAACCAGCTTCATAGATAGTGTTTTTCCTTGTGCTACCTGTAAAAAGCTCCATGCTTCGTCTAAATCTACAATCTTGAAAATGCTTCGGTCTGTATGGATAAAGTCTAAAGCAAAGGTACTAATGACAATCAGCATAGCAACGGATAAAAGCTCCATAGTGGTATATTCCTCAAAGGAAGTTTCCTTGTCGGGAAGTACCAAGTCCGCAACCTGTATAATGTTCAGTTGTTTTTCTAAGCTGATAGACTGCTCCACATAACCATTACTGAATAATAAATGTGCAAAGTCATAGTCTGTAAAACTTTCGATATGGTCGGCTATACTGGTACTTAGTGGCGTATTCTCAACCCGTAATTCCTCAATCACTTTCATCAACCCTCGTACTTCACTATTGGTTACTGCACGAATGGCTTTTCTAAGGATTGGGAAGCGTTCCCCATCACGAGAGGAAATCCCCGTAAGGAATGTCAGAATATCAATAGCCAGTGATTCAGAATCTTTGGGATTTTTCATAATCACATAAGGGTCAAGTAAGCCTTTGTTTTTCTCATCAGAAGTCAGAGTGACGATATTGATTTCATGGGAAATCTCTGGCAAGGTTTCTTTCCATCTGCCACGTTCTGCTTTTGGGTCTACAATCACTGCTTGTGCCCCATAAAGCACCGCATAATAGACGATAAGGTTATTCGCAAAGGATTTACCACCACCCAGCGAACCAACAAAAGCCGACGCTAACGCATTGGTTACTGAACCCTTAACCCCTTGACTGGCAAGAGCAGGTTTCAGATAGACATTGCGTCCAGTATCTAAGCTGTAGCCAACATAAATCCCCTCATTTTCCCCCAGCATTTGAGTAGCACCAAAACCTAAACCAGCGAGGAAATCAGAGGTCACGTATTGAATATAATCATTCATATAACGCTTGCTGGCAGGTAAAAATTCTTCATGTAAGCCGAGCATATCCCCAAATGGTCGTACCAGTTTTACGCTTAAATCGTCATAAAAATCTTTCACTTCATTACAACGACGTTTGAGTTCGTCAAGATCATTTGCTGATACCCTTACCACATAAGACAGCTTGTACATAGATTCCTTGCTTTGGTCTAAATTGGTTTCCAGCTCATTCACACTTTCCAGAGCTTCCGCCACATTGGAGCTGGTTTCATTATCACTTTGCCAAGCGTGGTTATCCAAGTCTTTCAGTTCTTTCTTTTTATTGCGGACAGTAGATAGGGCTTTACGATTCGCTACAATTTCCACATTCATTGACGTATCAATCGGGAATGTAAATTGCTGTTGCTGGTAGTAGAAGATTTCAGAGGACGGGAAGTCCAGTTCTCCGACAATGCTGTTAATGGTAAAGTAAGCTACATAGACGGTTTCATCTTCCTGCTGGATTTTCAAATATCGCTGTTTTTCTTCCACCAAACAGCGAGTAGGCTTAATCAAGTCATAGTATTTAATCAGCGTTTCATTATCCAGCTTTTTCTTTGATAGATGGTACTCATACTCTTCATAGGCAGTGCCTGTCTGTCCGTAAAGGTGTTCAATCAGATAGCCGAAGTCGTCCTTATCTAACCTGCGGATTTTGAAACGACGAGAGATTTTATTTTCTAAGAGCTTTTCCATCTTCTGAAAACGCAGGATTTCATCATTACTCATACTAACAAAATCGCCCATCAGCTTATGGTTCACATCATAGACAAAATCAGACAAAGCATTTTTTGCTTCAACGGTAAGACTTTTCATAGAAAACTCCTGATCGTTGAGAAGCAACTTAAAGCCGATAAAGAAACGGTAGTTCACTTGATTTTCGCCAATCATGGATATTAAAGCGTCTGTCTGTTGGTCGATTTTGTCATAGGCAACCGCTTTGAGCTTGCCAGTGACTTCATTTTTGGAACGCTCTTGTGCAGAACGTATGCTGGATTCTGTACTGATTTGTAAAGCATGAATTTTGCCATCACGATTTTGTGCGATAAGCTGTCTGAAAGAATCATGCACTTGTATTTTCTGTTCTGGACTTAGAAATGAGTAATTGTAAGGAACAAGCTCATAGTAAGCATAACATTCCCCGTCTTTATTCCAGACGAGATTGTTTTCAATGTATTTAATTGGATATGCCATAAAATTCACTCCTAACTGCTGTAATGGCTTCTTGTGGCTGGTTTCTGCCAAGCGTTACTTTTTTTCCTGCATAGGTCAGCTTTGGTCGCAGTGCATAAGCAATGACAGACTTCAAAAATCCATAAGGCTTTTTACCATCAAAAGTTTTTGTAGACATAAACCATGTGAAAGCCACAGGAATCCCAAAGTATTTGAGAAATGCTCCCTCTATCATGGAAAGAGGGGGCAAGTTGCCAAGTATCATCACTGCAAAGAGTGACACGACAAACCATGTCATTTGCGTAAAGGTTATGGGAAACGGAAGTCTAAAATCATTGATAGAATACAGTACCTTTTCCACAGACCAGATACTGGTATAGCTTCGTATTTTCTTCATGTAATCAATCCTTTCATAAAAAATAGGGGTAGCTGATTGAGCCACCCCGTAAAATAGAAAATCTGCCAGTAGTAATGTACCGACAGATTTAATAGACGATTTCAAAAATCCCATGATTGGTTGAGATAAACGTTCCTGAAAGGTCTAAATCCCGACCATAGGCTTGATAATCAATATAGTTTTGAAGACTAGCTGGTACTTCGCCTAAAGCACCCGTTTCTTCAATGTAGTAGCGTGCCACGTCATACATATCATCACAATCGGAATGAATGATAATATCCTCTTGATGTTCGCTTAGTTCTTCAATGCTTGAAAAATGAGTGAGCAGAGCAGATAGCTCCGATTGTAATTCTTCGGGTAATTCCGATACCATTTCCCATAGTCGATTGAGTTCGCCAATGGAAGTGTATTCGTCAACCGTAAAGGGTAACTCGTAGTCATGAATGGCGTATTCCTCATATTCATCATTCAAGCCGATTTTCTCTTTGACTTCCTCAAAGTCAATGGGAAAGGTAAACCACGCACCGACCAATTCGCCCTCATTGTATTTGCCTAAATTCGCAATATAGACTTGCATATCGTCCATATATTCACGTCCTTTCTTTGTAGAGATTCAAAAATCCCTACCGCACTTCGTTTGGTGTACCATTCCTTTGCGGAACATAAGAAAACCACTTATATTCCACAAAAGAACGGTTTTATTTAAGCACCAATAATGCGATTGAATAGCTCTAGTAAAATGTCTTTTACTCCAGCAGCGTTGAAGACTAAGCCAACCGCAATAATCGCAATAATTAAAAAGCCAATCAGTTTGCTAAACTCACGCTTGAAGCCAAGATACAAGCCAATCACAACGATTGCTAAAAGCACCAGTGATTGAGCGTTTGATAGAAACCAGTTATAAAGGTTTTGTCCAAAATTCATAAAAATGTTCTCCTCTCTATATTCAATGAATTTGTATTTGAGTTATTTTTTTGTTGTTATCACGTCCTGTTCTTTTACTGACTGTTGCTTCAAAATCTGCTTGTGTCGGTCTGTCAGTTTCGCATGGTCGAGAATGTCTTTTACAACCTGCGTCTGGTTGATTTCATCAAGTTTAATCGCAACCTTTAAGGTCGGGGCAACTTGATGAGATAGCCAGTTCAGCGTCCTTTGGAAGGAGTAAGGCTCTGGTTTTGTGGTTAGTTTTAATCGTTCACGATTGTTCCCAATAAACCAAGCCCATTCTTCATTCAGTTTCCAATCAGAACGAGGTTTGGAATCGTCTTTATCTACAAAACGGATATACCGATTGATAATTTTAAAGGCGGTATGCTCTGGATTGTCATAGACGAGTAAATCACGGACTGCATAATAGGCACGCTCATTTTTCAATCGAATCTCAAAACGGTTTTTTACTTCTGCGTCTTCAATGGGAATATCATTTTTCTTGTACTGCTCGTAGTCCTTTTCATAGATACAGAAATAAACTTCACTTTGTAATGAACCGATATAGAGGGTGTTTCCCATACATTCCTTTTCCTCTTTGCGTACCAGTTCGCCACTGCGATAGCTTTTAAAACTGCGGAAGACGGAGATACATTCTTCCTGTTGGCACTTTTCAGTGAGTACAGGGATATTCAAAATCCCTGTCTTATCGTTAATGGCAAGGTCAAGGCGTTTCATCACACCGCCAGCCACCAAAACGTCCATAAAGAACTCATACCAGCTTCTTTGTTGTGCCAGAAGATAGCTTTCAAATTGTCTGCACCCACGACCTTTCAATTCCACCAGAACTCCTTTGTCCAGTTCATGGGAGCAAAGGACGAATATGTCGCCTAAAGCATAATGCTCTGAATAAGAATAGAAACCATAGTCCTCATGAAGAAAATAGGACAGTTTCAGTTGTAAGATGTTTTCGACCACCTGCTGTACGTCTGTTGTCGGAAAGCGAATCCTTACATAATCAAACAGCATTTCAAGGGGAGCGTCGGGATTGAAGCGTTCCAGAGCTTCCCAAAGGGACTGCTGTAAATCCTCTGATGGCTTGACTTTTCCTGTTTCAATATCGCTTAGATACTGCCTTGTAATACCAGTCGCAACAGCTAAACGGTTTTGAGATAGTCCATAAGCCAAGCGTTTTTCTTTTAAATGCTGTAACCAAGTTTGTTCATTCAGTAAAAATCCCTCCAATCAAAAAGGCGTATGTCAACTTTTAAAGCCCATTTGACATACGCTGAAATTTTGTAAATCCCTTGTAACCAAAGGATTTTCTAATGTTTTTTTGACTGTTTCCTGTCGATTTGTACCCCCCAGTTAGATACGGGGGGTTAAGTGCTGGCGTGGCTATTGCCACACCAGCCAGCAAGATCAGTCCACACCTGCGACTTCCGCTTCGCACGTCGCCTGCGTGGACTGTCTGCTGTTGGATAACTTTTTAATTTCCTCCAAGAAATCATATCCTTTTGGTACAAGGGGAGTATAAAACTCTGATATGACACTTGTTCCTACATCAACATAGCCACGACCTTTGATTCGCTTTAAGAAGAAATCCTTTTGTACGTCACTGCCAAACATCATGCCATAGCCCATTTCAGACATACGACCTAAAGCCACTCTGAAATTAAACTGATCACGGATTCCGTCGCCTAAATATTTTGCGTCTGGACGTTGACAAGCCAGTATTAGAAAGAAGCCAGCTTGACGACCTAACATGACAATCTGTTTCAGCTTATTCATAACTGCGGTGTTTTCTTTTGTTCCCAGCATTTCCATGAAAGCGACGTATTCATCAAAGATTAAGAAGTGTGCCGGGAGACCTAAGTAAGCATAATTTTTGCCAGTCTTATAGTTCTTCATCTGCTTCATTTCCTCACTACGTTTCATCATTTCTTCATAGAATGTTTCAATGCAAGAAAGCAAGTCTTCTTTTCTATAGTAGACATTTGCCATCACAGAACCTAAGTCCGCAAGGTCAGCATTTTTCGGGTCAAGAATATACAGTTTTGAATCTGTATGAAGCAAGGCTTCAATCAGTGTCAGTATAAAGTAAGTTTTACCGCCACCTGTACCACCAGCAATCAACATATGAGGGAGCTTATCATATTCCCACCATACGTTTTTCATTAAGCGAAGTTTACCATCTTTAGCTTCTACTTCATCAATAGAAATACGACTGGCTATGGTGTCATAGAGCAAAGTATATTCCACATAGGAATCCTTTAACTCTTTATCCGTCAGCTCACAGTACAAGCCACTCTCTAATTTCTTTTCCAAGTGTAAGAGTTGGTCTTGATATTTTCCCAGCGTGATTTCCACCCGTATCTGTATCAAGCCATTTTTAAGTCGATAATACATTTTAGGGAAGTAGGTTATCTTTTCCTTTGTACGACCAGCACTATCTTTAAAGAAACCCTCTGTTTTGACCTGTTCAGATTCATACCACTTGTTTTCAAGTATCATCTTTGCCAGTTTTTGACGGTGGTAAAGTTGTTTAACCGTATCATAGCGAACCCGTTTGAATACAAACGCTACCAGCAAGCAGATAAGAATTGCGACACTGAAACTGATAATTAAATAGGGAATGTCAATCTTATCTGCTTGTGATAGGTTAAAATCCTGCCAGTTGATCTGCTGGATTGTCTTCACATGAAACAGTCCGACAACCAGCAGGAAAACAGGCAGGAGTGACGCTATCGTAAAATGAAAGACTAAATCTTTACCAGATGGGCGAATCCTTTTACCACGCTGTTTCATGCGAAAAAGTCTCCTTTCTACCTAGCGACTATTTGTCTTGTGTCGGTTCTTTCTTTGCTTGTGGTTGAGCTTTGAATGAACTAGAATCCTTTGTCAGCACAATATCGTCTGCCTTGATATACCAGTCAACATCTGCTCCTTGATAGGTGGCAGTAGCAACGGTGTCCGCAATGGGATTGATAAGTTCCACCCGTGCGTTATAATCAAACTCTTTCAAAGGCACGCTGGCAGGAATACTTACTTGAATCATGCGTCCTTGTCCTTTGGATTTTAAGTCATAGGTACGTTCCTTGATTTCATCTGAAACCGACCCGTCTTCATTTTGGATTCTCACTTCACGACGTAGAGCAGAGAATTTCAATTCTCCAAAAGTCGTGTCTTTATCTAATACAATGCCATTTGCTAATCTCATCATTTTTCCTCTCTTTCTTTATTCTTTTATCATGTCGTCAGCATGTAAAAGGTAATTTGTAAAACCACGAGTGCCGATTTTGTAGCCCTCTGCGGTAATACGTGGATTGACTAACTTCACACGTTCCTCAAAGCCGAAATGTTTTTCGCCAGCTTCAGCAGGAAGCACCACCACAATATCATCTGCTCTTTGAACATCAGAATAGAGATTATAGCTTCTTGATAAGACAGTTAGCCGTCCGTTGATTCTTCGCTGAACGACTTTATCCTCGCCAGCAAATTCTAAATTGCCGAATGTTTTTTCCATGTTGGGAATCACAAATTTAAGTTCCATATTTTTACCTATCCTTTCTTTTTAGTACCATAAATAGTGTAAGAAAGAAATTAATTTCTATCTTGCACTATTTTTGTATAATGAAGATGTAGTATGACGACCGTCTTTTAGGGTTTAAACATCCGCCAATAAAACTGTCATCTATCTCTTCATTATTCATATTCGGTTAAGCAGGTTGGGCAAAAAGTCCGTGTCACGAGCTAAAATGAGTGTAATGGTGCAGGTAGGAACTACAAATTAAAAGAAAGAGGGTAATAAAATGATATCTATAGGAATAGATATAGCAAAAGAGAAGTTTACAGTCTGTGCACTAGAACAAGGTAGCAAAATCATTTGGAAGCCTTTTGATGTCCATCTTAAGAAAACAAAAGTAGAAGAATTTTTAAAGAAACTAGATTCATTAAACGAAGAAGTAAAAATAATCATGGAAGCAACAGGTAAATACCATCTTCCAATCCTCTATGAATTAAAAGACAAAGGATACTTTGTAACTGTGGTAAACCCTTTGAAAATGAAACAGTTTTGTCGAGTACTTAACTTTAGAAAAGCAAAAAATGATAATATAGATGCCATACAAATAGCAGAATATGGCTTGATGTACTGGAAAGAATTACAAGAATACAAAATAGATTCAGAAAATTTCAGAGTCCTAAAAGAATTAAACAGATCCTATCAGCACTATATGGACTTAAGAATAAATCAAATGAACTTCATAGACCAAACAATAAGTCAAACATTTCCAGGAATAAAGAAATTAATTCCACACGCGTCAGGAGACTTTTCAAAAGATAAACTATTAGACTTCTTAGAAAGATGGTGGCATAAAAACCTAGTATTAGAAAAAACAGAAGAAAAATTCATAGAAGATTTTAAAAACTGGGCAAAAGAAAAGAGATACCATCCTAATGCTGATAAAGCTAAATCCATATACAAGCTCGCAGAGGAAAGTATCTCAACTCAACCTTCTAATAGCTCATATATAAAGACTAGCATACAAGAAGGAATAGAATTGATAAAACATATAAATCAAATTCTACATACTATTTTATCACAAATGATAGAAATTGCCGAGCCCCTAGAAGAATATCAAGAAGCAAAAAAATTCTCAGGAATATCAGATAAATTAGCAGTACAAATCACAGCAGAGTTTGGAGACTTATCAAAATTCAAAAATAAAAAAAGTTTAATATCTTTTGTAGGAATAGATTCACCACCATATGAATCAGGGAATTTTAAAGCAGACCAGAGAAAAATAACAAAAAGAGGCAATGCAATACTAAGAAAAGTAGGTTACCAAGCTATGAAATGTATGATGAGTGCAAAAGATCCTGAAAATGAAATATATCTGTATATGGTAAAAAAAGAAAACGATGGAAAAGCGAAAAAAGTATGTAAATTTGCAGGATTAAATAAATTCTTAAGAATATACTATGCAAAAGTTATGGCATCAAAACAAGAAAAGAAGTTGTTAAAAGTAGCCTAGAATTAAGAATGCAATAGTAAAAAAACAAGCCGATAGTAACCGGTTTATTTGGTATGCTCAAATTTAAACTCTAATTAACAAGGAGAAATACAAAATTAATTTGCTTTTCTCCTTGACTTTTGTTAGCAGGTTTTATTGGCTGAATGAATGTTTGATGGTCTTAAAGAGTGGGGAACGACCTTTTGATTCTTGATTTTTTGTTTTCATAAGTTCACTTCCTTTCAAAATCGGGTAAAAAAATAGACACCTCATTTTTTGAAGTGTCTACCTATTAAATATTCAAATTTTATTGGAAGTATCTTTATATCTTCACTTTTCAAGGATAAATCGTCGTATCAAAGCTCATTCATAAGTAGTAAATTAGTAGTAAATTGAGTGGTTTTGACCTTGATAAAGTGTGATAAGTCCAGTTTTTATGCGGATAACTAGATTTTTATGCTATTTTTTAAAAAATAAAAAAACACCTTAATTATGTAGTTTTATACATAATTAAGGTGTAATCCTCATTTATTTTTTAATCTTACAATGACAATAACTTCATTATTAGAACTTTCTACCTCTATCTTACCCTCATGTAATTCAATAATTTCTTTTGCGATAGGTAAACCTAAGCCAGATCCCACTTTTTTTGAATTTCTTGCTAGATTTAATCTAGTAAATTTGTTAAACATATTTCTTATCTGCGCTTCTTCTAGTGTATCGGCCTTGTTAATAATTTTTAATATTACACACTTATACGTTTGATATATTTTAACTTTTATCTCTGTATTTGCATAAGAATATAAGATTGCATTTTTTAAAATATTCTCTAAGGCTCTTTTCATTTTATTTGGATCGACATTTACAAATATTGAGCCTTCACTTGAGATATTTATCTTATGATTATTCTCTTTCATCATAGGATAAAGCTCATCTCTTAATTGTATTAAAAAATATTCTAAATCAATTTTTTCTTTATGAATACTAAATTCACCATTATTTAATCTAGCAATTTCAAAAAATTGGTTTATAAGATCTTCTAATCCTAATGCTGTTTCTAATAATTGTCTAATATATTTCTCTCTTTGCTTATTAGGCAAGTCTTTCATTTCATCGAGCATTGATAAATATCCAATGATAGATGTCAAAGGAGTTCTTAAGTCATGTGCTAAGTAGGTGATTAAATCATTATCTTCATTTTCTCTTTTTTTAAGCGTATATTCTATCTCTTTTTGTTTAAATTTTAATCTATTTATGGAATCTTCTAAAGTTTTATAAGGAGTCGGGAAACTAACAACATTCTCATCCAAATCGTCTATTTTTTTGCATAAGTCAATATAATCTTTCTCTAATTTTGAAAATTCTTTTATTATAATAATTAATATCCCCAATAATAAAATAACAAAAAAAATCAGATCCAATCTATTAACAAAAAATTCGTGTATTTCATTATTAAATCTAAAAATATTGCTATCTATTGCAAGCATACAACTTAAAACTATAATTAAAAATATAGCAATTTCTTTTATCAGCTTTTTCAGAATACTTTCAAAGTATTTATCTTTATCCAATCTTATAACCTACCCCCCAAACAGTTGTTATTATATTATTTTTTTCTCCTAATTTTTCTCTAATATGCCTAATATGAACTGAAACCGTATTGTTTTTTATATAATATTCATCCGGATATATTTTATAGAATAAATCTTCGGATCCTAGTACTTCAGATTTTTTCTCTAGTAATGATTTTAAAATAATAAATTCAATAGGAGTTAAATCAATTTCCTGTCCATCAACTAAAACTTCTCTTGATTTGATATTTAAATCCACATTTTGATAAGTTAAAATATTTCCTGTACCTTCTTTAGTTTTTAAATTATAATTATTGTATCTTCTTAATTGAGCCTTTACTCTAGCAACTAACTCTCCAGGTAAAAATGGTTTAGTTACATAATCATCCGCTCCAAAGGTTAAGCCCTTAATTTTACTTGACTCATCATCTTTTGATGTAAGCATAATAATTGGATAATTAAAAGACTCTCTAATCTTTTTGCATAAATAATATCCATCTTTATCAGGTAACATAATATCTAAAATCGCTAAATCAAATTCTTCTTCCTTAATATATCTAATTGCTTCCTCTGAACATGTTGCCTTTTTTATAATATAATTTTCATTTTCTAGATATATCTCTATTAAATCTAAAATACTTTCATCATCTTCTACTACTAATACTGAGTAATTCATAACTAAATTTCCACCATTTTAAATCTATCACTTTTGTCAAAACAACTTTAAAAAAATAAAGAAATTTTTTAATTAAAAGAATCAAGAAGAACAATACAACATCCTTTTAATGAATTAAATATATCTTTCTAAATTTCTTAAATCTATAATTTTTGATTTAATATACATTTCTTTCGTTGTTTATAAATGTCTACTTATAGATATTGTACCATTATTCTTTATCTCATTTCAATATCTATATCTACTATATTGATAATAGATTGTCTTTGCTGTCATCACATATACTATATCTTTTAAAAAGTTTTCGTCTGTTCTAGCCTTCTAATCGTCTTTTCTTTTTCAGACTTCAAATCCAAAACATTTTAGCTTTGTTGGTTTAATAACTTTGAATTTTGTTGCATTTATTTTAATCCTAACTTCTTTTCTATACATTGGTTACTAAAACTATTACTCTATTTGCCACTACACTGTTTGCTACTGTTAGTATACTGTAATCTACATATCTAACCAACCTTAATATCATATTCATGTTCATCAAGTCAGGTCGTTCCTCTCTTCCACATATCTCCATGTGAAATTTCAGGATTGCTATGGAATTCGTCGACAAATACGCTGTTTAGGGACTTTCACCCCAGTATTGGAACTTGCCCCATCATACAATACAGTAAGCAGACAAAAACCTGCCCCTATAATCTTTTACCTTTCTATGCTTTTATCATTTTTCTTCTTTTCATCCACTTTCATATCCCCTTTAGTCTTAAATTTCTTTAATTTCTCTATTGTTGATATTTTTGCTTTAGTATGCTCTTTAGCTTTTAATAATTTGGCAGAGTATACTTTTAGACTTGTGTATTCCTTATTATCTTTTCCTATGCTTTTTAGCTTGCTTTAGGTCTTTTTTAAATTTACTTGTAAACTTTATCTTATACTTCAAGGGCTTTCCTCAAGTCATCCATATTGTCATAGGATTTCACATTCGTATCTTTAGCTATCATTCTTCCTTCTTCAATCGCTTTTATAGTTTCATCACTTGGAACATTAAGTTTTAAATCAAAAGGAATGCCACTTTCTCTAATACTCGCCCTTAAAAACATGTTAATGGCAGTAGTCATATTTAAGCCTAGACTGGAGTAGATTTTTTCGGCAGCTTCTTTTATTTCTTTATCTGTTCGTATATTCAAATTTGTTGTAGCCATTTCCCCATCTCCTTTGACCTTATTATATGACCAAATTTGTGCGTAGTCAATACACTGTCATTATATTTTATGCATTAATTTTACTGTTGATATTCTTCATTATCATACTCAAGTAAATCACCTGGTTGACAATCAAGCTCCTTACAGATGCTAGCTAAAGTATTAAATCTGATACCTTTGGCCTTTCCTGTTTTTAATATTGATAAATTTGCTTCGGTTATTCCTATCCTTCCTGCGAGCTCTTTTGATGTCATATTTTTCTTTTTTAATACTTGATCCAGATTTATAATTATTTGATCCTTCATTTTCAAATTATACTTTCCGAATCTTCTTTTAAGGATTTTCCCGAATTAAATATCATCATTGATGAAAATGCTATAACCATCAAAATTATATTCGTTAAATAATCCTTAATAGTTAAATTAAAAACACCGCTAATATTGTCCACTTTAAGATAATTGAAAACTAGCATAGAAATAATTTGACAAATCGTCAGAATTATAAGTGCTATTAATATATCTCTCGAATATTTTGAATTTAAGTCTGAAAAATAATCTTTCTTCTCTAAATTCACTAAAATCTTCTCAAATTTATCCAATGAGAAACCAGCAACAATGAATATCATAAGAGCACTCAAGCATGAATAAATAATAAAAGGAAGTGAAACTTCTTGTAGATTAAATTGATTAGATTCAACTACTTGTATTACATCATCTTTAAAAATCAGAGTTAATACACTTCCAAGCAAGGTAAAACCTGCTCCTAAATATGAAATATGTCTTACAACCTTAGATAATATAATCGCTATTTTAAAAATAAAACTCTTCATAACTTCTCCTCAACACTTTCGTTTATCTATTATCATCTACATCTTTCCATTCTTGTACTTTATCTTTCAGATCATTTAAATCTTCTTTAGAAAGTTCCCAGGTTAATGAAGATGGAATCATGGGCATTCCCTCCATTGTAATATATGGATAATTTTCATAAATGTAAAAATCTATCTTTGTAGCTTTTTTATCCTCTCTCTTGCTGGTTAATATGAAATGGTAAGACTCTATTGCATCATCTGGTATTTCTTTAAAATAATTGTCGAAGTTTTTATCATTAATATTTGCTACGCTCATTCCTGTTAAATTGCCAAAGTAGTCTAAAACTTCTTGTTCTTCTGTCTCAACAATTTTTTTATTTTTAGAATCAAATATTTCAATCTTTTCTTCTTTTTTACTACTTGTTTGTTCTGTTGTAGTATTTGGACTACAAGAAGTTAAAACTATAAGAAAAACAAGAAAAATAGCCATTATTAAAAATTTTTTCCTCATTATGATCCTCCCATCGAATTATTGTAAAACGATAATTATCTTTGATTATTATTGTAAAACAATAATTATAATTTGTCAATATCATTCGTATGACTTAAAACTTATCAAAGTCTTCTTGCGTAGCTACTACTTTGTATTTATATTCATCGTTATTCTTTATAAATTCTTAAATCACGGATGCATAAGTTTTCAAATAAAAATCCCATGGTATTTAAATCATCTAGTAAATCCTTAGGACCTATGCCTAATGATGCCGTTGCGATGGATGGGTCTGGGAAGTATCTGGTATCTGTTGATCTTATAGATGTTTCCGACCTTAAATTTGGATTCCAAGCTGGGGAATCTTCTATTACAAATATTTTTCTTAGAGCATCAAGGTAAGAATAAAGGGTCCCCTGATCAAATGTATCTGATTGATTAGCTAACATATCTTGCCTAATAGTTTCTATCGAACTTTGTGTGCCTACATGTTTTGCATAGGATTTCAGTAGCCTTTTTGCCTTTTCTTTATCCCTTTTTACCGAGCCTACTCTACTAATATCGGTAGAAACAACAGCATCAAAGTAATCTATAGCTTGGAATAAGGATGGTTTTTCATCTAAACCAATTGCTTTTGGCCATCCACCTCTACATATAAAAAAGGCTATTTTTTCAAGACTGGTTTCAGAAATCGCTGAGATGTTTTCTCCTTTAAATAAATCCCTGAGAGAAATCTCTCCACTTGCATCCTTTGATTCATATAAACTCATAGGTCGCATTAGAAGTCTAGAAATTCTACCCGTACATGTATGCATTGAGTCATCAAATTCATTAGGTACTGCTGAACCAGTTAATATAAACTGACCAAATTCATCCCTATTATCAATCTCATAAGGAGCCTAGTTTTCACTAGATTTCCCAATGGTTGGTATAGAACTTAAAAAAGGCCAAGAACTTCTTATAAAAAGAATCTTGGTCTTTAGGTTTTAAATTAAAATCTAATTCCATTTTTTAACTAACGATATTTATTTAAGTTGTAAACCGTCTTTAAAAGCATTGCCAACTCTTCCGCCCACTTTGTAATATCCCATAGTAAATGGATCAAAAGATATAGCTTCAATGGAGTCAATGTCAACCTTGCCATCTTTTAGATGAGCTTCTTCAACAGATGTTCTAAGTACTTTTCCGATTACGCCGATACCTCTTTCGCTACCCTGGTACTCAATAAATTCACATTCAATGGCAATTGGAAATTCATTGATTATAGGAGCGTCAACTAACTCAGATTTTTCAAAAGTCATCTTGGATTTTGCAAACTTTTCCGGATCTTTTTTTCCGCTTACAACACCGAATCAGTCAGCTTCCAACATGTGTTTAGCATCTGCAATGTGGACTACAAATCCCTTTCTAGCTTTTATATTTTCAACTGTCTTGTGAGTTTCAGATAGATTTAGTGCAACCATATCTCGGCTTAACATAGTTCCCCAAGCTGCATTCATCACGTCTACACTTCCATCTTCATTAAAAGTTGAAATCATAAGTACAGGCATAGGAAAAACAGCTTGGGTGGTCTTAATTTCTTTCTTCATAATAATCTCCCTTCAATTTATAAATAGTTTTATTGTAATTTTATTCGTAAATTTATTTGTAATTTTACTATAACAAAGAATTTATTATTAATCAATGATTGTAAAATTAAATGCGACACCTCAAATAAATAAAAAACTCATACTAACTTCGTGTAAAATGTTAATGACGACAAAAATACACGCGGAGGTTAATGTGAGTTATAAACATCTTACATTAAATGAAAGAAATAAGATAGAGGTTTTAAAATCAAGTAGGGGCTAATTTATAGCCCCTCTCACACCACCCGTACGTGCCGTTCGGCATACGACGGTTTAATATTTTCTTGTATCATATTATTTATTACTGATGTTTCTATTTAACTTTATTCTTTAGTACCATAAATAGTGTAAGAAAGAAAATTATTTCTATCTTGCGCTATTTTTGTATAATGAAGATGTAGTATGACGAAGGGGTTTTAGGGTTAGAATATCCGTTATACAAACTGTCAACTACCTCTTCATTATTCATATTCGGTTAAGCAGGTTGGGCAAAAAGTCCGTGTCACGAGCTAAAATGAGTGTAATGGTGCAGGTAGGAACTACAAATTAAAAGAAAGAGGGTAATAAAATGATATCTATAGGAATAGATATAGCAAAAGAGAAGTTTACAGTCTGTGCACTAGAACAAGGTAGCAAAATCATTTGGAAGCCTTTTGATGTCCATCTTAAGAAAACAAAAGTAGAAGAATTTTTAAAGAAACTAGATTCATTAAACGAAGAAGTAAAAATAATCATGGAAGCAACAGGTAAATACCATCTTCCAATCCTCTATGAATTAAAAGACAAAGGATACTTTGTAACTGTGGTAAACCCTTTGAAAATGAAACAGTTTTGTCGAGTACTTAACTTTAGAAAAGCAAAAAATGATAATATAGATGCCATACAAATAGCAGAATATGGCTTGATGTACTGGAAAGAATTACAAGAATACAAAATAGATTCAGAAAATTTCAGAGTCCTAAAAGAATTAAACAGATCCTATCAGCACTATATGGACTTAAGAATAAATCAAATGAACTTCATAGACCAAACAATAAGTCAAACATTTCCAGGAATAAAGAAATTAATTCCACACGCGTCAGGAGACTTTTCAAAAGATAAACTATTAGACTTCTTAGAAAGATGGTGGCATAAAAACCTAGTATTAGAAAAAACAGAAGAAAAATTCATAGAAGATTTTAAAAACTGGGCAAAAGAAAAGAGATACCATCCTAATGCTGATAAAGCTAAATCCATATACAAGCTCGCAGAGGAAAGTATCTCAACTCAACCTTCTAATAGCTCATATATAAAGACTAGCATACAAGAAGGAATAGAATTGATAAAACATATAAATCAAATTCTACATACTATTTTATCACAAATGATAGAAATTGCCGAGCCCCTAGAAGAATATCAAGAAGCAAAAAAATTCTCAGGAATATCAGATAAATTAGCAGTACAAATCACAGCAGAGTTTGGAGACTTATCAAAATTCAAAAATAAAAAAAGTTTAATATCTTTTGTAGGAATAGATTCACCACCATATGAATCAGGGAATTTTAAAGCAGACCAGAGAAAAATAACAAAAAGAGGCAATGCAATACTAAGAAAAGTAGGTTATCAAGCTATGAAATGTATGATGAGTGCAAAAGATCCTGAAAATGTAATATATCTGTATATGGTAAAAAAAGAAAAAGATGGGAAAGCAAAAAAAGTCTGTAAATTTGCAGGATTAAATAAATTCTTAAGAATATACTATGCAAAAGTTATGGCATCAAAACAAGAGAAGATGTTGTTAAAAGTAGCCTAGAATTAAGGATGCAATAGATAAACAAGCCGATCGTAGCCGGCTTATTTGCTGTGCTCAAATTTAAACTCAAAATAACAAGTAGAAAAGTAAAATTAATTTGCTTTTCTCCTTGACTTTTGTTAGCAGGTTTTTGTATCCGAACCTTGAGAAATGAATACGTCATTCCTTGTGTTCCATCAAGTCATAGTACATCCTTTTCAAATATTACAATAAATATCGTTCCTCCCTTCGCTCCATTTCTATTACAGAAACTTCTTCACTACTATGGAGTCTGCTGACTTCTCACTATTCGTTGTTACTACTGCCTCGCTAGTGAGACCTCACGGGATAAGCCCTAATACTTTCATCGTTTACTTGCAGAATTTACGCCTTGGGTTTACGGTTACCTTTTGGGTCTTTGCTATCTTTGGCTAGCTTGCCCACCTGTTACGCCTTGTATTCTGTTCCTGTTCGTCAAGCCACGATTTTGCTACCCATTCTTCTCTCCTAGATGTCGCCATCTAAAACTTGCAAGTCGCTATTAGATTCGTCGGTAACTACGCTCTGTAGGGAATTTCACCCCAGCATTAGAACATGCCCGTCATACAAGAAATACCAGAGCTAGTATAGTTCTAACTCTGGTATTAGGTACAAATTTGTGGGGTCACCTTAGATTTCTCTCTCGCTCAAAGTTTTTCTCCTGAATATCGTATTATTTTCGGGAGAATTCTATTTTCTTTTTCAACTTTATTTGTTTACTTTCCAATATCCATCTTTAGCACTGCCTATATACTCTATTGTTTTTTCATCTGTGAGAATTTTTAAATCTCTTTCTATCGTGCTTACAGACACCAATAATATATGAGATAATTCAATTGTTGTTATGTTTGAATTTTTTTTCATAAGTTTCACTATCTTATTTCGTCTATCTTTTGGTTTTAACTTTTTACCGTCATTTTGACCTTCATTTTCACCCTCATTTCGCCCCTCACTTTGACCGTCATTTTGAGTGTCATAATTTAAATTCTTTAGAATTGTAGTAAAAGAAGATTCTGTTGACTTAAACTCTGGTTTTAATTCTTCTTTATAATTTTCTTCTGCTTCATAAGCTTCTATAATTTTCCTAAGTCCAGATCCTCTCCTTTCCATTAAATCCATCCTAGCAAATACATCCGCTATAATTGGGTTTCTTCTTATTGAAGATACGTTTAATGGATTGAGATCTTGCACAAAAGTCCCATCATACATACCACCAGGAGAATATATTTCTAACCTGTCATCATAAATATCTACATGGACTTCACTACCTACTACAGAATAATCTCTGTGAATAAGTGCATTTACTAAGGCTTCCTGCACTGCTCTTTCAGGATATTCTGGATATTCTATTCTATAGACTGGACCTTTTTTCCACATCTTTTTAGAATTTCTCTTCACAAAGTCTAAAGAAGCTTTTAAAAGATAAATTATATTTCCTTCAAATTCTATATCATCTAAGGCATCCATTCTCCCATTAGCTTTAGTAAGCCCATTCCACCTAGTACAAAATACCCTTGACTGATAAACTTGATAGTTATCTGCAAATAAAGCTCCTGCTATGGTTAGATTTCCCTCATCATTTACAAGTCCGAAAGATTTCAAATCTTTATCTTCAAATTCTTTTTCAGTCCTATTTTTATATTCTATACTAAGCTCTTTAAATCTCACATCTTCTAATCTTTTCTTTGATTCTAGTGAGTCATAACTTATATGTTCTCCTTTTAGTGATAGATTAAATAGGTCTATTCTATTTGCAGGGACACTTTGATTTCCTACTCTTTTGTAGGCTGTTCTCGTTCCACCATCTACTACAAAATATGGAGTGTTTTTCCCAGCAAATACACTTAAAATCAA
The DNA here is from genome assembly GCF_900290195.1 of Anaerococcus marasmi. Lineage (GTDB taxonomy): Bacteria > Bacillota > Clostridia > Tissierellales > Peptoniphilaceae > Anaerococcus > Anaerococcus marasmi. The sequence goes on along the minus strand of NZ_OLMF01000004.1, from coordinate 172,324 downwards.
TATAACTTTTCCATCAAATTCCTTGATTTCCATATCAAATTCTGGATTCGGATCCATTTTAATTTTTATGATTTCAGAAATATTTTCAGAAACTTCTTGATAGTCACTAAGTCCAAGAATTGTGTTATCTTCTTTTACTCCAAATATTAGCTTCCCACCTCTACCATTAGCAAAGGCTGACACAGATTTTAACCAAGACTTTGGTTTGTTCCTTTCTAATTTTTCTTTTTTGTCATATAGATTTGTTTCTCCTAAATAATCTTTTAAGTTCAAAGTATCCCTCCTCTCTGGCAAACATTATATTTAATTATACCATATTTTTGTATTGTTTATTCGATAATAGGACTTGAGATTTATAATAGTTCATCGTCATCATCTTCTGACTCACTAATATAATCCTCATCATCTTCTTCAAAGTCTTCCAACATTTTGTCTTCCTTAGCTTTGGCTACCTTAAAACAGTATCCTGCTCCTACAACTCCTCCAATTACAAGTGCAACAATTAGAAATGAACCTATTCCGCTTTTCTTTTCTTCTTTTACTGGAACAGTCTTAGGTTCTTCTTTTTTTACTTCTTCTTTCTTAGGCTCTTCAACCTTTATAGTATTTTTATCTTCTGATTCAATCATATTAAGTAGGTCTTGTTCTCCTACTTCTGTCAATAGCCTTACATTATCTTGATTTGATGAGTGATCCACTATTAAGTGCATAGTTTTTCCACTTTTAGTTTGAAATGTTAAAAATTGTCTTACATCTACTGGATTTTCTTTATCTTTATCTTTTTCTGTATCTCCACTTGGTGTAATATCTTTTCCATTCCTATCTACATTTTCAATTACTGAACCTCTTGCCTTATTTTCCCCAGTCGCAAGATTATTTACTGCCTTTGTATTACCACCTTTTACAAGTGGTGTTTTCTTAGGAGGATCATTTGAAGGCTTATTTGCTTCACTTGTATTTCCTGGTATTCTTGGAACATCTTGATAAGGAATCTCTTCTTTTGACGGTGTAAAAACATCATCTTTCAACATTTTTTCAAATTTTTCTTTTTGTGGTTCATAGATTGATTCGTTTTGACTTTCTATCTGTCCTTCATTTGTCATAGTAAATGTAGCTTTTGGTACTGTAAATGTAAAAAGGAGTAACGCTATGGCTACTCCTCGTTTAATGCTCTTATTCATTTTTCTATCCTTTCTTATTTTACATTTTTAAATACATAGACTGCTTTTCTAGTATTGTCCCATTCTATTGTTTGGTTTTTACCATCTTTAATATCTCCATGACTTGCTCCAAAAGTTTTTGCAATGTTTGAAATTGAAGCATGGATTCTTCCATTTATAATCACTGGCTTAACATCTGAATTGTAGACTTTTCCATCTGAATCTTTCATAACACTAGTATCAATATTTAATCTTAAACAGTCTCTTTCTGTTTAATACCTATACCTACCATTTCCAATATCTATTATTCCAGAATTTGGTACTCTCATCTGTTTTGTAGAAATAGTATAAGAAAAATCTTTAATCACTTTTAGTCGCCCCTAAAACTGTTATCTATGCCTTTATTTAAAAATTTCAGCATATAAGGTTGAGTCATTGTGTAAAGTCTACTTACATCCTTTTCTAAAAATTCACTTAATGGTCTTGTTTCTGTTCTATCCAATTTATCAAAAGAAAAGTTATTTGCCCCAAGAAATGAAACAACAAATATCTTCTCCCTTTTTTGAGGTATGCCAAAATCCATTGCATTTAAGATTTCATATTTGCTTTTATATCCAAGGTTTTCTAGCTCTTTTAGATAAATAAAAAAGGAGTCCCTCATATTTCTATCAAGGACTTCCTTTACATTTTCCCAAATTATCCATTTAGGTTTATCTTTCATTTCTTTAATTATTCTAATTGTTTCAAATAGTAGGCTTGATCTAGTTCCTGAGTTTTTACTCCTCCATGCTTTTCCATAGCGCTTATGAGTCTCAGGGTTTCTTTTGTATTTTTCATAAGCTTTGTTGTATTCTTTCTCATGTTCCTTACAAAATCGTCCATCAACTAACTCTGGACAACCTGGATGTGAACATGGTCTCTTAGGTTTACTTGGCATTTAAACACCTCTAAATATTAAAAGCCTCGAAGATTTAATCTCCAAGGCTCGTTTTATTATTCTTTTGCTATTTTAACTATACTACATTTCTCTACTCTTATTCTATCAACTTTACTCTCATTTAAATTGATTAAATTCAAATTTTAAAATTTTTACTGAAAATTATTTTTGATTCCAATTGCTTAGAAACGCTAAGAGCAAATGGAACCGTAATTATTGTTGTCAATACATCCGATATTGCTTGAGCATATATCACACCATCTAATCCCATCATTTTGGGTAATAGTAAAATAACTGGGATAAATACAATGCCTTGTCTTAGGGAATTTAAAAAAGCTCCAGCCAATGCTTTACCTATTGCTAAATATAATGTTGCATAGGTAAATTGAAACCCAAATGTTATAAACATAATTACTGCTGCTCTTAAAGCTGGAATTGCTATCCTCAGTACATCCTTATCTTTCCCAAATATTGATAATATACTTGGTGCAAATAAATATATAATAGCTGTCCAAACTATACAAAATAGAGTCGTCCATTTTATGCTCGCTTTCATTGCTTCTTGTACTCTTTCATAATTTTTAGCTCCGTAATTAAAACCTGCTATAGGTTGTAATCCTTTCATATATCCTGCCACTACATTTGTACCAAGAGTTACTATTCTAAGAACTATTCCCATTGCTGCTATTGCTTCTTCTCCATGAAAAGAAGCAGCATAAGATATTTTACTTATTGCTATGGTTTGCAAAATCTGAAGTATTAATAGAGATATTCCTATTTTTAGTATTTCTTTATAAATTGCAACTGTAGGTTTGAAGTTCTGTATTTTAATTTTAATTAAATTTTTATCTCCAATAAAGTAAATAAGATACATTAAGCTAGTTATAACTCTAGCTATTAGTGTTGCAATTGCAGCACCTTTCACTCCCAAATTTAATTTAAAGATGAATATTGGATCTAAAATTATATTTGATATAGATCCTACAATCATTGCTTTCAAGGAGATTTTAGCTGCTCCCTGTGAAACTGCTAAATTCCCTAGAGTAACATTCACAGCTCCTAAAACTCCACCTATTATAAACAGACTAGTATATGTTTTAGCAAGTTCCATAATAACTGGAGTCGCTCCCATAAACTTCATCACACTATCTAAAGAGTAAAATAACACAATTGCTAGTATTATCGCCATAATAGCGCTAGAAAATAAAGAAACTGTAGCTACAATATTTGCTTCTTTGTTATTTTTCGCTCCTAATAATCGTGAAATATAAGAGCCTGATCCTGCTCAAAATGTTAATCCTATTCCTAAAAAGATAAGTTGAATTGGAAATGCAACTGAAACGGCAGCTACAGCTTCTTTCCCAAGTCCCGAAACAAAATAGGTATCTACAACATTGTATAACGCTGCTACCAATAAGCTGATAACCATAGGAATCCCAAGCTTAAAGAGTGCTTTATCAATATTTTCTTCTTTCAATATTTTTATTCTATTTTCATTCATTTTATTATTCTCCATTTCTCAATATATAACTTCCAATATTTATGCAAGAAAAAAAGGCATAAATACAATACAGCATCTGCCTTTTGCTTGAAAATATAACAAAAGGCTACAAACAAAACATTGCCAGTAGCCTTTTACATTCAGTTATATATCGAGAAATGCACACCAAAATAAAGCCATATCAATGACTTGACTGTATATTTCCCGATGAAATCTTAAATGCAATCTATTTGCTATACTCTGTACAATGTTTCATCGGTTTTATTTGTACAGAGTATAGCTTGTTCTTAGGATGGTTTTTTAATGATGTTTTCATATATATATCCTCTCTCTTCTATATTTTTCATTATAGCATAATCTGAACTATATTTCAATTTGTCCAACCCTAAACACTAATTACTATATTTTTCAAAGCCTTACTATGCAATCTAAAAATATGCTGAATTGAGTAATTCATTTCAACTGCTATCTTCTCCCAAGTATTAAAACAAAGATATCTTTTTTCAAGCACTGTTTGTTCCTCTTTGTCTTTTAATGCAAAAATTGAATTAGCTATTTCCTTCTTCAAGTCCACCAACTTATCTATGTCCCTATTGATTTCTTCTTGAAGATCAATAATCTTTACGATTGTGTCCTCAAGTTTAGATGTCCCTCTGTTAGGATTCTTAGGCATATCGGATAAGGTTGATGTAGCTTTCGTAGCTAGGGCATTTAAACTTTCAACTTGCTCCAGCTTACTATTAATTCTTTTGTCTAAATAAAGAGCTTGTTTTAAATATTCTTTTGCATTCATTTCTTACCTCCATAAATAAAAAAAGAGCGAAAGATTTCTCTCTCGCTCAAAGTTTTTCTCCCGAATATTGTATTATTTTCGGGAGAATTCTACTTATTAATTTCTTTTTCTAGTTCTTGAAGAACTTTTATAACCTCTTCAAAGTTGGGATAGTCTCCATAAATCATTTCTGCCATAGCTTTATAATCTTTTTCTATTTCAGAAAGTCGGTAATCTCTTGGGACTAACCTTAGTCTACCATTTAATGCATCTTCATACCTTGCCCACTCTCTAGGGTAGAATTTCATTTTAAATTCAGTCACTTTTTTTAGTAATTCTTTATCCTCTAAGGCATTATTTTTATAATCTGAGTTTGCTATTTTGTATAGGTCATAAAAGTGTCTTGCATATCTGTGGGGCATAGGAGAAGATTCTGGTCTATTCGCTTCATGATGAAGTATAGTTGCCTTTTCCCAAAAAGTTCTCTCTGCTGATACTGTTCTTATATTAGTTTTTTCTTTAAATATATTTGGGTAGACTTCGCTAATTATCGGCAAAACTTCAACATCAATTGCAGGTGTCCATGCTGCAAGGCTTCCTATTTCAAGCCTTATATTTTGTGTTAAATAATTAGATTCAAAGATTTTAGGATATTTACATAGAATTGTGGGTCTATTGCATCTATTGAAAATTCAAATTCAAAATCCTTTAAATCTTCTTCTAAAATTTTTACAAATTCATCTCTTAAAAATTCTTCTGTCTTTTCATTAACTTCTTTGTTGAATTTATCTTGCTTGGTATTTGATCTTTCTATCCATGGTTCTTTTTCTTCATATCCTAATACTCTCCAATCTAAGATTAGATCTATATCTTCAGAAAATCTTTCTATAAGTCCAAAACATTTTGAAAGTGATGTGCCACCCTTAAAAGTAAAATATTCTTTCCATTTATTTTCATTAAATAGATAGTCTAAAATAAAAGTAACCCAATAGTCCTTTTCAATAACTGCCTCAGATATATTTTTCTTTCTTGCAGTATTTACTATTAAAATCCTTAGATCTTCTTTGTTTTCTACATAAAACTTATTCATTTTGACCCTCACAAATTTCCCTTATTACTTCATATATCCATGCTGGCACTGATTTTGATTCATTCATTAAGTCTGTTCTTTCTTTCTCAGTTAAGTTTTCTCTTATCTTTTGTATAACTTGATCATTGATATTTTCTTTACCTAAAGACTTAATTGCTTGAATTACAGTCGCTGTCTTCAAAGACATATTAGCAATTTCTCCCGGATTTACTTTTTTAAATTCTAAAATTGTATCTCCAATTTTATATTCCTTATATCTTCCACTAGATATATATTTATAGTGAGTTGGAACTTGTGTTGAAAGTCCTAATAAGTTTAAGGCTGTACTATTATATGGTGCAATATTCCAATTGTATTTTCTTGCTATGGCAAGTGCTAACTCGTGAATTGATACTGCTTCGTACTCTCCGATTAATTCACTGTATATTGGATTATAATAGAATCCATTAATTACTCTTTTTATTTTATTTTCACTAACTAGTTGATTTAAAGTTCTACGAACAGTTTCATTTCCTGCTATATCTAAGAAATCATTGTTTATAAAAACTTTTCTGCTATCAAAATCATTAATTCTATTTTTTATTTGATCTAAATAGGAATTCATTTTGCACCATCTTTCTCCCGAATATTGTATCATATTCGGGAGAAATAATCAATTTAGATTAAATTTTCATATCCTTATAATAGTTCATCATCTTCATCTAAAGATTCTTCATGACTTTCTTCATTGTCAGATTCATCTTCTGACTCGCTAATATAATCCTCATCATCTTCTTCAAAGTCTTCCAACATTTTATCTTCTTTTGCTTTGACTACCTTAAAATAATATCCTGCTCCTATAACTCCTCCAATTACAAGTGCAACAATTAGAAATGAACCTATCCCGCTTTTCTTTTCTTCTTTTACTGGAACAACCGTAGGCTCTTCTTTTTTTACTTCTTCTTTCTTAGGCTCTTCAACCTTTATAGTGTTTTTATCTTCTGATTCAATCATATTAAGTAGGTCTTGCTCTCCTACTTCTGTTAATAGCATTACATTATCTTGATTTGATGAGTGATCCACTAATAGGTGCATAGTTTTTCCACTTTTGGTTTGAAATGTTAAAAATTGTCTTACATCTACTGGATTTTCTTTATCTTTTTCTGTATCTCCACTTGGTGTAATATCTTTTCCATTCCTATCTACATTTTCAATTACTGACCCTCTTGCTTTATTTTCCCCAGTCGCAAGATTATTTACTGCCTTTGTATTATCACCTTTTACAAGTGATGTTTTCTTAGGGGGATTATTTGAAGGCTTATTTGTTTCACTTGTATTTCCTGGTATTCTTGGAACATCTTGATAAGGAATCTCTTCTTTTGATGGTGTAAAAACATCATCTTTCAACATTTTTTCAAATTCTTCTTTTTGTGGTTCATAGATTGATTCGTTTTGACTTTCAATCTGTCCTTCATTTGTCATCGCAAATGTAGTTGCTGGTACTGTAAATGTAAAAAGGAGTAACGCTATGGCTACTCCTCGTTTAATGCTCTTATTCATTTTTCTATCCTTTCTTATTTTACATTTTTAAATACATAGACTGCTTTTCTAGCATTGTCCCATTCTATTGTTTGGTTTTTGTCATCTTTAATATCTCCATGACTTGCTCCGAAAGCTTTGGCAATGTTTGAAATTGAAGCATGAATTTTTCCATTTATAATAACTGGCTTAACATCTGAATTGTAGACCTTTCCATCTGAATCTTTCATAACACCAGTATCAATATTTAGTCTTAATGTCTTTTTAGCTAAGATATTATTCTCTTTATTGGAGAAAATGGCTTCACGAGTAGAGTTGTCATACTCAACATTAAAACCAAGAGTATAGGCAATATATCTTACTGGAATCATAGTTCTTCCTTGATCCACATAAGTTTTTACATCCATGTAGACTGTTGTCTTACCATCTTTGTTGATAATGTTATAGAAGTTTTTGTCTACTTGGAAAACTGCAAATTCTTTTTCATCTTTAACTTGTTTTTTACCTTGTTGTTCCTCTTGCTTTTTCATCTTGTTAAGATCAAATTGGTTTAGGATGTTCTTATCATCAGCTTTCAAATGTTCGTCCCATTTTTTATCTTGAGATTTATTATCTTCTTTCTTCTCTTTATTTTCTTTTTGGAGTTTTAGAAGTTCATCTAATTTCTTAGAGAAGTCTTGGTTTATATTTTTTTCTTTTTCATCTTTAGCCTGCTTTTCAAGTTCTTCTTTAGCTTTTTTATTTGCTTCCTCGATTAACTTCTTTGCTTCTTCAATTTTCTTATCTAATTCTTCTTTTAGCTTTTTAATTTCTTCTTCAGAAGCTTTTTGTTTTTCTTCTAACCCTTTAATCTTCTCTTCTAATTCTTTTTTCGTATTTTCAGAAGATTCTTTTAAGCTATCAATAGCCTTTTGAATCTCTTCAATTTTCTTAAAGCATTCTGACTTAGTCTTTTCTGTTTCTTTCTTTTTATTCTCTAATTCTTTTATCTTATTATCTTTTTCATCAAGAGCTTTTTCTAAGTCCTTAATTTTATTATCTTTATCCTCAATTTCTTTAGTCCTCTTTGCAAGTTCCTCTTCTAAAGACTCGAGCTTTTCTTGCATTTCTTTGATTTTATTTTCGTTTTTGTCGGTCTTTTCTTTCTCAGCTTCTAACTCCCATTTTGTAGATGAATAATCTTCTTTTAATTTTGCATTTTCATCTCGTAATCTTTTTAATTCATCTTTAAGCTGAGTAATTTCTGCTATTAGTTCATCATTATTGGAGTTTTTAAGATCCTCAATTTCTTTATTCAATTGAGCAATCTTATTATCTTTATCTCTAATTTCTTCTTCAAGCTTAGCCTTTTCTTGTTTCAGTTTCTCTCCATTATCTTTGCAAGATTCTAACTTTTCCTTTAATTCATCTATCTTTGATTGGTCTTCTTGTTTCTTATCATTTAAGTCTTTGATCTGATTTTCTAAATCACTAATTTTACTTATTGAACTTTCTATCACTTTTTTACTACCATCTGTATCATCAGCTTTAGCTAGTACATTAGTAGTTGAAGTTGATGTTAAAACTAATAAAAGAGCCATAAAAAAGGCTCTTAGTCTGTTCGTATTAAATTTCTTCATTATGAATGTTCTCCTTTTCTTTTAATTTTTCTTCTCTTTTTCTATCATTAATTTTCTCCATTAATTCTTCCAAACTAATATTGTTCCTCCTAAGAGTTACAATTATTTCTTCATTTTCAACTTGTATTTCTTCATCGCAAATTTCCTTGTATTTTGCATTTAAATCTTTCAATTTCTCTTCTATTTTTTTCTTTTTGTTCCTAATACTTATAAGTTTCCTGTTCACATAATATCTCCCTTCTATCTTGGTCTTCCAAAACCATAAAAGTGTGATTTCCAATATTTTGAATTTATTGATGTGTATTGAATTGGATCTCCTGCATGAATCATCATTCCGTTACCTGCGTATATTCCTACGTGAGATATTGGAGTTCCACTGTTATATGTTGAATGGAAAAATATAATATCTCCAGGTTGGGCTTCACTTGGACTAACTGGATTACAATAGTCTTTGTATATTCTCCATGCAGTTGTTCTTGGCATTCTCTTTACACCAGACTTTGTAAATGACCAACATACAAAACCTGAACAGTCAAAGTTAGATGGTCCACTTGCTCCAAACACATATCTTTTGCCTATATGTTTTTCTGCTTCATTAAATAAGGCTTTGGCAGTAGCTGAATCAAAAGCAAGACCAGGATTTCCAAAGTTTGGATTGTCTACTATTTCTCCTAAGTCCCCATTACCTGATCCAAAAACATCTCCCATATTTCCCTTAGCTTCAAGAAGAGCTTCATAATGAACTACATTGTCTGGATAATCTTTAAATATTTCCCTAACAACTTCATCCATTTCTTTTTTCTTTAAAGTTACAATTAACTTTTTATATTCGTACTCTTCTTTTTCATAGCTAGTATAAGGATTGCCACGACTATCATATCTAGTTTTTGCTACTGTTCTTGTTCTAATTTCAATTTCTTCCTTAAAATCAAGCTTATACATCTTATCGAAAAGTTCTTTTAAAATTCCTTTTACTTCAGATGCTGATTTCACTTCTCCACATCTTGAAGTTATATAGGATAAAAGTTCATGGGTATTATGACCAATTTCTTCTTCTTTGTTTATGATATATTCGTCATATCCAGGATGACTTGTCTTTACACTTTCCATTTGTGATTGTAGGTCATATTCCATTGATGAAAATTCTTGATTAACTTCACTTAGAACTGTATCTTGTGATAGGTATGTTGTTGTCATTACTGAGTTAACAGAGTTACTTAATCCACTCATACCAACACTTCCACCACCAATCATGATTGATAGCATAAGACCTAGTCCTATTACTAGAAATAGAATCATCTTACTTTTTCTTACGATTAGTTCTTTAGAAGCCTTACCTAAACTTAAAATAGCCTTTTTAACTCTATCTACAAGTCTTGTTTCGTGCTTTTTAGCTATCATGCTTTTCATTTGTTTTCTTTGGTAAAACTTCTTAAATCTATTTTTCTTTATATAGGATTCTGACTTTTTTAAATCTTCCAAGCCACTTTTAAACTCCAGCTTGCTTTTTCTCTTTCTTATTTTCTTATCAAGTTTAGATAGCTTTTTTAAGGACTTTTTCTTTTTGTCTAGCTTATATTTCCTTATTCCATGCTGGAGTTTAGAGCTTACATTAGCGGCCTTTTCTCCAGATTCTACGCCAGTATTATCAGATCCTGAACTTAAATAATCTCTCACTAATTCTGAAGACTTAGCTCCAGATAATAAAACTCCAGAAGATAGACTTCCTTTAGTTTTATTCTTTAAGATATTATCCTTTAGCTTGCTTTTAGACTTTTCAAGCTCTCCAATCTTTTTATCCGAGATAAAATCTTTAACATCTTGTGATTTCTTAGAATCTTTAGTTGTAACTTTCTTAGATTCATTTTTTAATTCATCGATTTTCTTTCGAGTGAATTTATCACTTTCATAATTTTTTCTCTTGTAGTAAGTTTTCTTTTTATTAACTTGCTTTTGTTCTGAAGCTTTAAGGCTTGTTTCCTTTTCATCTTTTATAAATTCAGGATTGTTGTCTTTAACCTTCGAATTGTCAAAAGTTTTATCTGTATCAACTTCGCTTAGCTTATTTTCTTTATCTATTTCATTAGAAATTTTTCCCTTATCTCTAAACTTTTTTTCTTGATAAAGCTTTTGCTTTTGCTTTTTATCGATATTAGTATTACTCTCGTTCTTGTTTTCTTCATCTAAAACAAGCTTATCTTTTCTATATACTCTCTTGCTTTTCTTTGCTTCGATAGGTTTATCTTCACTTGTGTGGATTCGCTTAGACTCTTTCTCGTTGATTTTGTCTTGGAATTTATCCTTACTATGGATAAGTTTATCCTCGTAATTTTTGATAACTTGTCTTTTACTTGATGCCTTCTTATTGCTTATTGGTTGAGCCTTAGCTGAAATATCATCTGTTGTTAGTTTATTAGAATTAATATTTCTACTGTTTTCACTATCAAAGTTTACTTTTTTAAAGTCTACATCTAAGTCTTCATCAAGTTTAAAGCTTTCATCTGTCTTTATTTCAAGATTAGCTTGTTTTATTTCTTCAGCCTTATCCTTATTATCTAAAACTTCTTTTCTGATTCTTTCCTTGTTTTTAGCCTTCTGAAAGTCTTTTAGTTTATCTTGTTTTTGATCCTTAGATAATACATTCTCATGGATAAGTTTAGATTCTTTTTCTGAAATTTTATTCCCGAACCTATCCTTAGTTTTAATTATCTTATTGGTATAATCATCTGAATGAACAAGTTTACTATCAATATTTTTTTCAGGAGCGTCCCTATTTCGTATAATTTTCTTTTGAAAATCTTTTTTTAGTTTTTTATCCATATCACACCTACTTAGCTTCTTCTGGTTTTGTTGTCATCAGCTTATATAACATGGTGTCTTTAGGGAATTTATCTATAAATGGAACAATAGTATTTCCAAAGAATAGTAGTCCCTCACCTGCATTTGAATTAGTTATATAGTTTAGCTGATAAGGTGATATTTTTAATTTCTTAGCAAGTATATCTCTATCTCCAGATGCTTGATTTAACATTAGAACAAAGTCTGTATTATCAAAGATATTTTCAATTTCCTGACTTGTTAAAAGGTCTTTTACGTTTTGAGTTATGCCTGTTGGAATACCGCCCCATTTTCTAAATCTTTTCCAGATTTCTACTGAATATGAAGCAGTTTGTGGGTCTTTTAATAGAAGGTGAAACTCGTCTATATAGTATCTTGTAGACTTGCTCCCTCTATTTAAGGAAACCTTGTTCCAAACCTGGTCTTGAATTACAAGCATACCTATTTTTTTAAGTTGTGTTCCTAGCTCTTTTATATCAAAACAGAGCAGTTGCCTATTTAGATCAACATTTGACCTATTATTAAATACATTAAGACTTCCCTTAACATAAATTTCCATTTCTGTTGCTAGCTTTCTACCAACTCCCTCTTCTTGAGATAGGAGCATATCGTATAAATCTCCTAATATTGGCATATTTTCTGGTTTTGGGTCTTCAAAATATTTTTGGTATATCTTTGGTAAACACCTATCTATAACAGATTTTTCTGCAGCAGTAAGACCAGATCCTCCTACTACAAGTTCAAGCATAGACATTATGAAGTTTGCCTTATCTTTTAAAGGTGCGTCCCCATCTCCATAGTTCATATTAATATCTAGTGGATTTAGATAGTCCTTTGACTTTGCTGAAACTTTAATAACTTCTCCATTAAATTGTTTTACAAGGTTTGAATATTCGCCTTCAGGATCGCAAATAATTACATCATCGTCTGTTACAAGAATTGCATTTGCCATCTCTCTCTTTGCCGAGAAAGATTTACCAGAACCTGGTGTTCCTAATATTAGTCCGTTAGGATTTTTTAGTTTCTTCCTATCTGCCATAATCAAGTTTTGGCTAAGGGCATTTAAGCCATAATACAAGGAATTTGCCGAATCAATAAATAGCTCTTCTGTTGTAAAAGGCATAAAGACTGCCGTTGATGATGAAGTTAAAAATCTTTTTATTTCGACTTGATTGACTCCCAAAGGCAAGACAGAAACAAGTCCTTGTTCTTGTTGGTGAGATAATCTTTTTACCTGACAATTATGTCTATTAGCAATTGATGAAATTTGAGCAATAGTGTTTTCTAATTTTTGATTAGTCCTAGCAAAATTCATCATTACTATGGTAACTACAAAGAGCCTTTCATCTCTGTTTTGTAAGTCAGACAACATAGACTTAACATCAGCCCCAAAAGTATTTATATCTGAAGGAATAATATCCATATCATATCCAGCACGCACTGCTTTCTTTTGTTCTTCAATTTTCATTCTGTCTAGGTCTGTGTTTTTTCTCTTAATGAGTTTAATAGCTTCTGCTTGTTCAACTACATCTATATGAAAAGCTACATAAATATTGTCATCTATATCTAAAAACTCAGATAACATTCTGTCTGATAACTCACTCGCAAGTATTTGAAAATGGCTTACTGCTCCAATGAATTTGCCAAATTTAAAATTATTTGCTGGTGCAAAATTAAAGATATTGGGAGTTATATGTGATTTTGTAGACTCTTTCTTCTTCAAGTCTTTATATGAAAAACCAAAGTTCTTGTCTGGATTTAACATATCGTGAACAAGTCTTAGTCTTTCTTCGCCATCAAGGCTTTCTGCTCTTACTCCCATAGATTTAAAATTAGATAAAATATCTACTTCAAGTCTATTTAACTTTGCTCTTGCTTGCTCTAGGTTATCGGCTTCTGTGGTAAAGGTTATATACTTCATCTTTTTAAGTCCGTTATTCCCCTTTGCAAGTTGAAGCTTTAACATCTCCCTAAACTCTTTTCTTACATCGTCATAAAAGTCTCCCTTATCAGCAATTTTAATTGCATCTTGCAGGTCTTTATTTCTTCCTAATTGATTTACATATGAAAGTTCAATGTGGACACTTGGATCAAAAGAATTTAAAAAGTTGGCAAATTGGTTAAAGATTAAATCTCTATCTTCTTCCAATGCCAACTGGTAATTTATATCTTGAAATGAAATTGTCTTTGAATAATTTTTTTCATCTAACTGACAAATGCCCTCTGGTAACATTCTTATATATGGAATTGTATCCTCAACAGTAAATCTCTTCTTCTCTTTCTTTAAAAGTACACTTAGAAGACTATTTGTTGGATCTTTCTTTGTTTTTAGCTTTCTTACTTCCTTTCGGTATTTTTTTAATTGTTTTTCTCTTAGATTTAAGTCGCTGATTTGCTTTTTTCTTTGCTTCAAGGTATGCCTCCTTTCTTATTCTCTTAGTTGGTTGATAAAACTTATGAAGATAGAAAAATCTAAAATACTTTTCAAAAGTTAAGGTGTCTTTTTCATATAAGGTTATAAAAAAGATTGGCAGGGTTACTATTAGCATTACAATGATTGAAACATCATTAGCTAGATATTTTTTCATAAATAAATAAGTTGGTATGCCAATTAGTCCTGCCACAGAAAAACCTATAAGTTGTCTTTTAGTTAAGTTAAAGGCAACCTTTGTTTTAATCTTGTCCAAATCTTTTGGTATTGGTACATACGCCATTTTAATCTCCCTCTACCTCTTCTTTGGAAAGTTCAAGTATATGGTCATAATTAGATGTTGTTTCCTCTTCTAGGTAGCTAATTCTTTCTTCTAATTCTTCTTGTTTTTCTTCATTTCTGTCATTGTATTCTCCTTGATAAATAACAAATTCATTGTGACATCTTCCAAGTCTATTTATTCTTCTCTTTAAGTTTCTAATCTCTTCATTTCTTTTTTTCTCTTTTAAGATTTCATACGTTCCTCCCAATAAAATTCCAAGTCCCAATAAAGCACAATTTTTCTTTTTTAACATTTATTCCTCCTAGTGCGTATTCATAATACTTTTTGCAACTGTTCCACTCTTAAACATCATAAGTCCAAGTAGTAGAGCATATCCTAATATACTAAACAAGCTTGCGTGAATATCTGTAATCTGTACCGTTCTTATTAAAACGGTGTAGATACCTAAACATACCATCAAAAACAAACCTTGTAGTCCCAAGGCAAAAAGTCCCTTGATATAATTTGTTCCAATCTGACCCCACTCTTTATTTCCCATAGTCGCAAACGGTATGGATGATACTGATGAGTAGACATATATTTCAAACATACGCCCATATACTATTAGGGTAATAGTTAAAGATATACATTGAATTGCAATCCTTACAAGGCTTGTTTCAACTAATATCATTATTAATGCACCAACATCTTTTTCTTTTAATGTATCAACCATTGCAACTATCTGATCTCCTGAAACAGTGGCAGAAGTAGTGATTACCCCTGCCGCTTTGTTTACAAGATTTTGTGCCACATCAAAGACTGCCATTGAAAATTCAAAGGCATGGCTTGCAAGGTAGACTGCTATAAACATCTTTATAATGTATTTGAAAAACTCAAAAGTATCTGTATCATGCATATTATTCTTCTGCATAACCATATTTATGAGCTCAATACATAAAACTGCTGTTATGATAAGACCTGCTATTGGAACAATCACATTATCATTAATGTTTTTTATGAAGTTATATACTTCTCCATTCCAACCCATTGGTGTTTTCCCAACATCAGTTGCAATAACTCCTACCTTGTCATTTATATCTAAGAACATGGACTCAAGATTTGCTTTGATACCTCCGAGTAGCATATCCTTAAAAAATTCAGTTAGCTTGTCAAAGATACCAAACATAGACTTTCTCCTAATTTAAAACATTTGCAAGTAGTGGAATTAATTTGATACCGATTAGTACAATTCCTCCACCAGCCATAAGCTGCTTTATGCCTAATTAGAGATTGTAAAATACTTGTAGTGTGTCTGTATTTCCTATGAAATTGTAGTAAATATCAATTGTTTGGGTGATTTCTCCATTCACTACTTCTTTTTCGTGAACATAGATTTTTGAGATGAGTTCATTTAAGGTTTCTTTGTCCAGCCTCTTTATATCCTTATGTTTTTTTATGAGTTCAATCCATTTTTTGACATTAATATCTTCAAGATCTTCTTTAACAATCAATTTTTGATTATCTTCTATTCTTTGGTTTAGATAATCTTGTTCTTTCTGTGATTTTTCAAGAATTTTTTGGAAGTTGCTTTCACTTATCTTGTTATCTAGCCAGTCATCATATAGTCTTTCAATCTTTTTAGTTAAGTCTTCTACTCTTATCTGATCTTCGTAAATCTTATCCATGATAAATTTTTGTTCTTCTTCATTATCAATTTCTCGTGATTTTTCAAGTGCTTTTATAATTTCTTTTTCGTCTTTTAATGCTATTTCTGCATTTTTTCTAATATCTTTAAGCACTATCTCATAAAGAGTATCGTAATAAATTCTATGTTGACTACATAATGACTTTCCATATCTTCTATAAGTGTTACAAGTGAGTAACTTTTCTCTTTTTTTCGATTTGTTTCTTCCAAGATTTAAAGATTTTCCACAATCGGGACATTTCACAATACCTGCAAATATACTTTCTTCTCCATTTTTAAATGGTCTTCTCCTGCTCTTTAATTTTTCATTTGCTATATTATAAATATCTTCAGAAATAATTGGTTCGTGTGTATTTTCTACTATTATCCATTCCTCTTTAGGTTTATCGGATAACCAACCTACTTTGAATTTATAATTAACTTTTTGACTAGCAATATGACCAATATAAACTGGGTTTTCAATAATTTCTTTTAGGGTTGTGCAATCCCACCAATACTCTCCACCATCTACGGTCATTTCTAACTTAGTTTTTTTATTTCTAAGTCCTTTTTTTCTATTCCACCAGGTAGGTGTAGGTATTTTTTCTTCAAAAAGTCTTCTCCTAATTGCTTGTACTCCATAACCACTAAAAGCAAGATCAAAAATTTTTTCAACAATCCATGAAGTTTCATCATCGATTACTAATTTATGTGGATCATCATTGTCTTTCCTATATCCTATTGGAGCAAGACAACCAATAAATTTCCCTTGCCTTGCTCTTGTCATATAGGCAGATTTCATCTTTTTGGAAACATCTCTTGAATAAAACTCGTTTAAAACATTTTTAAAAGGAACTATTTCATTGTTTTCTTGAAAGGTATCTACTCCATCATTTAAAGCTATATATCTGACATTGTTCTTTGGGAAGAAATTTTCTGTATAGTATCCAGTCTGTAAATAGTTTCTTCCAAGCCTTGATAAGTCCTTAGTGATGACTATATCCACTTTTTTATTTTCAATATCTCTAATTAGTCTTTGAAATGATGGTCTATTTGTATTTAATCCAGTATATCCATCATCTATATATACATCGTAAATACTCCAACCTCTTGATTTTACATAGTTTTCTAAAAGTTCCTTTTGGTTTTGTATGCTGGCACTCTCTCCTTTCTGCTCATCATCTTTAGATAGTCTGCAATAAATTGCAGCTTTGAATGAAAAGTGATTTGAATTTGTTTGTATCATTTCCTATTCCTCCTTATTTGAGTTTTCGGAAATAACACAACTTTCTCTAAAACTATTTTTATTATAGCACTCTTTTTTATTACTATCAATATTATATTTGTTGTACTCAATTTCATTAGTCTTATTTAATTTGCTTGATTTTTTTATTAATCTTAGAAAAGCGTCTGTGTCTGTTCTTCTATTATCATAATTTCTTTTTACAATATATTTTGTTTGTCTTTTTGTCATAGCTTATCCTTTCATGCAATAAAAAAAAGGCGATTAGATTTTTAATTTTCTAATCGCCTTTTAAGTGTCATATTTATCTTTTTATTATCTCTGGCATACTTTTATACCTTTTCATACTTAAAGTCTTTAATAATGCCTTTCCACCTCTTTTTATCTATAAAGATTCTCCTACGTCATAGTTCATTTTTTTATTTAAACTTTTCTGTGTTAGTTTTTCTTTGTCTTCTTCATACCATTTTAAGATTGTCACATAGTGGTTTTGATAGGTCTTACCACTGCTTTCCATGTATCTGGATAGTTTATTTATCATTATTTCTGTGTGTGAGTTTAATTTTTCTTTAAGATTTTTATATTCTTCTTTGCTTAATCTTACATTTTTAAATTCTCCATAAAAGATGGGGGTGGACTTTTTATCTATCTCTCCCTCTCTATCTTTATCTATCTCTATATCTTTCTCTATCTCTATCTCTTGTCGGACATGGGTTGGACTCATTAAGGACAATGTCCTCTGTTTATTTTGTCTGTATCTTCTTTTTTTCTCTGCCCAGGCTGTTTCTGATCCGATTAAGTTTGGTATTTCAGTTAGGTAATATTCATCATTTTCTGTTACAACTTCTAATAAGCCTTGATTGATTAAATAATTAACTGTGACCATTACATCATCGTCTGTTTCATCTATGGTTAGTGCTAACTCTTTTATAAAATCACTTTCTACTCCGTCATAATAGAGTTTGCCCTCATCTTTTAGGCTTAGTAATAAAAGTTTGAGGTAGATTATCGTGTAGGTATCTCCTCCCGATATTCTCCTTAGTCTTTTTATCCTCTTGTCTGTGAAAAATTCTTCCTTTAGTTTTATCCAATAATATCTTTTGTTTGCTGCCATTCTAATCCTCCTTGCAATAAAAAAAGAAGTAGATTTTTTCTCTACTTCTCCTTATAATTTATATTTTATTTTTCCTTATATTTTTTAATAACTTTTTCTACTTGTTCTTCAAGCTCTTCCCTATCTGGTATATACAAAGTATATTTTGATGCGAATATTTTATTTGATAAATTTCCTAAGGCGTATTCTGCTTGTACTCCGTCTTTGTCTGTACATAAGATTATACCTATTGGTTCATTGTCCATCTCGTCATTGACTTCTGCCTTATAATAATTGAGATACATATTTATTTGCCCAACTGCTTCCGGCATAAGCTTACTTGTTTTTAGTTCGATTAAGACATAAGACCTTAATATTTTATTATAAAATACCATATCCACATAATAGTGGGTGTTGCCGAGCGTTACCCTTTGCTGACTACCTACATACATAAATCCCTTGCCAAGTTCAAGCAAGAATTTTTCGATATGATCTATGAGTGCTTTTTCTAAATCACTTTCCATCATTGGTTTTTCTTCTGGCAAGCCTAGAAATTCAAACACATAAGGGTCTTTTACAAGGTCAGATGCTTTATTTATTTCATTGCCCTTTAAGGCTAGGTCTAGGACTTTTTCTTTGTTCTCTTCTCCTGATGATAAGAGCAATCTTTCAAAAAGTGAGGTTTTAATTTGTCTTTTAAGCTCTCTTACTGACCAGTTTGCATTTATACTCTCTTTTTCATAGAAGCTTCGCTTTTTCTCATCGCTGATAGATAAGAGTTCGCAATAATGGGACCAGGTCAATTTGCCAGACAGTGTCTGGCAAATTGGATATGATAAATATAGGTTTCTCATATTCTGTAAATTAGACCTTGAAAATCCTCTGCCATACTCTCTTGTAAGCTGTCTTGATAAGTCATTTATAAGCTCTTTGCCATACTCTGCTCTTTCTGAATGACCTTGCTCATCTTCTACGATAATACGTCCAATCTCCCAGTAAGTTTGAACTAAAATATTATTGACTTCTCTTGCGACTTCATTTCTTGCCTTATCCATTAATGTTTTTATACTATTAAAAACATCATCATGAACTCTATCTATGTTATTTTTGTTATTCATACAAGCACCTCTTTGACCTCTTAATTGTTCTAATTATATCATAAATATTGTGTTTATTCAATTTTATATCCTTTCTACATTGATATGTTCCAGATTTTCGATAATCGAAATTCTTGATTTCCGATTTTCGGAATTCTGGACTTCTGCTTTTTGGAAGTCTTGTTATTATGGTTATCTAAGGGTGTAACTTTTTGTTACTCCCTTAGATTTCTCTGGTCATATCTTTTTTGTTTGGTTTTACTTTTTCTTTTACTTTCCTTTTGACTTTCTCTTTTGTCTTATCCTTGTTATTGGATAGGTCTTTGTATTTCTTTATTTGTTTTAGGATACTTTCTTTTTCTTTTTTATTTTCCTTGGCTATGACTTGCTTAAAGGCATATTCCATTACTTTTATATCTTTGGCTTGGAAGAATATTTCATAGTTTTGGTTTTCTTTGTTTTTCATTACTGAAAAACTTACTCCAAGTTTGTTTAGTTCTTTTTTTAAGTCTTTGAGGTCACTTTGATCTATGCTTATATTTTCTAGTTGTCCTTTTTTGTAGAGGTCTTTTATTTTCATTTCATCGCCCATAAGACTTTTTAAGTTTCCGTTTGCTTTTTCTAAAGTATCATTCATCTTTTTTCTTATTTCTTTTTCAAGATTGATTGATTCTTTTGCTGCCTTTATTGTGTATGATATTATGGTTTGTGCTGCTTGACCTGCTTCTTTGCTTATTTCTTCGTTTATCATGTTTTATCTCCTTTGCTTGAATTAAAAAAAAGGAAGTATAGGCTTTAATTTTTCTATACTTCCCTTTGATTGTTTTTATTTTATTGTTTTTGGTGGTGGAATGCTTTATTTTGATGTTTTTATATATTTCTTAGGTATTTGTACCTTTTATACTTTAAAATAGCTTACAATGCCTTTCCACCTTTAGTAGTTTATGTGTGTTCTTTTGTCTGATAGATAGTTTTTCATGTTGGAATATAATATCTGTATTTCTTCATTGTTCATTGATTTTATTTCTTCTGTGCTTTTATATGTTTTGTATGTTCCATCTTCATTTGCTTTTATGAGTTCATCTATTAGCTCTTGCCTTTTATTCATCTCTATTACCTCCTAGAACGGTTTTTATTTTCTTGGTCATATTATAGCTTGGATAAGTTATTTTTACCAGGTCTTATCTTTCTTGATCTATTTTCTTGTTTTTCATCATTTCTCTGTATTCATTATCTTTATTAACTTGGTCTTGGAATTTTTTAATCTGTGCTATTACACTTGGTTTTTCACCTTGTTTTATTAACTTATCTATTTCTATAGATAAATCTATTCCGAGTTCTTTGTTTACAAAATCTACTGAATATTTTATATGATTAATTTCCTGGTATTCATCTTTTATCTTGTCTTTTTCTTTATTTATTTCTTCAAGATTTGCCATTAAAAGATTTTTTTCTTCATTCCATTTTTTAGGACTTAGTTTTTCCTTATCTGATAGGAGTTTTTTTAATTTCCCACTTACTACCTTATATTGGTCTATATCTTTCTTATGTTTGTTATAGAATGTGTCTTTTGTGAATATATTTTTCTTTTGATATTCTTCATAAACTTCTTTTTTAGCTTTGTAGATTTCATAGTATAAAATTTTCTTTTCTACATCTTCCATTTCTTTATGGATTGTCTTTGCTTTTTTATTTAGCCTATAGCTATTAGACTTTAAACTTTCTATTTTTGTTTGTAACTGACCTATGGTTTCTATGTTATTTTTTCTTAAATAACTATATGCACTCGTTAGCTTTTTGAAGTCATATTTTTCTTTATTTGTTTTTGCATATCCTTTTAGGTATTTACTTTTTTCTTTTTGAATTTCTGAATAAGTTAATAGATAATTTGTTAGATTAAAAAGTTTAGGATTGTCTATTACCTTATCTCTTTCTATATCCTTAAATTTTTCATAAGCAGTAGATAGGTTATCTAATAGATTTCCTATCCAACCCTTTAATGTTTTTATCTCTTCTTTTATTGTTTTTACAAGGTTATTATATTTTCTTATTTCTCTATTATAGTTTCCCTTGTCAGTTTCTATTCCTTTTCTTTCCATTGCACTTGCTGCTGATCCTAAGTGGATTGTCGGTAGATAATCTGAATTTTGTCTTTTAAAACTCCTATGGTCTACTCTTTTTTCTATATTATTTTTTCCTAGATATTCATTGCAAAGGCTAGAAAAATTTTCTCTCCATTTTTCTACATTGCCTTTATCATTCCAGCTTGTTAGTTCTACTTTTCTTGTCTTTGGTTTTCCATTTTTGTTTAATACTTTTTTTCCTTTTTCATCTAGGATATATTCTTTTTTTGACTTTGCTAAGAACTCTCCTTTTTCGTTTATGGGTCGCATTATGGTCATTATATGACAATGGATATTTCCATTTTTGTCTTGACTCTCATCATGAATTGCATAATCTACTATCATTCCTTGTGATGTTAGATTTTCTTTTATAAATCTTTCAACTAGGTTTTTATTTTCACTTAAAGTTAATTCTTTTGGTAGTCCTATTATGAATTGTCTTGCTAGTTGTGCATTAGAATTTTTTTCTGCCATTTCTACTTTGTTCCATAAGGTAGACCTATCATTAAATTCTTTTGGTATATGATCAGGCAATATTATATTTTTTACTAATACTTTTTCTTTTCTTGTATAGTCATGGGTTACTCCGTCCCATTCATTTTTTATTTTTTCTCCACTTATATATGCTGCACTTGCTACTGCACTTTTTCCTTTTCCTCTTGATATTATGTTTACTGAAAAATGAAAACTGTCTGCCATTTTTATCACTTCCTTTCTTTCTTGTTGTTTCACCCTATCGGGTACAAGTAGGTGGAGGTTTAATAGATTTTTTATAGCCTCTTTGTGAATGAGTGTTTTGAAATGATAGAATAGAAAAAGCCGACTACTGAATTAATTTTTGTTGTTTTACCCTTACGGGTACAGGCAGTTAGTCGGCTTAATTGTTTTGTTCATTTCAAATTTTAAAAGTCAAGGGCGAGCCTTAGCGAGTTTATTTACCCTTGACTTTTAAAAAGCGAATGGTTGTTGCTCCCTGCAAGGGTTTGGCTCTAAAGGCACGCAAGCACCCTTTAGGGTGTATAATTGCGCCCTTGTAACCAAGGGACAATTATGTTATTTCATCTTTAGATGATTTTTCTACATTATCATCTATTCTTTCTTCTAAAATTTCCATTATGTTTAATCTTATTTCTTCATCATTTAACATTTTTATTAACTTATAAAATTCATCTTTTGTTAAATCAGTACTTTCTTCAAAAATACTTTCAAACACCGCTCCTTTTTCTATAAGTCTTTTGTTTCTTGCTTTTCTTTCTTGTTCATTAAGTTTTTTCTTCAACTGTCTTTTCTGATTTTGTAATTGCTTGATGCTTTCTTCTTTCTTTTCGATCTGTTCTTCAATACTTAATCTTTTACTTGTCATAATATTTCCTTCCTTAAAATAAAAAAACGACTAGATTTTTTCTAATCGTTTTTCAGCTTAGTGTTTTAATACAACTTGTTTTGTCGCTTCTATTTTTTTGTCTGCCCATATTACAACATGCCCTGAAGTTCCAAAGTTCCGTAACTTTTTATGATTAATTATACTGAAAGCAATTTGATATAATTCTTGTTTATTCATTTTCTTCTCCAATATTATTTAGCTTAATAATACGTTATTCTTTTTTCAAAACACTAAGTTATTCAGTTCACCATCAAGAACTTTTATAGTTTCATTTCTTTCCTTATCCTCTTGATTGTCATATAAAAGTTGTTCAATAAACTCCCATATATCTTCTAGTTTACGTCTAATATGATAGAATAACAAAGCATCCGTATTGATTAAAAAATCTTTGTGTAATTTCAGGTATATGTTCATAAATACATCATAATATGGCTTATCAACAAAAAACATGAGATCAGCTTTTACTGGAGCCAATTTCAAGCCTTCCCAGTCAATTAGAACTAACTGCTCATCCCGTTGCATCAAGTTCCAATTATGAATATCTGTATGGCATAGGGCCATTTTAGGATTACTTCGTCTTAGAATCTCCGACAGTCCTTCAACTCTGTCAATAGATTGTTCAAGGGGTTTTATGTGTGCCCCAAGCAAGCATTTTAAGTCCATGGGAAGACTGGCGCATTCTTTACGCAATACTTGTTTTAGCTGTTTCAGAAATGGCAAGATAAAATCTTCCCTAATTAGTTGCACATATACCTACTATATCAATAAATTTTGAGTTATCATTGACTATATTAGTTGCTATTATCAGAATAGTCGTCGATAACTATATTTTCGTGCAAATATGCAAATAAGTAAAATGATAGTTATGTTATATCATAATAATTGAAAATAATAGAATGCATTTTTCAATGTAATAAGATTAAGCGTTCTCTTAAAGTTAGAGAACGCTTAATTATTTTTAATTTATTGAAATAATTTGTAACTATTGAAAACAGACAAAAATTGTTCATTGGATAATTTATCAAGATCAGTAACATTCGCATGCTTCAGCACCTGTCTTAATTGATTTTTAGTAAAAAGAACATGATATTCCCTGTTTACCCATTTATAAACGAAAAATCTATACTTTTTGTAGTCCTTCTTTAAAATAAATGGTTTATGCCTTTCAAGTACAATCAATACAGAATCTACATTAGGCTTAGGGTGAAAATATGCTCGTGGCACTTTTTTAAGAATTTTTATATCCATTTCCACCATTAACAGCAAACCTAAAGCTCGTTGGGTATTTTGCAACCTTTTAGCAAATCCCCTCTCTACAATAAGGTAGCTATATTTCGCTTGACTATCAAAAGCAATCTTTTTTACAATATCAGTACTAATATTGTAGGGAATATTACCAAATATTTTATAGTCTGTATTTTTAGGAAAGCTAAACTTCAAAATATCCTCATGAATAACTTTTATATTCTGAAAAGGTTCAACTGCTTTTTTCGTGGAATGACATAAACCTTCATCAATCTCTATAGCATTCACCCGTTGACTCATTTCCACAAGTTCCTTGGTAAAATGTCCTTTTCCTGACCCAATTTCTATTATTTTATCTTGTTTATTGATATTCGTATATTTTAATATTTCCTTTACATGCTTTTTAGATGTAATGAAATTTTGCGTATTTTTCGGGTTTTTCTGTTTCATTATAACCTTCTCCTTGCCGGTTATAATGAACTAATCTTAAGAGCTCATTATAACCAATTATTTTTGGTTTGGTTGATAATGAAATCTCTCAATAACAAATATAGAAAACATACCCATACCTTTACCTCCTTTAATTTTTTTCATTATAAATGAGATAAAGTAATATCTACTACTGCAATACATGTACACATATTTAACTCCTCCTTATGCAACTGATTATATAACTTTTAATTTCTCTATTCAATAAAGTTCTGTGCTAATCTACCTCACCCTATGGATTTTTAATCCCGAAACATCAAATGTCATCTGTCAAATGCCCTATTTAAAAGGGTCAAAAAACGGTATTTTTTAGCCTGTTTTTGACCCAATTTTCGTACTCAAACCACTACATGTTGTGGTTGACTCCTATTATTCCTTGTCCAAACCACAATACGTCATCAGAATTGCTGCTTCAACGTGTATGGTGTTATCTATAGCGGCGGGTTACATAATTATTTACTGTCTGCAAGTGTGATTTCCATATCCTGAATATTGATGATTGTTTCCCGCTTACATTTCGGACAGTAGAAAGGAAAGTTTTTTAATTCCGTATCTTCCCGTATCATAGTACAGGTTTTATTGCCGCAGACAAGGCATAACAACCATTGGTTTTGTATATTTTACATAGCCTCTCACTTTTTATCAATATTCATTATTTGCTGATACTAAAATTTCTTTTTCATCGGCATGTTGTTTTAATATCAATGCCAAAATGGCAGATAAAATTCGTGCGAACACTGTACTCCACCAAATCATTATCTGACCGCCGAATAA
Organism: Anaerococcus marasmi; assembly: GCF_900290195.1. Lineage (GTDB taxonomy): Bacteria > Bacillota > Clostridia > Tissierellales > Peptoniphilaceae > Anaerococcus > Anaerococcus marasmi. Next base: position 147,064 of record NZ_OLMF01000004.1, on the reverse strand, counting down.
AGTCGGTAAAATAAGCATTAGAATTAGCATAAATATCGGCTCTACAAAAGACAAAATATAAGAAAATATACTTTTTTCTGTTGCATAAAAACTTGCAGTTGTAATACGGTTAATAGAAACAAATGGTACAGAAATTAAAAATATGGGTATGGTTTTTTGGATTTCTGCATTCACTTCATTTGATGTGCCGAATAATAAGCCAATATCTGCTCTTGCCACATACATAATCACACAGCCTATTACAGAAAGGAGTATCCCAGATCCATTTGCTAATCTCATTATGTTTTTCAGTCTATCAAACGCCTTTTCGCCGTAATATTTGCTCATAATCGGCTGGCTGCCATCTCCAACTCTCTGTAAAATCAGATAAATAATACTCATAACGTAGCCAATAGAAGCATAGGTTGCAATTGCTTGCTCTCCCCCATAGAATACGGAAAAACGATTAATAATAATCATGGATAAGTTGGGTGTCATAGCAAGTCCAAAAGGAGCAATCCCAACCTTTATAATGGATAATGATACTTTACCTATATCTCCAAATGCAATCTTCAGCGTAAACTGTTTTTTCCACAACAAATAGACAAGTGCTGACAACATGGTAACACCCTGTCCGATAACCGTAGCCCATGCTGCACCCGAAAGACCTTGCCCTAATACCCATACGAACAGATAATCTAAAATTATGTTTGTCACAAACCCTGCAATCATAGAAAACATTGCATAAGACGAGCCGCCGTGATTACGGATGAACGGAACTAAACCAGTTCCTATAATCTGTAAACCTGCGCCTAACGCAATAATAGAAATATAGTCCTCTCCCAAAGAAAGAAGCTGATTTCCTGCTCCTAACAGCCTTAAAAGGAAACTGCTCAAAAAGAAAAATGTGATTGTTACAAAAACACTTGTAACAATTAACAGCCACACAGCTCCCGCAGTAAACGCTTTTGCTCGTGCCTCCTTTTTTTCGGCTCTGCTGATTGAATAATAAATTGCTCCTCCCATTCCAATTCCCGTTCCCAGAGATTGAATGACTGCCACAAGGGGATATGCTATGTTTATAGCGGAAACGCCTATATCTCCCATACTGTTTCCGACAAAAAAACCATCAACAATCGCATATACTCCAGATAATGCAAAAGATAATACGGAGGGAATTACATATTGAAAAAAAATTCTAATGTCATGCTTATATTTCATTATTTTTTCCCTCTGCTTTTCCGAGTAGCTTTACAAACAAGGCGGCATCTTCATTAAATCGCTTCATACGTTCTATCCCCATCTCATCAATTGCATTCATTTCCACTTTTCGAAGTTTAGACAAAATGGTTTTTGCATATTCTTTTCCCTTTGGTGTAAAGCAGATTGTCTTGCGCCTTTTGTCTGTCCGCATAGGAGACAATTCGACCAAGCCCTGTTTTTCAAAATCTTTCAAAATCATGTTCACTGTCTGCTTGGGAACCAACCATCTTTGACTGATTTTTTTCTGTGTGCATTCTTCCTTACTATCATAAATCGCAGAAAGCACTAACAGACTGTTGGCAGATAATCCATTTGCCTTTGCCCATTCTTAATACATACAGTTCCATTCCTGCCATGTTGTATAGTATTGATTTAGTTGTTCCATAAATTGAATATTTTTTATCATAATATCCTCCTCACATTTAGTCTATATCCGTACTAAATCAGTATAGTCCATAACCGTACTATTTGTCAAGAGGTAAAACTAAAAAAGCAACAGAGTTTTAAGCTCTGCTACTTTTCTGTATTTACGCAAAGATCATTTCTACTTCTAGAATCTCTCATGCACACGCTCGTATGTTATTCATTCGTCCAGTCCATTCTAAGGCGTTTTCCATCTTTATCTGTTCCGTGATACCCTATGCCTGTTTCACCTGCTCTGTGAGCGTTTCAAAGCGTTCCTATATGTTCGATTTTAAATTGTACCATTTATTTTATCCATACCATTTATTCTTTTTGTTAGAGTGAAAATTTTGTTTTTATCTATATAATTTTCTTTAAACAAATCAATATATTATTGCATATGTTGAAGTTTATTAGCTACTCTTATGAGTTCCTTATTTTTATATATAGCGATTTCTTTGCCATTGTACAAAATCCCAATTGTCTTTTTATATTTGCTTGAAATTATGTCTATATTTTTTATTAGCTCATCAATAAAAATTTGTTTGCTAATATCTCTTTCTTCTGATTTTGTTTCAAGGATTATTGCTACATCATTCATATTTTTAGGCAAATACCAACCATCTGGCTTATCTGAATATTCCTTAAAGCCTAATTGATTAAAAGTGGTTATTTGTCCAGTACCTTGATTGATGTTTTCTTCAATTTCATCAAAGCCTAATATTTCTTTTGCATAATCCCTAACTTGGTCTTCTGTACTTAAAGTCATTTACTATTCCTCGTCACTAAAATTATCTTCAAAACTAATGATATCATTAGGAGTGCAATCTAATGCATTACATATTTTTTCTAAATTCTTAAATGTAATTGGTTTATCCTTACCCATTTGTGCCATAACATTTGTTGTTAGTCCTGCCATAGCTATTACATCTGTTTTCTTTAATCCTTTTTTTGCTAACTGTATCCATAATGGTTTATAGTTAAGTGCCATAATATCCCTCTTTTTCTCTGTATTAGATTTATTTAATTATAGCATAAATATTGATTTCATTCAATCTTACATTGATTTAGTGATTTGTTTTAGAGAATTTGTTGTGTTATTCCGTCCTTATTTTGCCATAAATTGCTTAATACCTTGAGATTTAGCACCAGGGTTATCATTACCATAACCTTCCATCAAGTTAATAACTCCCCATGCTCCTAAACCTGCACCAATTGCAGTTACAAGTGTCTTTAAAACTCCAACTCCAGCTGTAAAAAATTCCATATTATTCCTCCTCGTTTTCTTTCTTATTTTCTATTTTGTTTAGTGATTTAACTATAAAATTCTTGTAGACCTTATCTCCTTTTTTGTTTTCTTTGAAATATCCAAAGACATGGATTAGATCTCCTTTTTCAAATTCTTTTACAATTTCTACCTTTTCTCCATATACTGAGCAATTTGTATATTCTTTGCCCTTTCCATATTTTTTAACAAGAGCAAAATTTGCTACTTGAACATTTTCTCCATCTTTTTCAAATTCTGAAAATTCAGCTTCATTAACTAAATTTGCATTAATATTTACCATTTCTCTATCCATTAATTTCTTCTCCTCGTATATTATAGTTGTAGTAATAAATACTACATTTTATTCTCAATCCCACTTTCTTGTGGGATAATAATTGTATAGATAGAGGTCGTAGCGATCCTCCTTGAAGCTTGTCTTCCCGATTAAGGGTTACGCCTCTTCTTTACGTCTTTATCAGTATGAGCTGGATAGCACATTTCGTTGCTGTATGTCTAACGAGGTTTGATTGGCGTAAAGTTCTTGAGGGTTCTTTCTCTATCTAAATTTATATTAAAGCTAGGTGATTTTATGTTTTACATTGGTGTTGATATTGCAAAATCTAACCACGAAGCCTCAATAATTGATTCTAATGGGAAACTTGTTTCTGAGTCTTTTTCTTTTTCTAATTCTATTAGGGGGTTAGAGAAGTTTCAGAAATTTATTTCCTCTTTTTCGATTGATTCTAACAATTGTATTATTGGTATGGAAGCTACAGGTCATTATTGGCTGTCTCTTTATTCTTTCCTTATTGATTTAGGTTTTTCTTGTATTGTTATTAACCCTATTCAATCTGATGCTTTTAGAAAGATGTATATTAGACAGACTAAGAATGATTCTGTGGATTCTTTTGTTATTGCTCAAATTCTTAGGTTTGGTGAGTTTTCTGTTTCTCATTTTTCTGATGAGGATACTTTTGCTTTAAGAAATCTTTCTAGGTTCAGGTTTGCTCTTGTTGATGAAGCTTCTGATTGGAAAAGAAAGCTTGTTGCTATTTTAGATCAGGTTTTCCCTGAGTATTCTTCGCTTTTTTCTAATATTTATGGTGTTACTTCTAAAGAGCTTTTGAGTAAGTATCCTTTGCCTGAGGATATGATTTCTATTCCTGCTGATGAGCTTGCTAAGCTTTTGTCTAAGTGTAGTAAGGGTCGCTTTGGTATTGATAAGGCTAAAGAAATTCAAGAGAAGGCTTCTAATTCTTTTGGTGTTAAGTTTGCTTTGAAGTCTTTTTCTTTTCAAATCAAACAGATTATTGCTCAAATTTCTTTTCTTGAAGATCAGATAGCTGATATTGAAGATGAAATTTCTTCTATGATTAATTCTTTATGCCCTGTTATTACTTCTATCACCGGTATTGGTGATGTCTTAGGTGCTGCTATTTTCTCAGAAATTGGTGATATTTCACGATTTGAGAGAGCTAATCAGTTGGTTGCTTATGCTGGTTTAGATGTTGCTGTTAAGCAATCTGGCAATTTTAATGCTACCGATACTAAGATTTCTAAACGTGGTTCTCCTTATCTTAGACGTGCTATTTGGCTTGCTGCTAGTGTTGCTGCTTTTAAGGATCCTGCTTTGTCTGTGTATTATCAAAAACTTAGACAAAGAGGTAAAGCTCATGGTACAGCTATTGGTGCAGTTGCTAGAAAACTTACTAACATTATTTTTGCTGTTTTGAGGGATAACAAAGCTTACATACCTAATATTTAGTTGTTATTCAATTGTTATTTAATTTTTCCAAGCCTAATTTTTAGGCTTGTTTGGTGTGCCACAAATTACAAGATTAATTATTTTTTATTTTCTCTTGACATTTGATAGCTGGTCTTAATCTATAAATTTCAATTAAAAAAGCGACTGAACTTATATTTCAATCGCTAAATTTCTTATATATTAAATTGTTTTAAGTGGGACTTCTTATCCTTACCATTTTAGCCTCCTAATTTTGAATATAAAAAAAGACGATAGAGTTTTTAATTTCTATCGCCTTTAACTAATTATCTAGTAGTTTAAATTATCTTTTTTATGAGCAATGAATACATAATTACTTAAATAATATCCCTTTAATCTCTTAATATGTCTTAATTTCTCTCTTGATATGTTTGTAATAATTACCTCCCTATTTGAATCTCTATAAATCATATAACCAAACATAGCCCATAAAGGATTTAAATATATCAAATTCAATCTTAGATAGATATACCCAATTAAGATAAACAAAAAAATATTAGCTAAATACACCTCTGTTGTGTTATCTCCATTTGTTACAAGAGGGATTATATATGTCATAATGTAACTAAGAACAGTATCGTCCGGTCTTTCTAAATTTTCGATTAATTTCTCCTTATTTCCTTTTCCTAATTTCAGTAGTATAATGCTTAGCATTGATACAATAATCAATAAAACTAATATTAAGGTAATAACAATCGAAAAAATATTCATATTCTTAAATCCCTCAATAATTTTTTTGTAATAAAGAATTGTAATCATAATATAAAGCGGAAAATATGAGGAAATAAACATAATTGTTCTTACTAAATTATTATAAAATTTATCCACCTTTCTATTCATTAAAGAACACTCCTTTATTTATCATCTACTCCCTTTTGTTTATTAATAATACTTAAGTAATACGAATCTCTTAATATCCTCAATATATCCATAATTTGATTTTTTTCCTCATAAACTATTGTAAAATAAGGTTCCTCATTGTAGTTTATGTCTAAATTAAACATTTCAATGGTTTCCTTTATATTTTCATAATTATCATATGTCTTAGATACATTTATATTTTCACTAGTCATCTTGGTTAAAGTTTTTCTATAGCGGCCATCATTTAAACAATCTTCATAAAAACTTTCAAAATTAACTATTCCATCACTTAAACCTTCTTGGGATAAAAAATCTGATGCAGTATCTCTAAACTGTTCATCTAAGTTAAATATTCTTTCCAAAGAGTAATGAGATAATATTATTATATTATCGTCTATAACTATAAAGTCTACTTCGCCATCTATTCCTATCAATTTACTTTCTATTTTATTTAATGTATTTCCATTAAATCTTGCAATGATTCCCTTGGAATGAAGTTTTTTAAATTTAGTTACTCTCCTGAATATTTTTATATTAGGGAAACTATCATCTTCTTTTTTAATCTCAAATGTATAGAAATTATAATTATCTGGATCTATTTCTGTCTCTACATGGTCACTATTATTAAAACTTTCAATAATGCTATTATAGTGATTGATATAAGATGTTTCACAAGTTTCTATAGTACCATCTTTATATCCCGTCGGATTGTATTCAACTATCTCTTTTTCAGAAAAAGTTTCGATGTAATCAATTATCAAATTTAATAAATCATCGAAAATTTGTGCATCTATATTTGGGGAAAAACTAACATAGTTACCATTTCTTAATTTACGTGAAAAAAATAAATTAAATTCCAAATCATTTTCTCTCAAATTACTAATTAAATCAGCTATACTAATACTCATATTCGTAATCCTCCTATTATATATTTATTACCATAGATTTTAACAGAATCAATCTTCTCTTAGGTCTTTTTTATCCAGATTTGCTTTCATAAGATATAATATTTTAAATTCCATGAATAAACATATAAAGATTATATCAAAAATATTTGTAATCTCATATTTAATTATATTCTTGTAATCAAACTGTTTGTATTTATTTTTACCTTATCCCTTTTATTTGAAAACTCTTCAACATCAAATAAATTCTTCTTATCATATTCTTCTAATAATTTATAGTTCTTATGATTTGTAATATCAAATTTATTAGATAGAAAATGTCTTACTCCTCTTAGTTGGTATATGCACTTACCACCATCCATTACAGTTATTTCATCTTGACTCATAAGTTCATTGCCAGTTTTTTGTTAATTAAAACCAAAAGATTTTTGATTTGATCTTATTTCCGATTTGTTATATAGGTCTAAGGTTTCTGATAATTCTTTTACTACTGTTTTTTCTTTTCCTACTAGAAAGATTGTAGAATTACAGTTACCGACCATTGTATCTGCATGGTCTTTATAAATTGCTTTTTATTGAGATTGTGCTTGCAGCATTATGCTTGATGATATTTCCCTTTAGAGTTTTTAATTTCTATCGCCTATTAACACATTATTTCTAGTCTTCTAAAATCGATACTTCAAGGTCTATCGCTTTAAATGTAACAGTTATTCCTACTTCGTCTTTTACTGTTTTTTCAAATAGCTCAGCTATATCATATGGGGACATATCGTATATATCTTCATACCATTCATTACTTTCATCGTACATTGTCTCACATATTGCTTCAATATAATTTTTCTTATCCATAGTGAGTTCTGTATCACTTTCTAAAATAAACTGCTCCCCATTTATATTTAATATAATTAAATATGATTTTCTATTTTCACACATTTTGCTTTCTCCATAAAATCAAATGTTTAACCTATTTATTTTATAACTTGATTTTAACTTTACCTTATCTCTATTTGTTAAATACTCCTCTACATCAAACAAGTTTTTCTTATCATAATCTTCCAACAACTTATAATTCTTATGCTTTGTAATATCAAATTTATCAGATAAAAAAGGTCTTACTCCTCTTAACTGATAAATACACTTACCACCATCCATTACAGTTATTTCATCTTGGCTCATAAGTTCCTTACCAGTCTTTTGATAATTTAATCCAAAAGATTTTTGGTTGGATCTTGTTTCTGATGTGTTATATAGGTCTATGGTTTCTTTTCCTAAGGTTTCTGATAATTCTTTTACTGTTGTTTTTTCTTTTCCTCCTAGAAAGAGTGTTGAGTCGCAGTTACCAACTATTGTATCTGCATGGTCTTTATAGATTGCTTTTAATTGAGATTGTGCTTGCAGTATTATACTTGCTGATATTTCTCTTGATCGAATTGTCGCTATTAGTTTTTCAAATTTAGGAATTAAGCCTATATTTGCAAACTCATCAAGTAGACACCTTACATGAACTGGAAGTCTTCCACCATACACATCATCTGCCTTGTCACATAATAAATTAAATAGTTGAGAATACATTATTGAAACTACAAAGTTAAAGGTATCGTCAGTATCTGATATTATTACGAATAAAGCAGTTTTTCTATCTCCAATTTTATCGAGTTCTAATTCATCTTCGCTCATTAGTTCTCTAAGCTCTCTTATATCAAAAGGTGCAAGTCTTGCTCCACAAGATATTAAAATTGACTTGGCAGTTTTTCCTGCTGCAAGCTTATATTTCTTATATTGCTTAACTGCAAAATGACTTGGGTCTTTCTTTTCAAGAGCTTCAAAGAGCCTATCAATTGGGTTCATATAGGTTTCGTCATCTTCTCTAACTTCACTTGCGTCAATCATATCTAAAAGTGTCTTAAAGTTCTTTTCTTCTTCTGGTGCTTCATAATAGATATAACCGATAAGAGCAGTGTAATATAACTTCTCAGCCTTTACCCAGAAATCTTCTCCTGCCTTTTCTCCATCTCCCTTGGTATTAGCAATTATGGTTTGAACAAGCTTTAAAATATCTTTTTCTGATCGAAGATAAGCAAAGGGATTGTATTTCATAGATTTTTTAAAGTTTATTGTATTTAAAATTTTTATGTCATATCCATTTTCATAAAGCATTTTTCCACACTCTAACACAAGTGTACCTTTAGGGTCTGTTACTACATAAGAAGAATGCATTTGCATTAGATTTGGCTTTACATAAAATCTCGTTTTACCTGATCCAGAACCTCCTATTACTAATACATTTTTATTTCTAGCATATTTAGGGTTTTTAGGTCTTGAGTTCATTGTAAGTCTTTCAGTATTAGTTATAAGAACATTGTTTTCAAACTTAGGGTCAATGTATGGAGCAATATCCTTACTTTCTCCCCATCTTGCAGATCCATATTCTTTACCTTGCCTGTATTTCTTTTTATTTTTACCTTTACTATAAACTATTAGCTTAACAAGACCAGCAACTGAAATACCCAATAACAAGTCCCTTGGATTAAGGCTTGGTACATAAGATAAAGTTCCTATATCAGAAATTCCAACCATTATTCTATCAATAATATCTCCTCCTACATAAGAATTGATGTGCTTAGAAAAAATATTGCCAATATAGAAGAATGATAGATAAGGAATGTTTGCTAATATAAATTTCTTTGGGTTGTCTATTTTAATTAAGTTTTTAATATCAGAAAGAATAGCTTCCAATATCTTATTCATCGTAGTAACCTTCACTATCTAATAAAATTAGTAGGAAGTGTCTTCCCTTTGGTGTTATAAATGTTTGTATTCCTACAAGTGTACCTAGTGGATCAACCCATTCTTTCACTTCAAAATATCCCTTGTTCTTATCTGCATAAGGTAATAGTTTCTTTTTCTTATCTCTGTAAATTAATCCCTTATCCATTAGAAAATTTATAAATTGGTTTTGTGGTATTCCTAACTCTTTGGCAGTATTTCTAAAGTTTGTAAGTAGGTTATAATCTACTAATTTGTCATAATAGTCTGCCTTTGGTCTTAATACTTCAATTTCTTCTTCTCTTTCGGCAATAATTCTATTGGCTACAAGAATTGCATCTGCAAGTAACTCTTCATTAGTTTTCTTTTCTTGCCCTACTATATATCCTCCATTTTTTCTAATACTTGGTAAGACTTCTCTAGTTACCCAAGCTTTGAATACTTTTGCTTGTGGTAGTTTTGATGAGAGGATAAGTGAATACAATCCTGACTCATTAATTATTGAAATATTCTGTATTCCTCCAGGGGTGTTCCATTTCGTTACACCCTTATCTTCTTCATCTACATGGTCATAAACAGCTTTCCTCGGATTGACATAACCTAACATAGTTGCTACTTCATTTGCTATAAAGAAAAACTCACCGTCTTTTTCTATAACAGTGAGTTTCCCAAAATTCTTATTTTCAAATGTTTTTAAATTACTTATCATAAGCTTTGCTCCTTATGTTTATTTTTAACTTTATCTTTACTAATGGTGTCCTTAGCCATATCTTTAAACTTATTTATAGTCTTCGTTATTGAATCTTTTCTATCGGCCTTTCTTTCAGAAGCCTTAACTGCTTTTTTAAAGGCGTGTTCCATAACTTTTATATCCTTAGATTGAAAAAACACAGAGTGGTTACCAGTTTCCTTATCTTTCATAACAGAAAACTTCACTCCGTGTTTGTTTAAAATTTTCTTTAGTTCTTTTAACTCAGGATCTTTTAGATTAATTTCTTCTAACTGTCCCTTTTTAACCATATCCTTTAGTTTTACTTCTTCTCCGTTATTTTTTATTACATTTTTCAAGCCTCCTTGTTCTTCTATTTGCTTGTGTACTTTCTTTAAGGCATCAAGAATTGCTTTACTTGTTGCTTTTGCCAGTCTTACTTCAAGATTAAGACTTGACCTTGATACTTCTTCATTAATCATCTATTCCACCTCCATATAAAAGTAACTCTTTGTATTTTCTTAACTTCTCTTGATGGATTTTTCTTCTAAAATCTTCTCCCGTAACTTTAACTGGTATTGTCATTTCAAGTATTCTTGAATATATCCTCTGATACTCAAGTTCAATATTAGGATTTTGAATAATTTCCAATGATAAGTTTGTAGTAAAAATTGTCGGCCTACCCTTTAAGTATCTTGAGTTTATAATGTTATATACTTGTTCTCTTGCATAAGATGTATCCCTTTCAATTCCAAGGTCATCTAAGATTAACAAAGGAACATTAGAGAGGTTACTTATTATTTCATTTGAATCAACCTTAAATGCAGATTTTTGTATTTGATTTATAACCTGAGATAAATTCATAATCTTAACTTTAACTTGTTCTCTTTCAATTAATTCATTTGCAATAGAACAAGCAAGATAAGTCTTTCCACTGCCAACATCTCCATAAAATAAAAGTCCAACATTGTCTTCCTTCATTTGTTCAAAACTTTTAGCATAATTGTAAGCAACCTTGTAAGCTTGACCTTTTTCATTTAGGAATTTCTCAAAAGTATATTGGTGTTGGTTTGGCGATGAAAAACAATCTCTTTTTAGCGATGATATTCTCGTTAATATTTCTCTTTCTGCATTTTCCATATCTCTTTTTATTTCACATTCACATTTAATTCTTGGAATAAACTTTGTAAATCCAAGGTCAAGTAATTCTCCATCGACTCTTTTACCACATGATTTACAATAGATATGTCCATTTCTTTCAATATCATTTTCTCTTAATACAAAATCTTTTAAACTTTTCATAAACTCTCTCCTATATCGTAATTCATTTTTCTTGTTGATTTGTCATTAATGCTTTTCGCCTGATCATTAAGATACCAGTTAATTATTGTTGCCTTGTGATCTTGATAGGCTCTATTATTTGCTTTCATATATGACGACAACCTATCAATGTATTCACTAATTCTACTTCCTAACTCATTTGTTAAGTCCTTGTATTCTTCATCAGTCAAAAATATGTTTTTATATATTCCATAAGGCTTTTGCCCTTTACTAAAATCATTATTTCTTAACTCATTATTATTAATATTGTTATAGTTACCTTCCGATTTTCGAAAATCTTGACTTTCGATATTCGAATCTCTTGAATTTCGATTATCGAACTTCTGGAATTTTGTTTTTCGAACTTCTTGATTTTTTAATTCCATATTATTAAATATGCTCATAAAGTCTTTAACATAAATTCTATTAGGCTTTCCAAGTCCTTGTCTTTTCTTTTCAATAAGTCCTATCCCTGACTTAATATCAAGCTCAGCTATTAGTTTATTTGCTTTTTCACTCGCACAATTAAATTGCTCTTTTATACTTTCAATTGTGTAGTAAATAAAGACTTTTCCATCTTCATCTATCCAGCCATTTTTATATGAAAGACCCATTCGATTAAGCATATATGAATACAAAACTTTTGCTTCTATAGAAATGCTCTCAAAAATCTCATCTTCCATTAATACCATAGGTAACCTAATGAAGTTATACATTTCAGATTGCCTATTATAAAAATAATCAAAATTCATTACTACCTCCTTTCTTTAAAATAAAAAAAGAGCAGCCTTATTTAAGCTACTCTTGTAGAAAGTATAAAATGGGTTTTTTCTTATTATATTTTTCTTTGTGTCTCCTCATACCAGTTGCAAAACTACTCTTACGTCCATGTAGTTTTTTTGGGTCTTTTTGACGTATCCTTCTTCATCTTTATCGAAGACAAAATGCTTATAAAACTGCTTGAAATGCAGGATTTCTAGATTTACATCTTTTGTATCAACGCTATAGTCTCCACATGCATAGTCTGAGGGAACATATCCACTGCTTTTATTTCTTTAACTTCATAGCCTCTATCCATAAATCTTTTAATATCTCTTGCGAGGGTTTGGGGGTTGCAGGAGATGTAGATTATGTTTTTTATTTTTGTATTTGCTAGGGTTTTGATTATTTCTTTATCTAGGCCTGCCCTTGGTGGGTCTACTGTTACTGTTTGTATTTTTTCTTTTTCTATGAAACTTTGATCGATGTATTTGGCATTTTTGTCTATAAATTTGTAGTTGTCTAAATTATTTCTTCGAGCATTTTCTAAAGCATCTTTGATGGCGCTTTTGTTGATTTCTATTCCCACTATATTATCATCATTTAGGGCGATTGATGAGATTCCTGATCCGCAGAAGAGGTCTAGGAGCTTTTTGTCATCTTCTAGGTAAGTTCTTGCTATTTCATATAAGTTTTCTATTTGATAATCATTTACTTGGTAGAAGTCATCTCTTGATACCTTAAAGGACTTATCTTTCACTTTGAATATGAGATGGTCTTTGCCTATGGTTTTTATTTTCTTTTTGTTTATTATATTAATATTATATGGAAGGTTCTTGTAATTTTCTTTTAGATGTTTATATAGCTTTTCTTCTTCTTTGCTATAGATATTTAGGAGGATTTCAGCTCTATTACTTCTTATGCTTATTTCTCTTATTATATTGCCAAGATTTTCAACTATAGAAGTTACTAGATTTTGGATTTTTTCTAGATTTTTTCTTATATGATTATTCGCTAGCTTACAATCTTTGATAGCTACTAGATCATTTGAAGACTTTTTGTTATAGGAAAGCCTTCCCTTGCTGTCTACTTGTAGCCTGATTTTATTTCTGTATGACAGATTTTCGCTTGTAATTATTTCTAAATCGCCTATTTCTATATCACAAGTTTTCTTGATTGCCTTTGTGATTAGGTTTTTCTTTAATTCAATTTGCTCATCATAATTTATATCCATAATAGTACAACCCCCACATTCATAATAATATGGACATGGAGGTTGTGTATAATACGGACTCTGAGAAGTTGTTTTGACTTTTCTTGCTTCTATGAAATTTTTCTTTTCTTTTATTATTTCAATGTCACAAGTTTCTCCAAAAGTTACGCCTTCTATAAAATATACTTTTGAATCTTTCTTGCCAACTCCTCTGCCGTCTTGTAGGATATCAATTATCTTAATATCTTTGATGATCATTAGATAACTTTTGTTTCTCCTTTGTATATTACTCCGCCTATTGGGTCTACTGTAATTGTTTCGCCTTCTTCTACGAGGTTGATTACATTTACAGCTCCTACTACCGCAGGGATTCCAAAGTGAACTGCGGCTACTGCTGTGTGGCTTGTTAGTCCACCAGTTTCAGTTACTACAGCTGAGGCTTTTTCTATATATTCAGTGATATCAGAATCTGTGAATTTCGCAACTATGATGTCGCCTTCTTCAAATTTTCCTTCGAGTTCCTTTTTAGTTGATCCTATTACAACTTTTCCTGATACTGATTTGCTTCCAATTCCTGTTCCGCTTGTTAGGATATCTCCAATAACGTGAACTTTGATTAGGTTACTTGTTCCAGATACTCCTAGAGGGATTCCTGCTGTTACAACTGTTAGGTCTCCTTCTTCTACGTAATTTTCAGCGAGTGCCCCAACTATTGCTCTTTCGATTAACTCATCTGTTTCTGTTGCTTCTTGGATTACTATTGGATATACTCCCCAAACTATGGATAGTTGTCTAGCAACTCTATCAGATATTGTGGCAGCTATTATATTTGTCTTAGGTTTGAATTTAGAGATTACTCTAGATGTGTTACCACTTGCTGTACAAGAGATTATTGCCTTGGCATTTAGCTCTTCTGCAATATTTTTGGTTGATCTTGCTATTGAGTTGGTTGTTGTATTTGCTGAGTGGATCTTAACATCGTAGATGTTTTGATAGAAGTCATCTGATAGCTCTGTTGTGATACAGATGTTTCTCATTGTCTTAACTGCTTCTATTGGGTATTTTCCACCAGCTGTTTCTCCTGAAAGCATTACACAGTCAGTTCCATCGATAATAGCGTTGGCAACATCAGTTGTCTCAGCTCTGGTTGGTCTTGGGTTTCTAATCATTGAGTCAAGCATTTGTGTAGCTGTGATAACTGGTTTTGCAGCATCATTACATTTTCTAATGACTTCTTTTTGTACTAGTGGAATAAGCTCTGTTCTAATTTCTACACCGAGGTCTCCTCTAGCTACCATGATTCCATCACTTGCTTCTATGATTTCGTCTAGGTTGTCTACACCTTCTTGGCTTTCGATTTTAGAAATAATCTTGATGTGTTCTCCACCGTGATCTTCTAGAACCCTTCTGATATCATATACGTCTTCTTTTTTACGAACGAAAGATGCTGCGATGATGTCAATGTCATTTTCTATACCGAATTTGATATCATCAACGTCTTTTGGAGTGATGGCTGGAAGGTTTGTCTTTGATCCAGGTAGGTTAACTCCTTTATGGTCTGAAAGGATTCCATTGTTTAGTGCCTTACAAACAACGTCTGTTCCGTCTTTGATTTCTATTACTTCTAATTGTACTAATCCATCATCTATATAGATTTCGCTTCCTACTGATACATCTTCTGGTAGTCCTTCATAAGAAACTGATACAATTGATTGGTCACCTTCAACGTCTCTTGTTGTTAGGGTAAAGATATCTCCTGGTTTAAGGTAGATTTCATCAACCTTAAAGTTACCAGTTCTGATTTCTGGTCCCTTTGTATCTAGCATTATAGCTACAGGTACGTTTAGTTTTCTTCTTATTCTTCTGATTGTTTTAATCTTTGCTAAGTGCTCTTCGTGAGTTCCGTGAGAGAAGTTAAGTCTTGCGACATTCATCCCATTGTTGATTAGTTCTTCAAGAACTGCTGGATCTTCACTAGCTGGTCCAATTGTACATACTATTTTTGTCTTTTTTAAAATTTCAGGTTTCATTATTACTCCTATCTTGATAAAGAATTTGCAAGTTCGTATAATTTTTCGTCGAATTCGCTTCTTTTGCTTACTGCTTCATCAATGCTAACTTCTATAATGCTTCCATCTACATAGCCGATCGCAAGGTTTGTCTTTCCCTCTTCAAGCAGTCTAACAGCACGAGATCCCATTGATGAACCTAAGAGTCTGTCTACCGCAGATGGTGAACCTCCTCTTTGTACGTGGCCTAAGATTGTAACCTTAGTTTCGATTCCTGTCTTCTCTTCTAGCTCTTTGGCAAGAGAATAAGGATCGCCAACACCTTCAGCAAGCGTGATTAGGTGGTGAAGCTTACCTCTTTTTCTACCGTGTTCCATCTTATCGATTATTTCACTGATAGAGAAATTGTGCTCTGGTACTATAATAGACTCAGCTCCTCCTGCAAGTCCTGAGTAAAGAGCGAGGTCTCCGCAGTGACGACCCATAACTTCGATAACTACAGCCCTGCCGTGAGAACTTGATGTATCTCTGAGCTTGCCTATAGCATCTGTTACAGTTTCAATCGCTGTGAAAAATCCGATTGTAAAGTCGGTATAGCCCATGTCATTATCGATTGTTCCTGGGATTCCTATTGTGTTGATTCCAAGATCAGATAGGGCTTTAGCTCCCTTGAAGGATCCGTCTCCTCCTATTACGATTAAGCCTTCAATGCCATAATCATTTAGGATTTGTGCACCTCTTTTTTGTCCTTCTGGTGTTTCGAACTCTAAGCTTCTTGCAGTACCTAGAATGGTACCACCCTTATGGATGATATCTGCAACTGATGATACATTCATCTCATAGATATCTCCTTGCATCAGTCCATCATAACCGTTTCTTATACCTTTGATACGTAAACCACTGTTAAGGGCTGTTCTTACCGCAGCTCTTATAGCGGAATTCATACCTGGAGCATCTCCTCCACTTGTAAGTATTCCTATAGTTTTCATAACAACTCCTTAAGTAATCTTAACATTTTCTTTTCCTAAAAACTCTTCTAATACTTTAATGCTTTTTTCATTAATATCAAACCATAATTTCTTATCTAGTTTGACACTTTTATTTTTGTCAGCAAAATATATAACAACGGGTGTAGTCCCCTTATTTTGCACTAGAATGTTTCTAACTTTATTATACTCTAAGTATTCAGATTTTAAGTATAAAGTTTTAAAATTTAACTTCTCTATGTCGACAAACTCGTTTGTTAATAGTTTTATATCTCTTTCATCTACTTGAAGATTTCCCTTAACTATTACCGCACTATCTTCATCTATTACATTCCTATATTTCCTGTAGACTTCTGGGAAAATCACAATCTCTATTGACCCCTGCATGTCTTCAAGGGTAGCAAAGCACATCAATTGCCTTTTCTTGGTCATAATTTCTGACTTGTTTGTGATGACTCCAGCCATCGATACAAATTTGTTATCGAGTAAATGAATCCTCGTATCATCAATATGGTCTTTATAATCTGTTGTGAAATTAACAAAATCACCAAGCCTATCTCCCAGATCTGATAAGGGATGATCAGATATATAAAAGCCTAAGACCTCTTTTTCTAGCTTTAGTTTAGTCTTCTTAGGAAATTCATTAATCTCTTGAATCCTAACATCTTCTTTAGGCTTATCGGCTAAGTCGTCTAGTAAATTAAGTTGACCTTTGACATTAATCTTTCTATTATCAGAGACAGCAGAAATTGCTTTTTCATAGATTGCCATGAGGGAAGACCTAGTGTATTTTAAGCTATCGAAGGCTCCTGCCTTGATGAGGGATTCTATTCCCTTCTTGTTAAGAGATCTCGAATCGATCTCGTCAACTCTTTGGAGGAAGTCCTTGAAGTTTGTAAACTTCCCATCCTTTTTCCTAGCCTTAACTATAGAATCGATAAGATTGCTTCCTACATTTTTGATTCCAGAAAGACCAAAGATAATCTTACCTTCTTCTACACTAAACTCAGCAAAGCTCTTGTTTACATCTGGAGGTAGGACTTCTATACCTAAGGCCTTGGTTTCATTTACATAAAGATAAAGCTTAGATGATTGATCCATCACAGAAGAGATCAGATTTGCCATGTACTCTTCTGGATAATAGTATTTTAGATAAGCCGTTTGTATAGCAACCAAAGAATATGCTGCCGAGTGAGATTTATTGAAGGCATATTTGGCAAAGGAAATCATTTCATCGTAGATTTGATTTGCCGAAGATTCATCAACTCCATTTCTGATACAACCTGGAATTACAACATTGCCACTTGAATCAGTTTTCCCCTTGATGAAAATTTCCCTATTTTCTTCCATAACTGCCATCTTCTTCTTGGACATGGCTCGTCTTAGATTATCCGCTTCTCCCAAGGAGTAACCTGCAAGTTTCTGGACAATCTGCATTACTTGTTCCTGATAGACAATAATACCGTACGTTACATCAAGGATTGGCTTAAGGGCCGGATCTATAAAAGTCACATCCGCCGGGTTATTTTTGTTATGGATGTATTTGGGAATCTCATCCATTGGACCTGGTCTAAATAGGGAGTTTGCTGCTATTAAATCATCGAAGACTGTCGGCTTTAGATTCTTTAGGAAGTTTCTCATCCCTGCCGATTCAAACTGAAAAATTCCTATCGTCTTAGCATTATTGAATTGATCTATAACATTTTTGTCATTTACATCAATTTTGGATAGGTCTACGTCGATTCCCCTATTCTTTTTGACATCTTTTATGGTGTTTTTGATGACTGTTAAGTTTCTAAGACCTAAAAAGTCCATCTTAAGTAGACCTAGCTCCTCGATTTCAGTCATGTCGTATTGGGTAACTACCAAATCATTGGATAAGGCTAATGGGATTATATCAGTTAGGACCTCCTTGGAAATCACCACTCCTGCAGCGTGAATCGAGGTATGTCTTGGAAGGCCCTCAACCTTTCTTGCTGTATCGATTAGTCTTTTCGCTTCGACATCACTTTCATATATTTCCTTAAACTTAGACGAAGAATCAAAGGCCTTATCGATTGTCATCCCTATGGCTTGGGGGATGAGCTTAGCAATCTTATCTACCTTGGCATAAGAAATATCTAGGACTCTTCCTACATCTCTTACTGCATTTCTTGCCTGCATCCTACCGAAGGTTACTATTTGGGATACGTGATCTCTACCGTAAAGTTCGTTCACATACTCTACTACCTTATCACGGAGGACGTAGTCAAAGTCTATATCTATATCAGGCATTGATACTCTTTCAGGATTTAGGAATCTTTCGAAAATCAGCTTGTATTTTAAGGGATCAATTTGAGTAATATCCAATGCATAAGATACTATAGATCCCGCCGCAGAACCTCTCCCTGGTCCTACAGCTATGTCATTTTCCCTGGCATATCTTACAAAATCCCAAACTATAAGGAAATAGTCGACATAGCCCATATCAGCAATTACCATTATTTCCTTATCTGCCCTAGATCTAATCTTCTCATTTATACTTCCATATTTTTTGATAAGTCCTTGATCTACTAGTTTTTTTAGATATTCTAAGTCAGTTAATCCTTCCTCAACCTTAGTAAAGTATGGCAGGTGGGGTTCATGGAAAGTAAATTCTACATTACATTGGTCAGCGATTTTTTGAGTATTTTCGATAGCCCCCTCATAGGCTCCGAAAATCTCCTTCATCTCATCATAAGATTTGAGGTAAAACTCACTAGCTGGCATCTTCATTCTATCTTCGTCTTTAACGAGCTTTCCTGTTTGAATGCACAAAAGGACGTCTTGATAGTAGGCGTCTTCTTTATTTATATAATGGATATCATTGGTCGCAACTAAGGGAATATCCTCTTCCTCATGGATTCTTACAAGTCCCCTATTTACAATATTTTGCTCTTTTATCCCGTGATTTTGAAGCTCTAGGTAGAAGTTTCCCTTGCCGAAGGCCTCTTCATATCTTTTGGCTGTTTCTTTTGCCCCTTCATAGTCATTTTCTATAAGTCTCTGGCTAACCTCACCATTAAGGCAAGCGGATAGGGCTATAATATTATCACTATGCTTTTTAATAAAATCAAAGGAAACCCTTGGCTTGTAGTAAAACCCATTTACATAGGCTTCTGATACGATCTTAATGAGATTCTTATAGCCTTCCATATTCTTTGCTAGAAGAATCAAATGATAATATCTCCTATTTGACGCTTCCTTTATGGTATGATCATTTTCACTAACATAGACTTCACAGCCTATTATGGGCTTGATTCCACGCTTTTTAGCTTGCTTGTAGAATTCTATAACTCCATACATCTGACCATGGTCTGTTATGGCAAGAGATTCCATTCCGAGCTCTTTGGCCCTATCGAGGAGAAGATCAATTCTTGAGAACCCGTCAAGTAAGGAATATTCCGTATGAACGTGTAAGTGTGTAAATTTTCCTTGCATTTATCCTCCTCTACAAGTCTTCCGCAAGCTTTATAAATTTCTGCAGCCTATAATTAACCTTGGCCTTGCTCATCACAGGATCCATCATCTGGCCAATTTCTTCGATAGAAATATAGGGATTATCAATTCTAATACTTGCAATTTCCTTCATGTCTTCTGATAATTTATCGTATTCTTCGCTATTAATCACAGCTTTTATTGCATCTACTTGCCTTAAGGAAGCCTTGACTGTCCTATCTATATTGGCTTTATCGAAATTTGTCTGCCTATTTATATCATTTCTTATAGACTTCATGGCCCTAACATTTTCTAGCTCGAACAAAGACTTATTTGCTCCAATTATAGCAAGAAAGTCGCTTATCTTATCGGAATCTTTGATATAGACTATATAATAATCTCCCCTATCATTAATTTTCGCATTTAAGTCAAAGGTATCCATAGATTCTTTGATAAGCCTAAGCTCGTTTTTCTCTCGAGCTATGATTTCTAGGTTGTAGCCTCTTTGAGGGTCGTTAATAGACCCCTTATAAATAAAGGCAATCTTAAGAAAAGACTTGATATCATCAAGGGAGACATCTTCAATATCTTTAAAGTTGTCTATAAAACCATGAGACTTTTTATTAATCAAATCCTCTGATATTTCATTATCCTCCACAAGAACCGTAAAAATTCTATCCATATCCTTATAAGACTTATCAAATATCTCAAAGGTTGAAGAATAATCATACAAGTCTTTGATTAGGTTATAAATATATCTGGCATATGAGTTGGAATCAGTTTCAAACTTAATATTATAACCACCCATATTTATTCTAATGGAGCCAATAAAATGAATAATCGATAGAAGTTCACCCATCTTTGATATCGGCTCTTTTTTTAGTACTTCTTTCTTACATCTTTTTGAAAAAGACATATATCACCCTAGCTATCCAGCTATTTTGTCCCTCACTTTTTCTATTGTCTCACTATCGACCTTTGCATAGAGAAGATAATCGTCAAAGGTCTTGTATTTTCTTAGAATATAGTCGTAGGCTTCTTTCATATTGTAAGGACTTGTAATCCTAAAAACAGAAAAAGGATCATCCTCATCATATCTTTCGATATAGCCAAGATGGGCCGAGCTTACTTCATAATCTGCTATAATATCAGCTCTTGCCACATTAGAAATCCCCATAAGAATCATAGAAATAATCCCTGTCCTATCCTTACCTTCTTGGCAGTGAAATAGGCTAATACCATCATTATCAGCGAATATTTCCATAATCTCTTTGACTGCCTTATAGTTATCAATCAGATTCCTATAACTTGCTCCTACTGATATTTCTTTATTTACAATTTTGTCTATATCTTCTTGCCTAAACTCCCTATCTCCTGCAAGAGATACATTGTAATAGTCGAAATTCTCCTTGATTTTGGCAATACTTTTCTTATTTGGCTCAATCTCACCTTCACGTCTTAAGTCTATTACTCTAGTAACTCCCATTTCCTTAAGGTAGTTAATGTCCCAATCTTTCGCATCATCTAGAGTCGCTGTTCTAATAAACTTTCCCCAGTTTGTCACCTTGCCATCAAGTGTTGGTACTCCACCTAAGTCTCTGGCGTTTTGGACATCCTTTAGGGGATATCTTTTCATATATTTTTTTACCATCTATCCTTCTCTCTATGTTTCTTAACTAAAATATAATCGTCATCTTTCATTCTCTCGTAGAGCTTTTCTACCATATAGACAGACCTATGTTGGCCTCCTGTACATCCTATGGCAATATTTATTATATCCTTGCCCTGGTTTAAGAATTCTGGTACTAAGTTTTTTATCATTTCATATAAATCATCCTCAAATTTCTTTGAGATTTCAAAGCTATCTAAATAATCTTGTAGGGCCTTACAAGTCCCATTCATCCCTTTAAGTTCCTTTATATAGTAAGGATTGGGCAAGAATCTCATATCAAATACAAATTCAAAATTATCACTAAGTCCATATTTGAAACCAAAAGATATGAGATTTATTATGATTTTATCCTTCTTTAGGGCGGAGTCCTCGATTACCCTCTTAAGCTCTGCAATCTTGTAATTGCTTGTATCGATAAACCTATCTGCAATCTTTCTGATAGGCTTAAGCATATCCTTTTCTTTCTCGATTCCTTCGCTAACATTTCCATACTCACCCATAGGATGAGGGCGTCTTAATTCGTTGTACCTTTTGAAAATCACCTCATCTGAGGAATATATATAGATGATTTCTGTATCTATATTGGCTTTCTTAAGCCTAAGGAGCGAATCGTAAAGGTCATCGTCTACAGCATAAGACCTAAAATCTATTACCACTGCCATCTTTTCAATAGGTTTTTCTTGATTTGCGTTAAGCTCTATGAATTTTTCTATCAAATATCCTGGGACATTGTCCATAGCGTAATATCCCATGTCCTCAAAGGCACGAAGGGCTGTAGTCTTGCCTGAACCGCTTAGGCCTGTGATAATTTTAAGTATCATTAAAAGTCTCCGATTAGTTTAACTTCTCTTTCTAATACAAATCCTGTCTTTTCATTTACTATCTTAGAAACTTCTTCTATAAATGAAAGCATATCCTCGCATGTAGCATTATCTACATTGATTATAAAACCACAATGTTTCTCGCTAACTTGGCATTCGCCTCTCCTATAGCCCCTAAGACCACATTCGTCTATTAGCTTGGATGCATAAGATCCAGTTGGCCTTTTGAAAGTCGAGCCAGCTGATTTTCTATCTAGGGGTTGCTTAGTAGTTCTTCTATTGGTGAAGTCTTCGTATCTTTCTTCTATATTTTCTTTAACTCCTGCCTTCAATTTAAAGCTTGCAGAAGAAACTATAAGGTCATCTTCAAATATTTTGGAATGTCTGTAGGAAAAATTCATTTGGCTGTTAGTAAAATTATATTCTTTACCCGCAAAGTCAAATGCTTTGACATTTACACATATATCCTTTATCTCTCCGCCATAGGCTCCTGCATTCATAGCTACAGCTCCACCGACTGAGCCAGGTATACCTGATATTTCTTCCATACCTTTTAGGCTTCTTTCGATAGCAAATAGGGCAAGCTCATTTAAGCTTGTACCTGCTAGGGCTGTTAGGATATCGCCATCCCTTTCAATTTTGTCGAAATTATCTGCTAAAACTATGACACAACCCCTAATCCCCTTATCACTGATTAGAAGGTTGGAGCCTCTTCCTATAACTGTAGTCTTAATATTTTCTCTGGAGTTTATCTTTAATATATTTTGTAGTTGGTTTTCAGTCTCTGGTTTGATCATGACATCAGCTTTTCCGCCTATGCCAAAAGTAGTGTAGTCTCTTAAGGATTGGTCAAATAAAACTTCGCCTATATCCTCATTTTTGTATATAGATTCAAAATCCATATTACCTCCTGCGATTCATTTAAATCTCTTTTAATTCTACAAAGACTATACCATAAAGCAGGTCCAATAACTATTGAGGGAAATTGACTATCATTTTTCGAGAAAATATAAGAAAAAGTTGTAATTTGTATTGATATTTGGTAGAATAATAAAGATGAATAAAAGCTAGGAGGTGTAAGAATGGCAAGAACATGTGATATCTGCGGTAAGGGAACACAATCAGGTAAGAATGTAACTTTCTCTCACAGACAAATCAATAGAAAATTTAAGGCAAATGTTCATAGAGTAAAAGCTTTAGTTGATGGAACACCTAAAACAATTAATGCATGTACAAAATGTCTAAAAAGCGGTAAAGTAGAAAAAGCATAATTGCAAAATGTTTTTTTTATTTCCAATAAAATATTAGAAATGTAAAAGGATGAGGTCAAGCCCCATCCCTTTTTATTTGTCTAAATTGATCCGTTTCTGTCCCAGAATCTTTGTTTTTCTAAGTTTTTTATAAATTTATCTGCATCAGACATATCTTTTGTGACCATTACTCCTGGATCATCTTGCTTATCTTTATCTAAGATGTCTTTTGGATCTCCTATTATCCATAATGGTTTGTAATGTTTATATGTTTCTTCTGCAAATTCTTTGACATTTTTCATAAATTCATCTGAAGGTTTTTCAGGAACTACTATGATCAAGCTATCCTCAAGGACTGGATGAACTGTATCATATCTATGGTCAACCTTTACTCCATCCTTTGTTTCCTTAAGTGTTTTTTGAATTATCTCAGCTTTTGCCTTGCTCTCCTCTATTTTTTCTTTCAATGATTTGAAATCAAAATCATCTTCATCATCTGAATATATACCAACCTTCAAGGTATCCGTTTTAAATATTGTATTTTCTTGAGAGAATTCTGGCATCCTTACTTTAAGAGCTTCTTTTGTAGGTTTTACTCCCGCTGGATCAAATCCTCTTTCCTTATCTGGAGAGTCTGCTCCTACATTGTCTGCTATCGCTTTTGCCATGTCTTCATCAACATTTGCAAACATATCTACGACATTTTGTCTAATTGCGCTTCTTTTAACCTTGGATAATTCAAATGAGAAAGCATTGATAATGTGTTCTCTTTCTACATCACTTAGAGATTTATAGAAGGCTGTAGCCTGACTGAAGTGGTCTCTAAAACTATCATCACGATTCTTAATTACCTTACCATCAATCTTTTCTTGATAATGTTCAAATCCGCCGTCTTCTACACTTTCATAGTAAGGAGACTGATCATCTATGCTTGACTTGTGGTAAGCAACTGGTCCTTTATTTATCATATGTTGGTGCCAGCCGTCTCTTTGGTTGTTGTGGACTTCAGTTATAGGCCTATTTATTGGAATTTGAGCGAAGTTTGGACCACCTAGTCTTAGTAGTTGAGTATCGGTATAGGAGAAAAGTCTTCCTTGTAAGAGTGGGTCATTTGTAAAGTCAATTCCTGGTACTATATTACCTGGGTTAAAGGCAACTTGTTCAGTTTCTGCAAAGTAGTTATCGACGTTTTTGTTTAGGATGATCTCACCGATTTTAATCTTTTCTATATCTTCCTCAGGCCAAAGCTTGGTTGGGTCTAAGATATCGTATGGATAGTCAAATTCTTTTTCTTCTGGTAAAAGTTGAACACAGAAGTCCCAAACTGGATAATCTCCTCCATCAATTGCTTCATAGAGGTCTTTTCTTTGGCTGTCAGGATCATTTCCTGAAACCTTTAAAGTCTCATCCCATACTCTTGAGTGAACCCCAAGTTGTGGGTTCCACTGAAATCTTACAAAAGTTCCCTTTCCTTTTGCATTGACGAATCTAAAAGTATGAACTCCAAAACCATCAATCATCCTTAGAGATCTTGGTATAGCTCTATCACTCATCTGCCACATAGTCATATGAGCTGACTCTTGATTTCTCGTAACAAAATCCCAAAAAGTATCATGAGCAGATTGAGCTTGAGGAACTTCTGTATCTGGCTCAGGTTTTACTGCATGGACGAAATCAGGAAACTTAATCGCATCTTGAATGATAAATACTGGAATATTGTTTCCCGCTATGTCGTAGTTTCCTTCTTCTGTATAAAATTTAAGAGCAAAACCACGAACGTCACGAGGAGTATCAGTAGATCCTCTAAATCCTGCCACTGTAGAAATTCTTGTAAATAAAGGAGTTTCCTTACCTACTTCTGTAAATAGGGATGCCTTTGTGTATTCACTCATATCTTTTGTACATTTAAAAATACCGTGAGCACCAACACCACGTGCATGAACGATTCTTTCAGGAATCCTCTCATGGTCAAAGTGCATGATTTTTTCTCTAAGATGGAAGTCTTCAAGTAGGCTTGGTCCTCTCACACCTGCCTTTAAAGAGAATTCATCTTCAGCCATCTTAAGGCCCTTATTTGTGGTAAATGCCTTATTTTTATTATCTACCTTATTCTTCTTTAAATCCTTTTGTTTAGCGTTATCAGCTACCTTCTTAGGCTTTTTCTCACCATCGGGAATAAGAGGAGCCTTCTTAAATTCATGTTTATTTTTATCATCTTTTTTAGCCATTAGAGCCTCCTTTTAAATTAACGTTATCATTAGACTTATACCCAATAAAAAAAGCTTAACTCATTATTAAGTCAAATAGTAAGCTAAGCTTTTACCTAATTATTTTCTATCTCTTCAAAGATATCATAGTAAGTATTGATTTGATTTTTTATATTATCTTTCGCAAATATATCAGAACCTGATACTATCTCATCACAACCTGCCTCTATTACCCTACTTACATTAGCGGTTTTGATGCCGCCGTCGATTTCAATCTTGGTATTAAGCTTATTTTTATCAATATATTCTCTAAAAAGCTTCACCTTATCAAGACTATCTTCCATAAAGCTTTGTCCGCCAAATCCTGGCTCGACACTCATTACAAGGACACAATCCAAATCTTTTAGCAAAGGCAAAACCTCTTTTGGATCTGTCGCAGGCTTTAGGGTAATTCCTGCTTCAATCCCAAAAGACTCTATAAGTCTAATTACTTCCCTTGGATTATCAGTAGCCTCTATATGAAAAGTAATCCTATCAGAGCCTGCTTTTACGAATCTTTCTATATATCTTTCAGGTCTTTCGATCATAAGGTGGGTATCGAAGAAATAATCATTTCTCTTTCTAATATCCTCTATAACCTTAAAGCCAAAGGAGATATTTGGTACGAAAATCCC
The DNA here is from genome assembly GCF_900290195.1 of Anaerococcus marasmi. Lineage (GTDB taxonomy): Bacteria > Bacillota > Clostridia > Tissierellales > Peptoniphilaceae > Anaerococcus > Anaerococcus marasmi. Next base: position 120,762 of record NZ_OLMF01000004.1, on the reverse strand, counting down.
ATCCATCACGTCTATATGAAGCATCTTAAGTCTAGTATCTTTAGTATCGTCTAGATTTTCTTGTAGTCTTGAAAAGTCACATGAAAGTATTGAAGGTGCTAATTCTACCATTTGTTTTCTCTCCTTTTTTTAACTTCCTCAAAAAGCATGAGGTAATTATCATATCTAGTCTTAGAAATAAGTCCATCAGCTAGTTCATTTTTTACAGCACAGGCTGGTTCATTTATATGATTACAATCCTTAAACTTACATTTCTTATCCCTAAATTCTCTAAACAAATACTTTAATTCTGTCTCATCTTCTATAAAGTCAATATCAAATGAGTCAAAGCCAGGAGTATCGAAGAGGAAGCTGGACTCCCCTATTTTGAATATTTCTGTATGGCGGGTGGTGTTTTTTCCCCTCTTACTCTTTTCTGAAATTGAGCCAGTCTCTACTTCCATGTCGATTAGGTTATTAAGGAAGGTGGACTTACCTACTCCGCTTGCTCCTGATACTGCAGATGTCTTGTTCTTTAAGATATCGAGTATTTTTTCTTTAGGGAAATTGTCGAAATTGTCAAGACTTATAATCTTATATCCTATATTTTCATAAATATTTTCGAAATCTTTTACTTCATTTTCATCACATAAGTCAATCTTCGAAAGAACTATCACTACATCTATATCCTTGTATTCACACATAGCGAGGTATTTATCAAGATTATAGAGATTTAGGATTGGATCTTTGATCGTCGCAAATAATAAGATCTGGTCTATGTTAGAAATATTTGGTCTCTTTATTTCGTTCTTTCTTGGGAGAATTTCAGTAATATAGGCCTTACGATCTTCAAGATCATCGATTACTACATTATCTCCAACCAGGGGTTTAATCTTTTTTACCCTGAAATTTCCCCTAGCCTTGGCCATTAAGATTTTGCCATCGCAGTCTACATAATATAATTCTTTTTGAGCTTTTGTAATCTTTCCTTCTTTCAATTTACTGTATACACTCCGTAAGATTCATCGTCTACCAAGACTTCAAACTTAGTATTTTGGATTGCTTGGAAGTTTAATTGTAAGACTTGATTCTCATCTAAATCCTTGCTAGTTTGATTTTGATCATATAAGATATCACTTCTCTTGTCGTTATCGTCTAGCTTATATATTTTGACATTGAATTTATCTTTACCATTGTTTATATTAAGTCTTAAATCTACGTTTTTAGCCTGGCCTGTCTTATCTTCTTCTTTTTCCTTATCCTTATCCGTATCCTTATCCTTATCCTTTTCCTTTTCTTTCTCCTTCTTACCAGTAGAAATTACTAGATCTATTTGAGATTGTGGCGCTACTTGGGTTCCTTCTGATATTGATTGGCTTATAACGTTGCCTTTTTCAACATCTTCACTTTCCCTGTAGTCGATATTTCTAAGGATAAGTCCGTACTGACTAATTAGACTTTCTGCTTGTTCTTCACTCATTCCTATAAGGCTTGGAACTTCAATATTTTCAATTTTTTCTTCAGGTCCTGCACTGATTACAAGGTCGACCTTGCTTCCTGCTTGAAGGTTTGTAGCAGATCTTGGGTTTTGATCAATTATTAAGTCTTTTTCAACTTCTTCGCTATATTCTGTGCTTGTCCTTCCTATGCTTAGACCCAGCTCTTTAAGTTTTTCTTCTGCCTCTGTAAGATTTAATCCAGCAAGGTCTGGCACGCTTACTTCTCTTCCAGCACTAATTACAAGATTTACCGTAGTTGACTTTTTAACTTCTGTATTTGCTTCAGGATCTTGCTTCATGACCTTGCCCTTGTCATAATCGTCGCTTTCTTCAGTTCTTGAAATATTTGCCTTAAGCCCTCTCTTCTCAAGCTCTTTGACCGCCATTTCTTGGCTTAGGTTTATGACTGTTGGAACTTCAATAACGTCTTCTTTAGGTCTTGACATAAAGTAATACACCGCTGAAACCAAAATCAGAGCAAGTAGGGCCAGTGGCCAAATTTTAAGTGATTTATTTTTCCCTTTATCTTCTGACGCTTCATCAGTCGGAGAAACATAAACTGCTTCTTCTGACTTTGGTGTCTCTTCCTTCTTTGCCTTTTTTTTCTTTTTCTTTTCCTTATTTGGAACAACTATTGGAATTCTCGCTGTCTCTTCTAGGGCTTGGTCTTTCACGGAATTTTGATTTTCAAGACTTTCTATAAGCTCTGTCGCATTTAGGTATCTATTTCCAGGCTCCTTTTCAAGAAGCTTCATAATAATGAAATTTAGATGATCAGATAAATCTTCATTTAATTCCTTGGCAGGCTTTGCCTTATCTTGGATATGCATTACAGCAATTCCTACAGAATTATCAGCATCAAATGGTACCTTTCCGGTTGCCATTTCATACATCACAGCTCCAAGGGAATACAGGTCGCTTTTTTCATCAACGATTTTGCCCTTGGCTTGTTCAGGTGATATATAATGAACTGTTCCTAGAATTGATGATGTGTAAGTTATGGTCGCATTTGATGATACTCTAGCAATACCAAAGTCTGTTACCTTAGCAAGACCAAACTTATCTATCAGAATATTTTGTGGCTTGATATCCCTGTGTATAATTCCTGATGCGTGAGCGGATTTTAAGGCTTGAGCAATCTGAACAGAATAATCTATTATATCGTGATTAGAAAGCTTTCCCTTTTCATCTATTAGATCCTTAAGAGTTTGTCCCTCAACATATTCCATGACAATATAGTAAATTTTTCTTCCTTCAAGTAGGTCTTCTCCTATATCGTAGACATTTACTATATTTACATGATTTAATTTAGCAGCTGATTGAGCTTCGTTGTTGAATTTCTTTAGAAATTCCTCATCTTCCGCATACTGCTCCTTAAGTACCTTAATGGCAACAAATCTATCGAGTAGCCTATCTTTGGCCTTGTAGACCTTGGCCATTCCTCCAACGCCTATCTGCTCTATAATCTCGTACCTATTGTCCAAAATTATCTTTTCCATATTACCTCTTATATCAAAATCGTAGTCACTGTTATATTATCGCGACCACCCTTATTAAGTGCTAGTTCAACAAGTCTTGATGAAATATCATATGCCTCATCAAATTCGTTGACTACTTTTGTTATCTCTTCATCTTTAAGCTCGTTAGACAAACCATCTGTAAACATCAAAACTACATCTCCATCTTTCATAGAGAAGGTCTGACTTTCTGGTTCTATCTCTTCTTCTGTACCGACAGCCTTTGTGATAGCAGACTTATTGATAAAGTTTTCGGCCTCATCTTCTGTTAGAGAACCTGTATCTATTAGGTCGTTTATCAGAGAGTGGTCTCTAGTTCTTACTCTAAGTTTTTTATCTTGATAGATATAAATCCTAGAATCTCCTACATGAGATATGTAATAAATCGCATTTTTTCTATCAACTAGCATGCAAACTACAGTTGTACCCATCCTAAGCCCTTCGCTATCGTCAGATAGTTTATAGATCTCGCTATTGGCATACTTTATTGCTTCCTCCTGAAGGTCGACGTAAGATGAGTAGTCATCTAAGTTTGCATTTTCTATAAAGTCTATATAAGACTTGCTTGCAAGCTTGCTAGCGACTTCTCCCCTACTGTGGCCTCCCATCCCATCGGCAACTATAAAAAAATCTAAGTCGCCAATGGTCGTATTTGCATAGGCATCTTCATTTTCCTGCCTTATTTTTCCAATATTTGATATTGTACTAAATTTCATGCTCACCTCGCATAATTATTTCTAAGCTGGCCACAAGATGCATCGATATCTGACCCCATCGACTTTCTTATGGTTGCGTTTAATTTTTTCTTTAAAAGCTTGTCTCTAAAGTCCCTTAGAGCAGTTGACTTTGGTCTATCATAGGAAAATTCTTCGATTGGATTTAGAGGGATTAAATTAATATGGACGTTTTTGCCCTTAAGTAGGCTAGTTAAATTAGATACGTCACTATCGAGATTATTAACCCCATCTATAACTACATACTCGAAGCTTACCCTTCTTTTAGTCCTATCCAGATAATAATCTGTCGCCTCCATTAGACTTTCAATACTGTATTTGTTAGCAATCGGCATAAATTTGCGTCTTTTATCATCATCTGCATAATGCAGGGAGACTGCTAAATTTACATCAAGACCGCTGTCAGCAAGCTTTCTAATCATTGGGCTTAGGCCAGATGTTGAAAGGGTGATTGACCTATGGGAAAGGTTTCTTCCATTTTCGTCAGTAATAATTTCGATGAATTTTCTAATATTATCATAATTATCCAAAGGTTCACCTATGCCCATTATCACTATATTATTTATATCTCCATTGAGTCTCTCTAGTGCATAGACTTCTTCTATAAGTTCTCCTGCACTTAAGTTTCTTTCAAGGCCGTTTTTGGTTGAAGCACAGAACTTACACCCCATCCTACAACCTATTTGTGAAGAGATACAAATAGTTTTTCTCTTATCATAATCCATAAAGACAGCTTCTATAATATTTCCATCTGCTAGAGAAAATAGGTATTTCTTTGTATTATCAAGCTCAGATACAAATTCCCTTTCTACTTTCATCTGAGGGAAGTCATACTTTTCTGATAATTTCTCCCTCATATCCTTAGAAAGATCGCTCATTTGTGTAAAGTCTCTGACTTTATTTACGTGAATTTGCCTATAAACTTGCTTGGCCCTAAATTTTTGATAGCCTTCTTTGGTGAAAATTTCTTCCAATTCTTTTATGGATTTGTCATTTAATTTATCTTTCATAATCATTCTTCTTAAATTTGCTTATAAAAAATCCGTCAGTTTCGTCCTCAAAACTTACAAATTCCAAGTATTTCTTGCCATCAATCTCTAAAGAAGTTAATCTTTCATCTGCTTTTAAGAAATTAAAATTATCAAGGTTTTCGACCTTGCCTAGGGTACAAGTTGAGTAAACTAGAAAGCCCCCAGGCTTTAGATATCTAATTGCAGTGGCTAGAATTTTTCTTTGAAGCTCTGCCAAAACTTTAATATCAGCCATAGTTCTGTTATATCTAATCTCAGGCTTTCTCGCCATTACTCCAAGACCAGAGCAAGGGGAATCGACTAAGACATAGTCGAACTCTTCCTCAAAATCAGATCTGTAGGCACTTGCATCAAAAGAGTCAAGCTCGATATTACTAAGGCCTAATCTTTCGATATTTTCTCTTATTAGACTTAACTTATTCCTAGAGATGTCATTCGCTATTATTTTACCAGTATTTCTCGTATATTCAGCAAGGTAGCTGGTCTTTGTCCCAGGGGCTGCACATAGGTCTAGGATTTTTGAATCCTCTTTGGGATCAAGAACTTCAACCGTCTTCATGCTCGCTTCTTGTTGGATAGTAAAAAGCCCATCCTTAAACTCACTAGTGGCTACAAGACCTGAAGGATTCTTTACCAAGAGGGCATTTTCACTTATCTTTGACACTTCTATTTCAAATCCGTTAGCTTTTAGCTTTTTAATTAAACTTTCCTTATAAGCCTTTAATCTATTAATCCTAATAGAAAGTACCGCCTCCTTATTGCTATAGCGGAGGAAGGCTTTGGTATAATCCATACCATAATTATCAAATATATATCTAGTAATCTCTTCTGGCATAGAGTATCTTACGGAAAGTGACTTTATATCATCGCTTATCTTAATCTTTGCTATTTCCTTCTCATCTCTTATGAAATTTCTTAAGATAGCATTTACAAATCCAGATGATCTCTTATTTTTTCTCTTTGTAAGTTCAACTAGCTTATCCACTGTGGCATAATCCTTAGTTTCTAGAAAATGTATGTTATAAACACCGATTTCTAGAATGGTAAGGACATTTTTGTGGATTTTCTTAAGCTTTATCTTAGATAATTTTCCTATCATATAATCTATATAGATTTTATTTTCTAGGACTCCATAAATAACTTTGGTAGCGTATGGGAGATTATCGACTCTCTTTTCTAGATAATTTATCTCCTCGTTACTCTTCTTATCATCGTAGATTATTCTTACAAGCGAGTTTAATATTAGTTCTAAATCATTCATTGGCTAAAGTAATTTTCTCTTCAAAAGAATTGCCCATGAGGAAGGATTTAGTATCCATGGCCTTCTTTCCTGGAAATTGAATTTTCTCTATCCTAATAGCCCCATCTTTTGTTCCTATAACAATCTTTTCCTTAGGATTTGCCTGATAGACATAGCCAGGCTTTCCTTCATAGCCTTGAGCGATTTCTGCCTTGTAAACCTTAACATTAGATCCTTCGTAAGCAAAAAAGGCCACTGGGTATTCTACAAAGGCCCTGATTTTATTAATGATTTCTGAAGAATTCTTATTCCAATCAATTCTTCCCATATCTTTTGTGATTTTTGTACAGAAAGTCGCTTTGCTATCGTCTTGTTTTTGTCTATTCTTATAGACTTCATCAAAGTTTAGGATAGTTTCTCTGATTTTCTCTGCTCCAATCTCACTTAATTTTTCTTCAAGACTTATATAATCATCACTTTCTTCTATAGGAACTTCTTCTTGGATAAGTATATCACCAGAATCCATGCCTTTTTCTATAAGCATAGTCGTAACTGCAGTCACATCGTCACCCTTAAGGAGAGAAAACTGCATAGGGCTTGCTCCTCTTAAGGCAGGAAGGATTGATGGATGTAGATTTATAATCCTATCTTCGTAGGCTTCAAGTAGGTGTTTTCCTATAAGTTGACCGAAGGCTACTACTACAATGTAGTCGATCTCTAAAGCTTTGAGTTTTTCTACAAATTCAGGGCTGTTTACTGACTTTGGTGTTATGACATCAATCCCCTTATCCTGAGCATATTTTTTAATCTCTGTTGGTGTAACTTTTCTCCTATTTCTCTTCTTGTCAGGAGAGCTTACAACAAGTTTGACATCTATATTTTCATCATTATAAAGAACATCCAAAGTTCGCACTGCAAACTTTGGATTGCCCATAAAACATATATTAATCATTTTCTGTATCGAATTTAACCTCTTCAATAGCCTTATCTCTAAATAAAATTCCATCGAGATGGTCTATTTCGTGAGATAAGATTTCTGCTGGAAAACCATGGGCGTCCCAGATTTTCTCGTTTCCTTCTTCGTCTAAATATTTTACCTTTAGATGTTCTGGCCTTTTGACAGTCGCATTAAAATTAGGTATAGAAAGACAACCTTCAATACCAATCTGTTCTCCATCTGATTCTATAATCTCAGGATTTACGAGCTTGACTAGACCTGTAGTATCATCATGTGGATCTACCACTATAATTCTTTTTAAAATTCCGACTTGAAGAGCAGCAAGTCCGACACCATCAGCTTCATACATAGTATCAGCCATGTCGTCTAGTAAAACTTTAATTCTATCTGTAATTTCAGGGACAACTTTGGAAGTTTTCCTTAAAATAGGGTCCCCTTCTTTTCTTATATTTCTAATTGCCATACTTCCTCCTTATCTACATTATTGTACTTTTGTAAAGCTTATTTTCAATTATTTGCAAAGTCTATAGAATATACTTGACTTTTGCCATCATCGCCAATAGTAACCCCATGGATTCTCTCTGCAAGCTGCATTGTCGTCTGCCTGTGAGTTATCATTATAAACTGGGTCTTATCAGACAAGCTTGTCAAATATTCTATATATCTTTTAATATTTGTCTCATCTAGGGCAGCATCTATCTCATCCAGGATTGCAAAGGGAGCGGGATTAGTCTCAAAGATTGCAAAGAGTAAGGCCACTGCTGTAAGGGCCTTCTCCCCACCTGATAAAAGCGAAATCGACTTAGCTGACTTAGATGGAGGACGAGCTTCTATTTCAATACCTGCATTTAAGCTATCGTCACTATCTAAAACTAGCTTTGCATCCCCTCCAATAAACAGGATCTTGAAAATCCTCGCAAACTTCTCATTTATAATATTGAAGTTTTTGATAAATTCTTCTTTCATATCTTTTTCGAGCCTTTTAATCATGGTTTCAATATCTGACTTGGAATTTACAAGGTCTGTCATCTGCTTATCCAAGAAATCAAATTCTTCTTTGGCTTCTTTATAGGCCTCTAGAGAGTTTTCATCGAAAAATCCAATAGTGTTTATCTTTCTTTGAAGATCTACTAAAGACTTTTTGCTTATTCTATCAAAACTTAAGTCCCTATATTTCTTATCCATCTCATCTAGGCTTTGGCTAATGAAAGGACTAATCTCATCAATAATAGAATCATATTTGCTTGTCGCAGTAGAAAGTGCGTAATCACTTTTTACCTTCTCTATGTTTAATTCCTTTATTCTCTCATCGACTTTCTTTTCTCTATCAAGCAGGTTGGAATTTTCTTCTTCCATCTTACTTTTATCTTCTGATAAGATTTTAAGTTTTTCTTCTTCTTCTCTTATTTTTTTCTTAGAAAAGTCAATTGCCTTTTCAAGATTTTGATCTTCCTTATCAATTTCTCCTAGAGAATCGTCGATTTCACCCTTAAGTTTAATCTCCATCCTATTAGAATTATCTAAATCCCTTAGGGAATTTTTAAGATCTGTGATGGTATTTATAATGAGATTAATATCTCTAGTAATCATAGCAGAAGTATTTTCAAGATTAATACTTTCCTTTTCCTTAAAGCTAAGAATCTTTTCTTTACTTGCGATGGTTACTTTTATATTTTCGATTTCTTCTTTTAGTCTCTCATGATTTTCTCTTAGACTATCTATATCTAAGGATCCTGTAAGGACTAAATCATAGTCGCTTTCTTCAGAAAGCTCCTCTTTTCTCTTGATAGCATTTTCAATTCTTATATTGACTGAAGAAAGATTGTTTTCCCTATCCCTCAATGAGTTTCTTTCTTCTTCTATAAGGCTAGTAATTTCTTTAAGCTTATCATCGAGGATATTTATATCAGCACTAATCTCCCTATATGTCTTGTTATAGGAATCTTTCTTATTTCTTAAGGAGAGAATCCTTTCTTTTATCTCCTCAAGCCTCTTGTTTCTATTTAAAAGATTGGTATTTTTCTTCCTATTTTTGTCATTACCAGCAACCATAGAACCCCAGTTATTTATAATATCTAGATTCAAGGTAATTATCCTGTAGCCTCTTATCTTATTGGAAAGGCTAACGGCGCTATCAATATCTTTTACTACTACAGTCGATCCCAAAAAATGATCTATTATATTTGTAAGTTCAGGGTCTGCTTCGATCAAATCGTAGGCCATAGCGATTACCTCATCCTCTTTTGGCCTATCTTTTCTATAAGATTTTATAGAATCTATAGGAAGAAAGGTGATCCTTCCCAATCTATTCTTGTTTACAAAGTTGATTAACTCTCTCGTATCAAGCTTAGTTCTTGTTACAATGTTTTGAAGACCTGCCCCCATTAGATTGTCGATTACATCCTCATAGCCTTCCTTAACTCTAATGAGGTTAGCAAGGGAATCTAAATACAAATTATCTAGACCGTACTCCTTAGTTTTATTTAGGAAGTCTTGGATTGAATAGAAATATCCCCTATTCTTGTCGAGATTTTCCTTTTGAAGCTTAAATTCTGAAATTAAAGTCTTAAGATTGATGTTATTTTCAGCATTAGCCTTTGATAAGTCATCGCTTTTTCTTCTTTTATCTAAGAGATTTTTCCTATAATCTTCTTCTTTTTTCTGGAAATCTTTTAGCTTATTTGTAACTTCTTTAAGCTCAAGTTCAAGTTTCGTTTTGCTTTCTTCAAGGATAGATAAGTCCTTGTCAATAGCTTTAATTTTGGCCAACCTTTCTTCGGCATCTTTGGCCTTTTTTTCGTCAATTATGGCCTTGGATTTTTCCTCTATTTCGTAGTTATAAATTTCACTTGCTAGTTTGTTTAATCTTAACTCTTCCTTAGAGTTTTTATCGACTAGGTCTTTTAATTCACTTTGTGTTTTATTGACTATAAGTTGGTTTTCTTTAAGACTTTGGCTTATTTCTTCAAGCCTTTTCCTATTATCATTTAAGTTTTTTTCTTCATTTTCTAGGTCTTTTCGACCCTTCTCTCTTTTTTCTTCATTCGATGAAATATTTGATCTAAGTCTTTCTAAATCTTTAGAATTATAATCATATTTTTGCTTGTTTAGAAGAAGCTTGCTTTTAGATTTTTCTATTGATTTGTTATATTTGTCTATACTATCTTTAGTTTTTCCTATATCTTCTTCTACTTCTTTATAATCTTTTGTAAATGGAGCAAGCTTTTTTCTGATATTATCAAGCTCTATTTCAGATTTGCTAATTTCTTTATCAAGCCTTGTGATATTTTCACTCGCTTCTTTTTTCTCATCTAGGAGAGCTTTAGACTTATCTTTTAGGTAAAAATACGCCTTCTGGTCAAGCTTCTCAGTTAATCTCTCATTTTCCTCGTGATTTTCCTTATAGGTTTTAAGAAGGCCTAGTTCTTTTTTCTTATATTCCCAGTCTCTTTCTATGACTTCAAGGTCATCGCTTACCCTATCAAGCTTCTTACCCGCTTCATCTCGTCTAAACTTATGCTTGGCTATACCGCTCGCTTCTTCAAAGATATTTCTCCTATCCTTAGGAGAATACGATATAATTTCATCAATCCTACCTTGGGAGATGATTGAGTAACCTTCCTTGCCGACTCCGGTGTCTAGGAAAAGTTCTCTTACATCCTTAAGCCTTACCTTTTTGCCATTGATCCTATATTCATTTTCTCCGTCTCTATAGATTCGCCTTGAGATTTTTACCTTGTCATAACTTAGATCAAGAGCCTTATCCTCATTTGAAAAGTTTAGATTTACCTCCGCAAGGTTAAGGGACTTGGAGCTTTCTCCTCCTTGAAAGATAACATCGTTCATCTTAGATCCTCTAAGACTTTTTGCAGATTGCTCTCCTAGAACCCATCTTACAGCATCAGATATATTACTTTTGCCCGAACCATTGGGACCTACCACAGCTGTAATCTTTTCATCAAATTCAATTTTTGTTCTATCAGCGAAGGACTTGAAGCCCTTAAGCTCTACATTTTCTAATCTAATATCAAATCACCACCGTAAGATTTCTTTACATAAGAGTAGATAAATCCATCTAAGTCAAGCTTAATCTTTCTGTCTTCTAAGCTAATAAAATCCAATCTATCAGGCTCAAAGGAGAGATTTATCCCATATTTTTGATAGAAATATTTCTTGTTGGATTTTTTGTTGCCAGCAATTATGGAAATACTTCTGTTGTCTGTGTGTATGGTAAAGTTTCTATCGATATTTTCTCTTTCGATAAGCTCTTCTAGATATTTCCTATATACCAAAGATTCCGTTAGTTGCCTAATAGCTGGATGGAAGGGACCTGCCACCACATCTGCCTTATCATTGATGTTTTCAGTAGTTTGTAGGCCAATTCTTATTACGTCTATATCCTTTGCCCTGTAGATCATGTAAAGCTCGGCAGAAAGCTCGACCGCCTTTTCTAGGTCAAGTGGCTTATAGACTCCGATACTATAAATAGCTTCAAGCTTCGTATCTTTGATAACTAAAGTTGGATAAATTCTTACCATATTAGGATTCATATTAGCCGAATCTATGGCGGACTTTATAGATTTTTGATCCTCGTCCATGAAAAGCCCTGGCATAATCTGATGACCTAGGCTGAAGCCGTATTCTTTGATAAGCTCACTTGCCCTGTATGAATCCTCTATTTTGTGGCCTCTCTCGTTATAATCTAATACTTTCTGGTCTAGAGACTGGATGCCAAGCTCGATTACATCCACACTTTTTTCTTTTAATATATCTAGAATAGAATTATTTATATAATCAGGTCTAGTAGAAAGTCTGATTCTATCAATAATTCCCTTATCTTTGTAAGACTTTGCGACATCAAGATAAGCTATCATCACATCTTCGTCAAGTCCTGTGAAAGATCCTCCAAAAAATGCTATTTCATCGGCCTTTTCTCCTGGAAAATATGAAAGATTTTTTTCGATTTCTTCTATGAGTTTATCCTTATCTAGTTTGTCCTTAAAATTTGTGATCTTCACTTGATTGCAAAAGGCACAATCGTGAGGGCATCCCAAAAAAGGTATAAATATAGGTATTATATATTCTTTCTTAGCCATTTTTTCTCTTTATTTTTTCATATGCAGCTTGGGCAGCTTTTTGCTCTGCTTGCTTTTTATTCTTGCCAACCCCATGGGCCAATACCTTGTTTCCTAGCTTAACAGCCATGGTAAAGGTCTTCTCATGCTCAGGTCCTTCTTCTTTTACTAGAACATACTTTAAGATTTTCCTATCTTTTGCATTATGATATTCTTGAAGTTTGGTCTTATAATCGTTGAAGATTGTATCGTCATTAATGATCTCTAGAGCTTCTTCCTTATAATTTTTCTCTAAAAACTTAAACAAGTTATCATATGAAGAATCTAGGTAGATTGCAGCACAAACTGCTTCGAAGGTATCCGCCTTGACATGCTTTTTAAGCTCGCCTCCACCTTGTCTTTCCCCATTTCCAAAGTTAAGAAAAGTCGTCATTTCAAACTTCTCACAAGCCTTAGCAAATGATGAGGTACACACGAGCCTTGATCTAGTTTTGGTTAACCAGCCTTCAGGCTTTATAGAATAGTGTTTAAATAGTACTTCACTTACTATCATATCTAGGATAGAATCTCCCAAAAACTCTAGTCTTTCGTTGCTTTTTTTCTTTCCTTTGACCTCATTTGTATAGGAAGAATGAGTAAAGGCTACATCAATCAAATCTTTATCATTGAAGGTGTAGCCAATACTTTTTTCAAATTCTTCTATTTTTTTTAGTCTATTATTAGAAATAGCCATTAATTTTTGCTCTCAATCACACTGACAATATCAGCGAGTGTTTCAATCTCATCTAATTCTTCATCAGAAAACTCTACTGAGTACTCATCTTCTATTAGCATAATAAAATCAACTAGGTCAATAGAGTCGATATCTAAATCAGAAATCTTACTATCGAAGTCAATTTCACTAGGGTTGAGATCAAGGTTTTCAACTGCTAATTCTTTAAGTCTTTCTCTAATCAAATCAATTCTCCTTCTATTTTTTCAATAACATTCTTATCTATATAATCCATAAGCCCCAAAAGGGCGTTTGATATTGCTGTTTCATTGGCATTGCCATGGGCTTTGTAGGCATAGGACCTTACTCCTAAAAGTGGAGCTCCACCGACTTCATCAGCAGAAAACTTGTTAAACATGGACTTAAGATCCTTCTTCAAAATTCCTGCTGCAAGTTTGTTAGATAAGGATTTGTAAAATACATCCTTAAGCTCCTTACCCATCAGGCTAAATATACCTTCAGCTGTCTTTATGACAATATTTCCATCGAATCCATCTGCAAGGATAACATTGACCTTACCTGTAAATAAATCTCTTGCTTCGATATTTCCTACAAAATTAAGATTTGCTTCTTTTAATAGAGCATAAGTCTCTTTGGCAAGCTTATTTCCCTTGTGCTCCTCAACTCCAACATTGAGTAGGCCAATCTTTGGATTTTCTATATTAAGAACATTTTCTAGATATACTTTACCCATTAATCCGAATTCTTCCAAAAATTCTTTCTTACAATCCATATTAGCACCAGTATCCATAAGAAGAGTAGTCTCTCCTAGGGTTGGAAGGCTCGTAGCAAGACAGGCCCTGTCGATTCCTTTTATCCTTTTAGCTATGAAAAGTCCTCCCGCTAGAAGTGCCCCGGTAGATCCGGCAGAAAGCACACCATCATAGCCTTCTTCCTTAGACTTTTCGAAGGCCAATACTATAGAGGCATTTTTCTTTCTCCTAATAGCCCTTGCTGGGTCTTCGTCATTAGAGATGAATTCATCTGTGTGAATAATCTCATAGTCTTTTATTCTTCCATCTATTAACTCTTCGATTTTTTCTTTATTTCCAACAAATACTGGAGTAAAGTCGCGTTTTTCTTTTGCTATTATAGCTCCATCGACTAAGACTTTCTCACCCTTATCTGCACCGTATGTATCAATTAATATCTTCATATATACCTCTTTAAAATATTATATTAAAAAAGATAGTGTAAAACACTATCTTTACTCTACATCAAGAATTGTTTCGCCTTTATAATCTCCACAGTTTGGGCAAACTCTGTGTGGTAGTTTTGGCTCATGACAATTTGGACACTCAACATAGTTTGATCTATTCAAAGTATAAGCTGAGGCTCTTCTTTTATTTTTTCTTGTTTTTGATGTTCTTCTCTTTGGTACTGCCATCTTTGACACCTCCTCTTATCAGTTTAGCAATCTTTTATATTATATAATGATAAGAGTTTTTTGTCAAGCTTCTACGATTGATTTTGTATCTCTTGCAATCATCAACTCTTCGTTAGTTGCAACGACCATTATCTTAACTTTTGAATCATCTGTAGATACTTCGTGAGCCCCACCACGAACGTTGTTCTTTTCATCATCAATCTTGATTCCGAATTGTTCGAATCCTTCCATGATATCTTTTCTCATATCGATTGAATTTTCACCGATTCCGCCTGTAAATACTATGGCATCAACGCTTCCGATTTCTGCCATGTAACCTGCTATATATCTTTTAGCTCTTGTTACAAACATATCTAGGGCATATTGAGCTCTTTCGTTTCCTTCTTTGGCAGCAGCTTCTAGGTCTCTAAAGTCTGAGCTAACTCCACTAACTCCGAGCACTCCTGATTCTTTGTTTAGGATATTTTCCATCTCATCAGCTGTAAGATTTTTTTCTTTCATTATATATGTTACAGCTGTTGGGTCGATATCACCTGATCTTGTACCCATGATTAGTCCTTCAAGTGGGGTTAGTCCCATTGATGTATCATAGCTTTTTCCTTCTTTAACAGCTGTGATTGATGAACCATTTCCTAGGTGGCAAGAAATTATATTTAGATCGTTTACGTCTTTGCCTAGGATTTCTGCTGTCTTGTTAGTAATAAAGTTGTGGCTCGTTCCGTGGAAACCATATTTTCTAATAGAATCTTCTTCATAGTATTTGTAGTCTATACCATATAGGAAAGTTTTTTCTGGCATTGTTTGGTGGAAGGCTGTGTCAAATACAGCTACATTTGGGACACCTTCGAGTAGTTTCTCACAAGCTTCAAGTCCCATAAGGTTAGCTGGATTGTGAAGTGGGGCGAACTTGCTGTATTCTTCGATTGCATCTCTTACTTCTTTATCGATTAGGCAAGATTTTGTGATTTTTTCTCCACCGTGTACGAATCTGTGGCCTACTGCATCGATTTCAGATAGATCTTTGATTACTCCGTTTTCACTATCAACTAGGGCATCAAATACGTGACTAACTGCTTCAGTATGATCTTTCATATCTTCTTCGATTGTAAATTCATCATCACCTTTTTCTTGGATAAGTCTTGATCCGTCGATTCCTATTCTTTCAACAAGACCCTTTACCATAACTTCTTCATTTGCCATATCAAACAATTGATATTTAAGTGATGAACTACCACAGTTTATTACTAATATTTTCATGTTTCCTCCAATTATTTACAAATTTTCTCTATTTTCATTATACCTTAAATAACTTTTAGGCAAGGCTAAAAGCTATGGTTTGACAAGATTTCTAATTCTATAAGATCAGCTTTGTTCACTATATTATCAATAATAGGTCCGTAATCCTTAACATATTCTATATTTCCCTTATTTTGATCTATAGCTGCAAGTCCCTTAATCCTTATCTTTTTTCCTTTTGTATCAATCCTATCCTTAGCTATCAGAATACCTTCTACATATAAGTCCTTATCAATTGTCGTTTCTTGATCTAATATTATTACTCCCTTATAAGGTTTTTCTTTGCTTGTAGCCGGTATTTCATTATGGATTGTTTTATCTTCCTTGAATTCAAATTTATTAAGCTCATCTTTTATATCTTCATACCTTACAATTTCTTCGCTAGATATAAGTATATTCTCACGGGCTCTTAGATATATATTTGCTTCAGCTATTACATTTTTATAAAAGATATGCTCAAATATCCTATAGACCTTCTCTTTCCTAGGAGCAATATTAGAATCTATAACTCTCATAAGCATTATGCTTTTCTTTGAATTATTATAATTGATATAATATTTCTTGGCATTAGCGTGGCCTATATCACTTAAACCGTCATCGATTATCCTTTTATAATCTTCCAGTATATATTCTTTTATATCATTTTCGTAGTTATTTACAAAGATATTGGCTCGGCTTTCTGCCTCATAGACGGCCTGTTTCTTATTTAAAAGATCTTTGGATAAATCATTCTTACTTTGGACTTCTCTGCTTACAAAAGCAAGACTTATAGATAGGAAAAGCAATACGAGCAGCACATAGATTGTTATAAAACCTTTTTTCATAATCGTCTTCCTAAGTTTATAAATGTCTTGATAGAGTTAGTCGAAGAGTCTATCCTCATTTCTATGTATTTGTTATCCTCATCATCGTCGTTATAATAAAGATAAAGGTCATCTATCTCACAAATCCTAACCTTGCCTTCTCTTTCCGAAAATTTATCTGTGTTATATATATAGGCGTAAAGGACATTTCCTTTCTCTAGACTAAATCTATAGGCAGATTCCACAAATTTATCACGGGCTTGTTCGTATTCACTGATATAAAGTGTGAAATTACAATTATCATCTTCGGTTTTAACAATTTTATGAGCTCTTCTGATCTTATCTTCTATATATAAGGCGGCATGGCTTGCGTTCTTGTAATGCCTCTCGTCTATATATTTTTTATTTAAAAATCCCACATTTAGAGAAAATACCATAGATAAGGCCCCTATAAGAAGACTTGCTATGGCAATACTTACTAAAATCTCTATTAGAGTAAATCCTTTTTTCATCTTATCTTACCAATTCAAGGCCAAAGCCCTCACAGCTTGCAGTAATCTTCTTAAGTCCTGGAGAGTATTCTTCTATACTAACTTCAACTCCAAAGCCATTTATATTATAAGAATATTCTCCTAAATCCTGATTTTTATTTTTCTCAATAGCTTCTTCAAGGGCATAAATCATCCTAATTTTATCCTCTGATTTCTGATTAATCCTATTTATATTATTGAGACTTGGAAGAAGTATAAGCGAAAGGATTGCCATAAAGCCTAGAGCAATTATACATTCGATTAGGGTAAAGCCCTTAGTTTTTATTTTCTTCAATTCTAATAGAACCTCCTGCAACTCCTATTATAAGCTTTATATTTCCGTCATCTCCCACAAGGTAGGGAGAAGAAAAGACAATTGTTTTTGCTCCAGATACTGATCCTGTTCCATTAAATACAACTGGATCTACTTTCTTCGACAAAGTTAGATAATCTAAATCCCTATCAATATCTTCCATATCATCCATAACAGAAACTTTGGAAAACCTCAGCATATACTTATCTTCACGAAAATAAACTGTACAATTTCTCCCGCTAATTAGGGCCTTTTCCTTAGCATAGTACATATCATTAATCAGGATATTTAGTTCGTTTTTAGCTCTCATTTTTCCTAAAAAGTCAAATCTAACCATTCCCACAAAGGAAATAAGAGAAACAATACCAATGACGACAATTAGTTCAATTAAAGTAAATCCCTTCTTTCTCATAAGACTCTTCCCTCATATATTATCAATACTATTATGTAAGAAAGGTAGATAAATACTGCAAAAGGCATGCGTCTTCCCCTTTTTCTTTCCCTAAGAAGGATTAAAAGTCCAACAAATCCGCCAATCCAAACGGAAAATAAGACAAAAACAATAAATAAGCTATCCTTTAGGAAAAGCCCTAGGGCTAAGTAAAAATAATAATCTCCATCTCCGATATTTCTTCCAGAAATCCTATATATCAAATAATAAATTAAGGAAAATATTATTATATTTATAAAGAATTTTTTATCAAAGAAATGAAACCTATAAATAAGCCCTAAGAGTAAAAGCATAATCAAATGCTTCCTATATATTTCCATAGTCCTAAGATCTATCAAAGATATTATAAGACCTATAATTAAGGAAGCAAAAATTATAAGGCTTTTAAGATTAAGACCATAGGATGAGCTTATTATTAGTAAATTCCCACCTATAATCTCCATAATAATATTATCAGGAGAAATCCTAGCCCCGCACGATCTGCATTTTCCCTTTTGAATAAGGAAAGAAACTACTGGAATTAGCTCAAAAGGGCTAAGAGACTTCCCACAAGATTCACAATGACTTCTAGGAAAAACTATACTTTCATCTCTCATTCTCCTATGGACGATGAGATTTGCAAATGAACCAAATATTGACCCTATTATAAATAGAAATATATAAATCATTTTACCTAATTATTACTAGCTGGATTTTCCTTTATTTGTCCTGGACTTACACTCACATGGCCATTCGTATCAATTGTAACATTGTAAGTTTCACTATCATGACCAATTCCCTTTGGTACTTCTGGCCATTTTTGTACATAATCGTTCGCATCACTTTGGCTTGTCCAAGTCTTATTATTAACTCCATCGGAGCTTGCCATAGTCCCTGCTGTTGTAAGCATTTCTACATTGGCGTTGTGGGCTGCTATGGCTGCCTTTTGCTTAGAGTTTTTATATTTAGGAATTGCTATCGCTGCAAGTATTGTAATTATTGCTACAACTATTACAAGCTCAATTAACGTAAAACCCTTTTTCTTTTTCATAATATCTCCTTAGTATAAGTAATTAACCGAATCAAACATCGGTATTGTAACAGAAAATACGACAAATCCTACAATAAGAGCCATGATCAAGATCAAAACAGGTTCTGCTATGGTAGATATCTTCTTTAACCTATATATGTATTCATTTGCAAAGTAGTCTGAAGTCTTCTTAAGAGATTCAAGCAAATATCCGCTATCTTCACCTACCTCTATCATAGAAACTAAAAGATTTGAAAAAATCCCAGCCCTCTTAAAGGCATAGGATAAGCTTAAACCATCTAGGAGGTCTTTTTGTATAAGGATAAGTTTCTTTTTGATAAAAGTATTGGCAAAAGATTCTCTAATTATTCCAATCGAGCTAATTATATCAATATCTCCACTACGTAGAATATACAATAGAGAACTTATCTGATAATCCATAGAAAGCTCTCTGAATCTTTTTAGGGGAAGATATTTAAAATTGTATGTGTCTAGTTTTAATCTATAGGACTTACTATTGTACATAAAAATATATAGTAGCATTATGGTTAAAATTACTAATAATACTATTAATCCATATTCAGAAAAGAAAGCACTAATAGCCAAAAGCATCCTCGTTGATAAGGGAAGCTCCATTTCATAAGACGCAAAGCTTTCTGTAAAAGTCGGCATAACTAGAGTTACAATCAGGGCTACTACTGTTAATGTCACTAGTAAAAGAATAATTGGGTAGATAAAAGCCTGTCTAATCTTGGATTTGTTTTTGCTATCATTTGACAAATACTCAGAGAATTCCGCCAAAATTTCCGCCATATTTCCGCTCTCATCTCCTGACTTAATGAAGGCTATTAACATCGGACTAAAGTATTTACTTTGTCTCTTGAAGGACTCATAGGCACTGAATCCTCTATTTAAATTTTCAAGTATATTCGAAAGAGCCTTAGTTAGCTTTTTGTCCATATTTTGATCTTTTATGATATAAAGACTCTCATCGAGACTTATTCCTGAGCTTAAAAGTAGTGAAAGTTCATTAAGAAATAAGGATACTGTCCTAGCAGGTATCCTACCAGGGCCAATATCCTTATTCAAAATTTCGCCTAAACTTTTTAAATTAATCTTATTCAATTTACTATACTGACATTAACTCTTTATTCTTCTTTGAAGCCAATGCTTCAACATCCTCAATCATCTTGTCAGTAATCTTTTGGATTTCATCTTCAAGAGTGTATCTATCATCTTCTGTGATGTCTCCTGATTTTTCACTCTTTTTAACTTCATCCATCGCTTCTCTTCTCTTATTTCTAATGACAATCTTAGCGTCTTCTGCATAAGTATCTACTTCTTTAGTGTATTCTTTTCTTCTTTCCTCTGTTAATTGTGGGAAAGGAAGTCTAATAACTTCACCGTCGTTTTGAGGAGTTATACCAATATTAGATTTAAGAATAGCCTTCTCTATTGGTCCTATATTTGTCTTATCCCATGGCTTGATTACAAGAAGTCTTGCCTCTGGGATTGAAACTGTTGCAGCTTGGTTGATTGGTGTTTCTGTTCCGTAATATGAGAAAGTAATACCATCTAAGATTGCTTCAGTCGCTCTACCAGCCTTGATTGTCGCAATTCTCTTATCGAAAGAATCAAGTGCCTTAGTCATATCATCTTTTGCTTGTTTTTTTATTTGTTCATAAATCATTAAAAACTCTCCTTTACTATAGTCCCTATTGGGTTTTCCTCTTCAAATATTCTTACTAAATTGCTTGGATCATCTATGCCAAAGACAAACAAAGGCATATCGTTATCCATACACAATGATGTAGCAGTTGTATCCATTATCTTTAATTCTTTATGAAGAATTTCCTTATAAGTAAGCTTATCAAATCTTACTGCATCATGATAGACATTTGGATCTTTATCATAGATTCCATCAGTTCCAGTCTTTCCAAGAAGAATCATG
Organism: Anaerococcus marasmi; assembly: GCF_900290195.1. GTDB lineage: Bacteria > Bacillota > Clostridia > Tissierellales > Peptoniphilaceae > Anaerococcus > Anaerococcus marasmi. The sequence continues at coordinate 100,217 of NZ_OLMF01000004.1, read as the reverse complement.
TCTGCATTTATTTCTAGGGCTCTTAGACTTGCTGTGGTATCTGTTGAGAAATATGGAAGACCAGTACCTGCAGAAAAGATTACAATCCTTCCCTTCTCCAGATGTCTTACCGCTCTTCTTCTAATATAAGGCTCTGCTACTTCCTTCATATCGATTGCAGTCATAAGTCTAGTATCAAGACCCATCTCTTCTAAGGTTCCTTGAACTCTCAAACCATTCATGACAGTTCCTAGCATACCGATTGTATCAGAGCTTGCTCTGTCGATTTCCTTACCAGACCTTCCTCGCCAGAAGTTGCCTCCGCCTACAACAATAGCAACTTGGACACCAAGCTTAGTAACTGCCTTAATATTTTCACATATATTTATTATAATATCATCGTCGAAGCCAAAACCCTTGTCACCAGCCAAAGCTTCACCACTTAACTTAAGAATAACTCTTTTATAATCTTGCAAAATTTTCCTCCTACTCATACTAATTATAACCTATTGATGTTAACATTTGCAAGAGCAAATTTTTCTTTCATCAAGCTAGAAAGATCCGCCCTTCCAATCACCCTTGGCATAGATAAAGTGGGCGATAAAAGTAACTAGGACATTCGAAATAGCCATAGCAAGCCAAATGCCGGTTGCCTTTAAGTCTGTAAAATACTTAAAGAAAAACAGTAGCGGTATTCTTATTGCCCAAAGTCTCAACAAATCAACAAACATTGAATATTTGCTATTTCCTGACCCCTGGAAAAGCCCTTGATATATAAAGAACATATTAAGCATTACAAGGGTAAGCAAGGTATAAAACATATATGTATTGGCCTGAACCATAAGCTCTGAATCCTTAGGTGCGTCTATAAAAAACGTAAGGATCTCATACCTATAGATAAAGCTTACTATAGCTATTACTATAGACATCACTATTACTATAAGTGAAGCCTTCCTAAAAGTTTCCTTCACCCTTTCGATATTCCTATTTCCAATATTTTGACCAATAATACCAGTAATAGCTGAACCAATCCCGCTAGGCGGAATATTTAAAAGACCTGTAATCCTATTTACCATTCCATAAGCTGCGACAGTTTCTGTACCGTATGACTGGATAAAGGCATTTAAAATTATAAAGCCAATCGCCGTTCCCATCTGACCAACTACAGAAGGAGTAGCAATCCTGTAAATTCTCTTAAGAATATCTTTCTCCCATTTTATGAAAAATAAGTATTTATAATTGAGCTTTATATAATCTTTATTAATCCTTAAATGAATAAATCCCAAAATCAACATCAAAGCTTGTGTTAGGACAGTGGCTAAAGCAGCCCCCTTAACTCCCATATCAAGTCCTCTAAGACCTATAATAGGAATCTCATCAAAGATGAAAAAAGGATTTAAAATCATATTTAAGACTACACAAGTTGTACTTATCACAGTAGGTACAGTATTTTTTCCCTGAGCAGAAAAAACTGCAGAATAAATAAAATATAAAAATATAAAAGGAATTCCAAAATAGGAATACTTAAGATATATCACAGAAAAATCGTGAAGCTCTCCATTAGCTCCCATAAGATTTACAATCCCTTCCGCCGTAAAATAACCTAAGGCCATAAATACTATAGAAAAGATTAAGGAAATATTAATGAGAGTATCAGTATATTTCTGTGCATTAGCCACATCATCTCTTCCCAAAAGCTGAGAAACTAGAGAAGTTGCAGCAATAGAAAGCCCCATTCCTATCGAGTTAAATAAAAAAATAACTGGCCAAGTGAAGGAAGTAGATGCAAACTCCGCCGTCCCAAGCTTGCCAAGCCAGAAAGCATCCGCCAAAGAATATAGTTGCTGGATGAAAAAGTTTAAAATTATAGGTATAGAAATCACAAAAATAGCCTTGTAAATACTACCATGTAAAATCAATTCCCTTCGATCATTTCTCATATAAACTCCTAAGTAAGTATTACTATAATTTTATCATAGATTTTGGAATTTAGGAACTTTTACTTAAATATTAGAGCGAAATATCTGTTTAAATATATTAAAATAAGAGATAAAAAAGAGCATTGCTAATAACACTCCTAATAAAAATATTCAATAAAAAGTAATGGTGCCGGTGGTGGGACTCGAACCCACACGCCCTGGTGGACAACAGAGTTTGAGTCTGTCTCGTCTGCCAATTCCAACACACCGGCTTAGTACCCATACATTATACCATCCATTACTGTCTTTGTAAATTAATTTTTTCCTTAAGTTTTCTATACATAGGACTTTGGTATATTTTGATTGACCCTATTCCTATAATTATTCCTAATATTGCTCCTGCAAGGACGTCTGTTGGATAGTGGACGTAGAGATATAATCTTGAGAAGGCTATTAGTATAGCTATTATCCCTACGTAGTATTTTAAAGGTTTCGATTTTGCAAGAAGGATTATTATCGTCGCAAAGGAAGCTGCGTATGAAGTGTGCCCTGAAGGAAAGGAGTTATCTGATAGGTTATTTATCAATAAGTCAGTAAATCCTACCGCTTCGTAGGGTCTTACTCTTCCAACTGAAATTTTAAGAATTATATTTACAATTATTAGATTTAAGAAAAATGATATTAAGATTATTTCTCCAATCTTTTTGTATCTTTTTGTCGTCATAAATATTAGGATCATACTAATCCACAGTATAGACATATTGCCTAGAGAAGTGATAGTTAGAAAGAAATTGTCCAAACTTTCACTTCTTATATTTTGTATAGCGTTTAGGATTCCTATTTCATATGTTCCCATTAGTTCACCTCAGTTTTTGCCGTCTCCATTGTCATATCGTAGGCTTGTTGTATTCTTGCTCTTTGATTATCATCTACTAAATCATACTTGTCTCCACCTTCTAGGAAATCTTCACATAGATAGGTCTTGGTGCTGGCTCCGTAATCATCGTAGTTTGTTCCTACCCAAAGTGGGTGAAGTTTTATGTCGCTGATTTTTTTGTTGCCAGTTTTTTCGTTCTTGTTAAGGTTTAGCTCAATGCTAAGGGATTGCTCACATCTTATATCTCCACTTACTTCGAGAGATTGCTTAGAGATAAAGTTACCTAGGGCGTAGGCTATAAGCCCTTCCTTACCATCTTTATTCTTGTAGATCTCAACAGGTTGGACAACGTGTGGATGGTTACCTATTACAAGATCTGCTCCCCAATCAATCATATTATGAGCAAGTTCCACTGTACTTTCTTGAGGATAAGACTGATATTCTATTTCCCAGTGAGGATAAACTATGATAAAGTCCGCCCCATTCTCCTTGGCTTCTTCTATATCAGACTTGATATTTTCTTCGTGTAGGTAGTTTAGGGAATCTACTTCTTCTCTTAAGTTTAGGAGGTCTTCCTTACCATTGGCTCCATAAGTATAAGCGAGAATTGCAATCTTCATCCCATTTATTTCTTTATAAAGAATCTTATCACTTTCTTTTTCCTTGCTTCCTACATAATCTAGGCCTGCTTCCTTGGCAGCTGCGATTGTTGTCTGAACTCCTTCTTCGTCCGTGTCCAATGAGTGGTTGTTTGCAGTAGTAACTACATCAAAACCAGCATCCTTTATATTTTTAAGATAAACTGGCGGAGCGTTGAAGGCAGGAAAACCAGCGTATTCCCTATTTGGATTAGAGGTTGTCTCGTAGTTTGTGATAGATAAATCACTATCCTTGACAAAATCTGAAATATAAGCGAATTGGTTAGAGAAATCATAGTCTCCTCCTCCATAATAGTAGGCATATTGGATTTGACCGAGGTGGGCCATGGTATCTCCAAAAAACTTTACCTTTACCTTGGCATAATCTTCGTCTTTATCTTCTGTTTTATCCTTATCCTTTTCTGTATTTTTATTTTCCTTCTCAGGCTTTTTAGCTTCAGATGCTTCCTTAAAGGATTTTAGGTCCTTTTCCCTTTCCTTCTCCTTCTTGCTATCATTTTCCTTTTCTTTGGCTAGACTCATCTCCCAATTGGCCTTAGCCTTTTCTCTGTCACTAGTTTTTTCTTTTGATTTTTCTCCCTCAGTAGAATCGGTACTTGCAAGTTCTGTACTCTCCTGATCTAGATTTTCTATAAGGTCTCCCGTACTTTTTGCACTTACTTCTACATTATTATTTGAATTAGTACCACAAGCAGTTAGGCTTGTCATAAGTAATATACTCATTATAAGATTAAATATTTTCTTTCTCATTAAATCACTCCCTACCTATTATTTTAACTCTTTTATAATGAATTTCATCCATAAATACTAGTCATAGCTTTTTATTTATCTTTAAATGATAAATGTTTTCAGTATAATATAGAAGGTGATATTATGAAGAAAATATTATTTATAATCAGCTCCAAAGCTGGTAAGACTGAGTTTGATGTTAATAGAAATGATCTCTTGGCTTTACAGAAAAAAGCTCCTGGTGATCTTATAATAGAAGTAATAGAAACAAAGTACAAGGGTCATATCGATAAGATTATTGAAGACTTTGCCAAAGAAGATAATTTTGAAAAATACGCCATAATCTGTGGAGGAGATGGCTCTCTTAACGAGCTTGCCAATGTATCTTATGGGAAAGATATTTCTATAGGCTTGATACCTACAGGAACAGGAAATGATTTTGCCAAAAACTTTGATTACAAAAACTTTAATCTAGAAAAAATCTTTTCATTTTACACAAAGCCTATAGATTTAATAGAAATTAATGACAAACTTTGTATAAATGTGACAAGCCTTGGATTTGACACTCAAGTCTTAAAGGAGGCTTACAAGTTTTTAGAAAAAAATCCAAAACTAGGAAAAAAAGCTTATATCAAAGGAGTTATATCTTCACTTAGAAACATCCAATATGAGAATCTTAAGATAAAAATGCTAATGGAAAATGGAGAAAGTAAGGAAATCAAAGGTGACTTTCTAATAAGTGCAATCTGTAATGGAGCCTTCTACGGATCAGGCTTTAATCCAGCTCCAGAAGCGAGCCTTAGTGATGGATTAATAAATTTAATCACAGCAGAAAAAATCCCCTTCTATAAGCTTCCCCTTATGATTCTAAAATACAAAAAAGGTAAGCACAGGACTAGCCCTCATCTGAGTGAATATAAAATAAGTTGCGGACAAATCTCATCAGATAAGGACTTTCTTGCTAATATAGATGGAGAAATATTTACTACGAATAAAATAGATTTTAAGCTAATACCTTCCGCTATATCATGGATTTACTTTGAACATTAAGTAAATATATACGAAATATTTTATACAATCCAAAACTTTAATAATAATATATAAATGGCGAGCTTATTATGATTTTTTATTTTTTTAAACAAAGGCAAATATTTACCTCTGTTTTTTCCTTGGTTTTAAAACGTAAATTATCTAAAATAAAATATAATTATATTTGCCTTTAGTTTATTAGAAAGGTAATTTATTCTATCAGTCATAAAGTCATCTCCTAGTTCGCCTATAAAAATTACATAAGGGTCTTGTATATATTTTATAATTTAGCTTTAGGGCGTATTTTTCAATTTATTCTTCAAATTTAAGTCCTGGCTTGTTGAATTAAAAAACTAGGCTGGCACTTTCCTTGCCTAGTCATGATTTTTGTTAATTTATCTTATAATGAAGTTTAGTATCGGAAGTTAAAGTTTCAAATTCATATAATCTACGTCAATGAGTTTACCTTCAATTTCATAGTAACCTTCAAAGGTTCCGATTTTTTTGAAATCATATTTTTCGTATAGGTGGATAGCTGCTTGGTTATCAGACCTTACTCCTAGGGAAATAATTTTTGCTTGACCTGTATTTTTCCCAAAGTCAATTAAGGTCTCCATTAGGGCTGATCCGATTCCCTGTCCCCAATATAATCTTTGGACACAAAGGCCAATGGATCCACGGTGGGCTATTCTCTTGTTGTTTGATCCTGTGTAATTACCTGTTCCAACTATTTGTCCTTCAACTTCAGCTACAAATAACGCCTGCTTGTGGCTTTTTCCTATTTGCTCTAGGATTTTTTCTTCTTCTTCAATTGTTATATTAAAGCCTTCTTCGCCATAGGACATATTGTCTGTTTCGCCTCCACAAATTTTTGTGTGGTCTAATATTTGTTCGGCGTCACTTGGATTTGCTGGTCTAATTTTTATTTCCATTTTTATCTCCTTTTGTATTTATTCATTGTTCATTGCTTTTATTTCTTCTGTGCTTTTATAGGTTTTGTATGTTCCGTCTTGATCTGCTTTTATGAGTTCATCTATTAGCTCTTGTCTTTTATTCATCTCTATTACCTCCTAGATCTGCCTTTATTTTCTTGGTTATATTATAGCTTGGATAAGATATTTTTACAATGTCTTATCTTTCTTGATTCATTTTCTTGTTTTTCATCATTTCTCTGTATTCATTATCTTTATTAACTTGGTCTTGGAATTTTTTAATCTGTGCTATTACACTTGGTTTTTCACCTTGTTTTATTAGCTTATCTATTTCTATGGATAAATCTATGCCAAGTTCTTTGTTTACAAAATCTACTAATATTTTATATGATTAATTTCCTGGTATTCATCTTTTATCTTGTCTTTTTCTTTATTTATTTCTTCAAGATTCGCCATTAAAAGAATTTTTCTTCATTCCACTTTTTAGAACTTATTTTTTCCTTATCTGATAGGAGTTTTTTAGTTTCCCACTTACTACTTTATATTGGTCTATATCTTTCTTATGTTTATTATAAAATGCTTCTTTTCTGAATATATTTTTCTTTTGATATTCTTTATAAAATTCTTTTTTTGGCTTTGTAGATTTCATAGTATAGAATTTTCTTTTCTACATCTTCCATTTCTTTATGGATTGTCTTTGCTTTTTTATTTAGTTTGTAACTATTAAACTTTAAAACTTCTATTTTTGTTTGTAACTGACCTATGGTTTCTATGTCATTTTTTCTTAAATAACTATATGCACTTGTTAGCTTCTTAAAGTCATATTTTTCTTTATTGGCTTTTGCATATCTTTTTAAATATTTACTTTTTTCTTTTTGAATTTCTGAATAAGTTAATAGATAATTTGTTAAATTGAAAAGTTTAGGGTTGTCTATTATCTTATCTCTTTCTATATCCTTAAATTTTTCATAAACAGTAGATAGGTATCTAATAAATTCCCTATCCAACCCTTTAATGTTTTTATCTCTTCTTTTATTATTTTTACAAGGTCATTATATTTTCTTATTTCTCTATTATAGTTTCCCTTGTCAGTTTCTATTCCCTTTCTTTCCATTGCACTTGCTGCTGATCCTAAATGGATTGTCGGTAGATAATCAGAATTTTGTCTTTTAAAACTCCTATGGTCTACTCTTATTTTTATCTTGTTTTTATCTAGGTATTCGTTGCAAAGGTCTGAAAATTTTTCTCTCCATTTTTCTACATTGTCTTTATCGTTCAATGTTGTTAGTTCTACTTTTCTTGTCTTTGGTTTTCCATTTTTGTTTAAAATCTTTTCTCCTTTTTCATCTAGTATATATTCTTTTTTTGACTTTGCTAAGAACTCTCCTTTTTCGTTTATGGGTCGCATTATGGTCATTATATGACAATGGATATTTCCATTTTTATCTTGACTCTCATAATGAATTGCATAATCTACTATCATTCCTTGTGATGTTAGATTTTCTTTTATGAATCTTTCAACTGAGTTTTTATTTTCACTTAAAGTTAATTCTTTTGGTAGTCCTATTATGAATTGTCTTGCTAGTTGTGCATTAGAATTTTTTTCTGCCATTTCTACCTTATCCCATAAGGCCGACCCATCATCAAATTCTTTTGATATATGATCAGGCAATATCATATTTTTTACTTATACTTTTTCTTTTCTTGTATAGTCATGGGTTACTCCGTCCAATTCATTTTTTATTTTTTCTCCACTTATATATGCTGCACTTGCTACTGCACTTTTCCCTTTTCCTCTTGATATTATGTTTACTGAAAAATGAAAACTGTCTGTCATTTTTTATCACTTCCTTTCTTTTTTTGTTGTTTTAGGTGGAGGCTTAATAGATTTTTATATCCTCTTTGTGAATGAGCGTTTTGAAATGATAGAATAGAAAAAGCCGACTACTGAATTAATTTTTGTTGTTTCAGTATGTCGGCTTAATTGTTTTGTTCATTTCAAATTTTAAAAGTCAAGGGCGAGCCTTAGCGAGTTTATTTACCCTTGACTTTTAAAAAGCGAATGGTTGTTGCTCCCTGCAAGGGTTTGGCTCCGCAGGACGCAAGCACCCTTTAGGGTGTATAATTGCGCCCTTGTAACCAAGGGACAATTATGTTATTTCATATTTAGATGATTTTCCTGCATTATCATCTATTCTTTCTCCTAAAATTTCCATCATGTTTAATCTTATTTCTTCATCATTTAACATTTTTATTAACTTATAAAATTCATCTATTGTTAAATTAATACTTTCTTCAAAAACACTTTCAAACACTGCACCTTTTTCTATAAGTCTTTTGTTTCTTGCTTTTCTTTCTTGCTCATTAAGTTTTTTCTTCAGCTGTATTTTTTGATTTTTTAATTGCTTAATGCTTTCTTCTTTCTTTTCGATCTGTTCTTCAATACTTAACTTTATTCTTTTAATTGCCATTTGTATCATTTCTTAAAATAAAAAAACGAATAGATTTTTATTTCTAATCGTTTTTCAGCTTATTGTGGATTGTCAACACCTATTTGTACAATCTAAAATCGAACGTACTAATTTTAGATTAACTAATAACTACTAGTTAATCTTGATTGCCTATATTTAACTGGTGTCAAGTAACCTAATGATCCATTAACCCTTAGGTTATTTTCCAATAAACATACTCTGATTATTGACGGTGCTATATCGTATTCTTCTCCCAATTTTTTATATGTGTTGTTACCTTGATTAAAGATTTCTACTATTTGCCTTTTGAAGTCTTCTTCGTAGTGTCTAGCTAATTTAAAATCCTCCTATGATTACTTATTATTTATTGTATCCATACCAGGAGACCTTTTTCAGATTTCCTGCTTGGTGTGCCGCTGTTTTAGCGGTGGGTATTTAGTTGTGAAAGTTAGTGGCAAGTTGACCCGATGTGAAGAGGAGCAATAAATTAAAACTTATTTATTATCAATCTCAAATTTTTTTTGTAGCATTTCCAGACTTTGATAAACGATTTTATATTGTTCATCTGTCCATTCTGATGTTAACTTCTGATTAAATTCTTTTAATGCTCTACTTAAAGGTTCATATTTTAATCGTCCCCTTTCTGTAAGATATATTTTTTTGTTTCTCTTATCTTTAGGGTCTGTTTCTCGTGTGATATATCCCTTTTGCTCTAATGATTTAACCATTCGAGTCGTAGCAGCCTTATCTACTTTCACAAGTTTTGTTAATTCATCCTGAGTCAATCCATCCTGTTTTGTAAGTGCCATGTAATAAGGCTCTTCTCCGACACTTATATCAAATGGAACAACTACATTTTTTAATTCTTGCTGAATACATCTTGATAAATAAGTTATAAGTTTTCCAATGCTTTTGTTCACTTTATGCCTCTTTTCTTCTTAAAAATTTGTCCAATATCACATTCCAAAAAATACTAGAAAAATATCCAAATACAACATTAATAGGAAATGAGGAAAAATATATTTTCCAGAAATTCTCATCATATCCCTTCATTCTTAACAATCCGCTTATAGACATAATTGCAGTAAAATATATCGCTGGAATTATTGATGAAAAAACTAAAAAAACAATATATGATTTTCCAGTATATAGTTTCTCTGTTACTTTTGCACCTATAAGTCCAGCCGGAAAAATCAAAGATGCTATACTTGCAACTATAGATTGTAATAACATCATTGCAAGTATAGACGGAAAAACAATTTTTCCAGTATTCATCTGAGACATAATACAACTCATTGTACTCCCCATCAATATAGGGAAAATATAACGTTTATATTTCATTACTCTTACCTCACTTTTAAGAATAACTGAAGTATATCACAAATTAGTTGATGCGTCAACTAATTTGTTTTTAAGCTTAGATCTCTTAAAATAATATTTTATTGGTAAACTTCGTAGTAAATACTGTTTATAAAAATTTTTCCTTTCAAAGGGTGGCTGGCGGCAGCCAGCGCAGGGGAAGCGTAGCGTCCGTGTTTGATTTGGAGCAGACCATGACTGCGGAAGCCGACATTCTGTCGGCTGTTGGGGCATTCGGCGAGTGAATATGCAAGTATATCCGTTTGGCTCATTGATCGCACAAATCACAGCCCTCCGATTATGAGCCTTCGGAGAACGCAATGCATCAATCTCTGATAGCTGTATAATTGCGCCCTTAGAAAATCTAAGGGAGATTTGATTATTTACAACACCCTTTATTTTTATTAATTTTCTCTCATTATTTTTAGTGTTTCTTTGAATTCTTTTGTCTTTGTTGCTTCTTCTAATAGGATTTTGATTTCTTCATCTGTTAGTTCTTCTGCATTTTCTATAAGGCTTTCTAAGATTGCTCCTCTTGTTATGAGTCTATGAGTTCTTTCTTTTTTTTTTACTATGTCTTGTTTTAATATCTTCTTTTCTTGATTTTTTAGTTGCCTTAATCTTTCTTCTGTATCATCTATTTTATCTTTTATTTCTTTTGACTCTTGTCTTATTTGTTCTAATTTTTTCATAGATAACTCCTTTCTTGTATTAAAAAAGACGATAGAGTTTTTTAGTTTCTATCGCCTAACATCTATCTGTATTAATTTTTTTCATTCAAAAAAATAGTTTCTGTCTACATGTGATAGTCTTCTATTTTATCCTCATATTTTTTTATAAGTTCTCGTGAATAAACTTTTTTGTTTTTTGAATCTCTGACTTCTTTCCAAAGAATTGCAGCTACTTGTATTTTATTAGAGTAGTTACAACTATTTTCGTCTGCACAAAAATCCTTTAAAAATTGATTCCATTGACAAACCGAATTATCATACTTAGCATAATCTGATTTTCCATAATAAACTTTGAGCATATCTTGAATTGTAAAACTCAAATCATTTTCTCTTTTTACTTTTCTCCAAGCCGTTGCCATATCTGCAGTAAATTTGAAAGGCAAAACACCTGTTACAACAGAAAAATATTCTCTGAATTTTGAATTAAAGGAAAATCCACACTCAAGTAAAGGCATATCTAAAGTAATATAATCAACTTGTTTCTTTATGTTTTTTATTGATGACTTTTTAATCACATCACCCTTAAAGTACTGCTCAATAATATAAGTGAGTTCTTGTTTTGTACCTCTATATTCTAATCCTAATAACTTGCATATCTGTGAAAGTTCTTCACGATACCAATAGTATTTATTAAACTCATCAAACGATGTGATTTTATCAAACTTAGGTCTACTTCCTATCATTGTTTTATCCTTTCGAAAAGATCTAAATATATGAATAGGCTACTCCAATTTATCTATTTCATTATTTTCATAACACTTGAACATGACTTGCTTCTTCACAATTAAGTACTTCCTTCAAATCTTTAAAATACAGTTTTTGTTGGTTTCTTAAATATAATCCTACAAAAAGTTTAAATATAAATTTTTTAGAAATAATATTTTCTGTAAAATCTAATGTTGTTTTATCTCCATTCGAATAAAATTTTCCTATCCAAGTTCCTTTTATATTTGCGTTTTCAATTTCAAAAGACCAGCATTGATGTTTCGTACATTCTATAACTTTAAAATTTGTTTCTATCCCATCTTTTGTAATCTCTACAAAATTCTTATCATCAATAATTTTGATATCTTTGATATCACTTCTCCAACCAAAATCACGAAGGTCAGTAACTTTATCCCATACTTTTTCTATTGGGCAATTTAATGTAACTTTGATATTTGAAACTGCCATAAAATCCTCCTAAGTAAACTTATTTATACCTTTCTATCTATAGAACTAATTTCTTCCATTTCCTAATCTTAGTCCTAAATGTTCCAAATGGCGCTACTGTATTTACATGAATAAATTTATAAACTTCCCAAGTTGCGGTTTTTGTTGCTTCATCCGCCCATTTTCTCATATGGGGTTTAAATAACTCCTCATCTGTTAATTCATCTATCATAAGACAAATATTTTCTACATTTTGTGTTAGTTGTTCTTTTAGCTCCTTTAAAGATTTATGAGCATAAGTATCTGTAAACCACTTATATAATTCTCCAAGTTGATTCCATTTGAAATTATCTGATGGCGTTTTAACTTCCAGTCCTTTTTTCTCATCTTCTTCCCATTTTAAGAGTAAAGTTGTCCAACCTACTTGATAGGCAAGATTTTCTGCCGGTGTCCTATCAACTTCTTCTACTTTTTTGTCTTTTAGTTCTTCCGGTATATTATCAAACTCAGAAATATACTTTTCAAAAGTTTTCTTTATCTCATTTTTTAATTCTTCCTTACTTTCATAAGACCTCATATGCCTACCTCCATGGTTTATATATAGATATTATACCAAAAATATTTTTATCCTAAGCTTAATTCATAATCTTGTAATCAAACTGTTCCTGTTTATTTTTATTTTATCTCTATTCTTTAAATACTCTTCCACATAAAACAAGTTTTTCTTATCATAATCTTCCAACAACTTGTAATTCTTATGCTTTGTAATATCGAATTTATCAGATAGAAAAGGTCTTACTCCTCTTGGCTGGTAAATCCATCCATTACAGTTATTTCATCTTGACTCATAAGTTCCTTGCCAGTCTTTTGATAATTTAGTCCAAAAGATTTTTGGTTGGATCTGGTTTCTGATGTGTTATATAGGTCTAAAGTAGAAGGGGCTGTTGCAGAATGAATAAATCGTACCATTATCGTTAGAAGAACCTCCACGTCAATTTTGCCTCCTTCATCCGGCAGGCACCGATCGGCCCACCGGCCAGGAGAGGTAAAATTTCCTAAGAGAACCTTCTAACGATGGTACGATGGTTATTCATAGTTTTGCAACAGCCCCATCATACTTAATATAAAATTAAACTGGGATTCATAACAAACCCCAGTTTAATAATTAGCGTGTTCTTTTAATATAATTTTGCTCCACCAGTAATTCTGTTTGATAGGATGATTAGGTTTAGTTTTTCTTCGCCTTCTTCTTCGTGGACTGCTGATAATAGCATTCCTTGGCTTTCTACTCCCATCATCTTTCTTGGAGGTAGGTTTACTATAGCAAGTAGAGTTCTTCCTACTAGATCTTCTGGATTATAGTAATCCTTAATTCCTGATAGGATTGTTCTATCCTCACCAGTTCCATCATCTAGGGTGAATTGTAAAAGCTTCTTACTCTTTGGTACTTCTACACAATCTTTAACTTTAACTGCCCTGAAGTCTGATTTGCTAAAGGTATCAAAGTCTACATCTTCGTAGATATCTTCGATTTGTACTTTAGAAAAGTCAATTTCTACATCTTCTTGGTCAATTGCTGCTACAGTTTCTTTGCCATCATCTTTTAGGCTTAGTAGTAGAAGTTTGAGGTAGATTATCGTGTAGGTATCTTCTCCCGATATTCTTCTTAATCTTTTTATCCTCTTGTCTGTGAAAAATTCTTCTTTTTGTTTTATCCAATAATATCTTTTGTTTGCTGCCATTCTAATCCTCTTTGCAATAAAAAAAGAAGTAAATTTTTTCTCTACTTCTCCTTATAATTTATATTTTATTTTTCATTATATTTTTTAATAACTTTTTCTACTTGTTCTTCAAGCTCTTCCCTGTCTGGTATATACAAGGTGTATTTTGATGCGAATATTTTATTTGATAAATTCCCTAATGCGTATTCTGCTTGGACTCCGTCCTTATCTGTACAAAGGATTATTCCTATTGGTTCATTGTCCATCTCGTCATTGACTTCTGCCTTATAATAATTGAGATACATATTTATTTGACCTACTGCTTCCGGCATCAGCTTGCTTGTTTTTAGTTCGATTAAGACATAAGACCTTAATATTTTATTATAAAATACCATGTCTACGTAATAGTGAGTGTTGCCTAGGGTTACCCTTTGCTGACTACCTACATACATAAACCCCTTGCCAAGTTCTAGCAAGAATCTTTCGATATGATCTATGAGTGCTTTTTCTAAATCACTTTCCATCATTGGCTTTTCTTCTGGCAAGCCTAAAAATTCAAATACATAAGGATCTTTTACAAGGTCTGCTGCCTTATTTATTTCATTACCCTTTAAAGCTAGGTCTAGGACTTTTTCTTTGTTCTCTTCTCCTGATGATAAGAGCAATCTTTCAAAAAGCGATGTTTTAATTTGTCTTTTAAGTTCTCTTACCGACCAATTTGCGTTGATGCTTTCTTTTTCATAAAAACTTCGCTTTTTCTCATCGCTAATGGATAAAAGTTCACAATAATGTGACCAGGTCAATTTTCCAGACAGTGTCTGGAATATTGGATAGGATAAATATAGGTTTCTCATATTAAATAAATTAGACTTAGAAAATCCTTTACCATACTCCTTTGTAAGTTGTCTAGATAAGTCATTTATAAGCTCTTTACCATACTCGGCTCTTTCTGAATGACCTTGCTCATCTTCTACAATGATACGTCCAATCTCCCAGTAAGTTTGCACCAAAATATTATTGACTTCTCTTGCGACTTCATTTCTTGCCTTATCCATTAATGTTTTTATACTATTAAAAACATCATCATGAACTCTATCTATGTTATTTTTCTTATTCATACAAGCACCTCTTTGACCTCTTAACTGCTTTAATTATATCATAAATATAGTGTTCCTTCTATTTTATATCCTTTCTACTGGATAGCAATATAAATCATAAAAGGATTTATCTGTAGAAGTGAGCGTAATATTAATAAGTTCTAATTTGTTTTGAGAATATTCTTCTGTAAATATTGTATAAAATTTGTCGAGAATTTCTGGAGAAGTTTCTTCTAAAACATACCCTTCAAATTCTCGGAAGAAATGTTATTCTTTTCGTAAATGTTGTAAATAGAAGTATTAAAAATATATGCGAAGAGTATTATTTCAAGAAAAATAAAAATTTTTAAAATTTTTTTTCATAACCTACGCCCTTTCTCTAAATAAATATACAAAATAATGCGTGGCATATAGCCCCACCCTATGTGTTTGACCAGATTGGATAATACTCAAAGATGATGTCTAAAGAATGATCAGCATAGTCATCATAATATATCATTAACTTATCATATATAAGCTATTTGTGTAATCGTTACGACGTCTTTGTGTTTCTAAATTTCTATTTATATGTTTAACCTATTTATTTTATATCTTGATTTTAACTTTCCCTTATCTCTATTTGTTAAATACTCTTCCACAACAAACAAGTTTCTTATCATAATATTCCAATGACTTGTAATTCTTATGCTTTGTAATATCAAATTTATCAGATATAAAAGGTCTTACTCCGGGTGTAAAATCTTAGTAAATGACAACAGTTCTGGAACTCAATGATTTTTTTAAGCTGATGGATGCTAATTCTATCGAATGTTAGTCAAGCCACTTTACTTTATTTACAAAGCTCTCAGAATCTAAGTAACCTGCTTTACCATAAAAATGGGAATGCATCTTGTCGTTAACTGCTTGTAATTCAATACAGGCCGCCCCCTCCTTCACAGCTAATTCCTCAATCGCCTTTAAAAGTTTACTTCCATAACCTTTATTTTGTTCGTCATATTCAATTATAATTTCTTCAAGAGTATACCCCACAATATCATCATATTGCTTAAAATATCCCATAACAAAACCCATGGCTTTGTTTTCATTATCTTCCAAAATTAATGAAAATGAATCCTCCATGGTTAATACTTGATGTATTCTTTTAAAAGCTGTTTTTTCTGACCAACAAGACTTTTCAATTTTATTATAATATTTAATATACAGGTCAATAACTTTATTAATATCATTAATATTCATTTCTCTAACATTCATTACTTTCACCTTAAATATATATTTATTCGGTAACTGATGTGCTTTTTATTTGAAAATTATTATTTCTTTCCCTCTTTTTTTTTAATATCACTTTCACCAATTTTTTTAAGTGACATCAATTGTGTTCTAGCAAGATTTCTTAGCTATATCATTCTTTCTTTTTGATCTGTACCTTTACCAATAAGAATTGCATTATAGCTTTCAATATTTGCAAGCACCAATAACTCATTTAAACTTGCATAGTCATCATAATATATTATTATCTTATCATATATAAGCCATTTGTGCGATCGTTACTACGTTTTTGTGTTTCTAAATTTCTATTTACATGTTTAACCTATTTATTTTATAACTTGATTTTAACTTTACCTTATCTCTATTTGTTAAATACTCTTCCACAACAAACAAGTTTCTTATCATAATCTTTCAATGACTTGTAATTCTTATGCTTTGTAATATCAAATTTATCAGATATAAAAGGTCTTACTCCTCTTAACTGATAAATACACTTACCACCATCCATTGCAGTTATTTCATCTTGACTCATAAGTTCATTACCAGTTTTTTGGTAATTTAGACTAAAAGATTTTTGATTTGATCTTGTTTCTTATGTGTTATCTAGGTCTAAAGTAGAAACCACGTTTAATAACGTAGTACCATGCTTAATATAAAAAAAAGAAGATAGAGTTTTTAATTTCTAACGCCTAGGTTATTTATCCTATTTATTTCACACACATTTCGATTTTGCGAGCTATAGGTATCTCTATAAAAAATACTGTATATTGTCCAAACTCACTTCTTACCCCTATGTCTCCTCCAGCATTATTAAGTATTTTTTTTACTATTGATAAGCCTAATCCCATTGATTCTTTATCAGTCGTCCTAGCTTTATCCACTGTGTACAATGGATTAAAAATCTTATCTAATTCTGATTTCTCTATGCCCTTTCCATTGTCTTTAAATTCTATTATAATTGTATCTGGGTTTTCTTTTGCAACTATATCAATTTCCAATGGATTTTCTCCTCTATATTTTATAGAATTTGAAAACAAATTTTCTAATATGATTTCAAGCATCCTGTCAGATAAACCTATCACTGTACTTTCATTTATATCATTTTGATAAAATAAATTTTCTATTTCAATTGTAAATGATTTATTTAATTCATCTACAATTCTATCCAAAGATTCTCTAGCTCTGATATTATTTA
Organism: Anaerococcus marasmi; assembly: GCF_900290195.1. Lineage (GTDB taxonomy): Bacteria > Bacillota > Clostridia > Tissierellales > Peptoniphilaceae > Anaerococcus > Anaerococcus marasmi. Next base: position 83,101 of record NZ_OLMF01000004.1, on the reverse strand, counting down.
TTTCTATGTCATATATACCAAGTGATGAATAGTCTTTTAGTTGTTTGATTCGATTATTCAATTGTTTGATCTTTTTGTTTATTATCCTTATATATTCGTCTTTTTTTTCTTGGCTATCAGCAACTCCGTCACTTATTCCATCTATGTGGGCTTGTATTACAGATATGGGAGTTGATAAATCATGGCTTATAGATGATATCAGCTCTTCTCTTTCTTCCTTTGCTTTGCTTTCTCTTTCCCTATATGATTTTAATGACGCTACCATTTTATTAAAATTATCTAATAATTCTCCTATTTCATCCACCCTATCATTTTCTATATATAAATCATATTCCCCTTTAGATAACTTTTTAAAATTATCTAGCAAATTATATATAGGCTTTATAATAATCTTATCGACGTAGACTAAAAATATAGTTGATATGATGGCAATTACTATAGCAATCAAGAAAAAAATTGATGCTATGGATAATAAAATACTTTTAGGTTCTTTTTCTGGTATTCCTAAGACCAACAAAAATAAAATTGGTATTAGAATGATTGATATGACAAATACTATTAAGTTTTTTTTAAGTGATTTAGATTTCAAATTTATAACCTACTCCCCAAACTGTTAATATATACTTTGGATTCTTTGGATTATCTTCGATTTTTTGGCGGAGTCTGTTTATAGTAACGGTTACAGTATTTAAATCTCCATAACTATCGAAGCCCCAGATTCTCTCATATAGTTGTTCTCGACTAAAAACTTGTCTTGGATTTTCAGATAAAAATACCAAAAGTTCAAATTCATTTCTACTTAAATCAAGATCCCTACCATTTTTTTCTACCTTATATTCTTTAGTATATATTCTGATATTTTCTATGTCTATTATTTCAAGATTTTCCTTATTAAATACCTGGCTTCTTCTAAGTTGAGCATTAACTCTTGCAAGTAATTCTCTTAGTCTAAAGGGTTTGGTAATATAATCATCTGCTCCAAGATTAAGTCCCTTTACCTTATCAAATTCATCAATTTTTGCCGACAAAATCAAAATCGGTATTGTAGATTTTATTCTTATATTTTGGCAGATTTCATAACCATTCATACCTGGAAGCATTAAATCTAATATTACTAAGGACGGCTTAAATTTATCAAAAATTTCTATTGCCTTATCACCTTCTGTAAAAATTTCTACCTCATATAGCTCTTTTACTAGATAATCTTTTATTATATTTGCTAAGTCAAGTTCATCTTCTACAATTAAAATCCTACTCATCCTATCCTCTCCTATTTTAATATTTCTACCCTTTTAAAATAGAAAATATTGACAAAATATAAGATTAAAATACCTATTAATGAAGTAGCAATATACAAGCTAAGTTCAATACCAAATTCCCCTTTGATTAATAGAGATGGTATTTTATAAACATGTCTTACTAAAAATAAATATTTTAATTTTTCAGGACCTATTAAGCTTAGAATATAATATAAAAAGCCCATTCCCATAACACTTGAAGCATTTTTTAAAACAAGACCACCATACACAATAATCATAGCTAAACATATTAGTGGCAAAATAATAGAAATTTCACTAAAAAATACACTAACGAAGGCTCTTATTCCCTCTAACTTTACTCCTCCAAGCAAAATATCTTTTCCATCAGAAATTAAAACTGTTCCATCATTAAGTATTATTTTTCCAACTAGAAAAGATGATATTATATCAAAAATCACTAAGGCTATTAGCCACATGATTATAGTTAATATTTTTGCTTTTATTAAATTGTTTCGAGCTCCATTTACCATTATTGGTAATTTGATAAGACCTTTTTCATACTCTATAGCTGTTAAGTCTGAGGATATATAAATCACAAATAAAACCAAAAACAAAACTGTATCTGGAACTGAAACTAAGGGAAATGACATCCAATTCATATCCGTATGAATAAATTGATTCGCTTTTACTATATGAGAAATTAAAATTATTAGAAAAAATAGATAATAAAATTTATTTTTCCTTTGTTTATATAACTCAAAATCTATAAATTTTTTCATATCTTACCCTAATATAAAATATCCTTCTTTTCTAAATAAATATTGCTTATTATTAAAAATAAAGCTAATAATATCCCGCTTGCTAATATTAGAATATTAAATTCATTAGCTGATACATTTTTTATCATTGTAAATTTTTCTCCCATGCTTGTATTAAAGAAAAATATAAGACCAACAATAGAAATGATATTTGCTAGGCTAACATTTTCTATAAATAATCCTATTGACATACTTAATAAGCCGTAGGTAATTGTTGGTAAAAGAATCTTCCCATAAGTTAAGAATGTATAGATTAAATCACTAGCTTTTGTAAATCCTGGTCTTATTAAAGATAAATCACTCATATTTTTAAAATATAGGATTCCAAATAAATAGCACAAGAGAACAAAAATTGTGGTTGCCATTATACAAAATATAATAAAGGCGATTTGTTTGCTGACTAGATTTTTAATTCTTGACGGTTCTTTCAATATGCTCAATTTCATTGTACCTGCTACTAGGTTCTTAGTGACTAAGGTATTTGCTAAAATTGGTATGAAAAATATTAATATTTGCATATAAATATCTAAAAGGCTTGCAGGAAAAGTATAAAAACTATCAATATTCCAAACGCCTTCTTTTGGATCATACATGGTAATATTCATCCAAATCAAAAGTCCGGCTGACAATAAAAATACATATCCTATCTTTGATTTAATGATTTTCTCTAATTCATTAATAATTAATGCTTTCATTTTTCCCACCTACTTTATCAAAGAAAAGTTCTTCAAGATTAGAAACATTATTTTCTGAAACTAATTTTTTTACATCACCTTCTATACATAATTTCCCGTCATGTAAAATTCCAACTCTATTGCAAATACCTTCCATTTCATGGAGAAGATGGGATGAGATTATAAATGTTTTATTAGAAGTTTTTGCCAAAGATACTATAAGTTCATTTATATCCCTCATACCATACGGATCTAGTCCATTTGTAGGTTCATCTAAAATTATTAAATCTGGATTGCCTAATAAGGCATTAGCAATGCCAAGTCTTTGTTTCATACCCATGGAGTATGAGGCAAATTTATCTTTGCTCCTATCTTTTAAACCTACTAATTCAAGTAATTTATTAATATCTTTATCACTTGTGCCATCAATTAGTTTTGACATTAATTTTAAATTTTCATATCCAGATAGGTTTTCATAAAACTTAGGAGCTTCTACCATAGCACCTATATTTTTAATTGCTTGATCTCTATTTTTTATTACAGACTTTTCATTTATTAAAATTTCTCCAGAATCAGACCTAATTAATGATGTAATCATTCTAATAGTAGTTGTTTTCCCCTCTCCATTTGCTCCGAGAAAACCATAAACATCTCCTTTAAACACAGTCATATTCAGATCATTTATAATCTTTCTTTTACCATAAGATTTACATAAATTTTTTATTTCAAGTACTTTTTCGGACATAATTTCCTCCTTTAATGATTCTATTATAAGAGGTAAATATAACAAAACTATAAAAACAACATAATTTTTAACTAATTTTTGAATAACAATCAGTAATATTATTTTAATTGGTCTTTTAATTTCATATTAATGATACGAAACTAGTACCACAATCTTCGCAAGCCCTAGCATTGCAATGGCATTATTACAAGTCCTGCTATTATTATTCTTAATAAAAAGATTTGGTTATTTTATTTTTCCTAATTTTTTCTTATTATTTTTAGTGTTTCTTTAAATTCTTTTGTCTTTGTTGCTTCTTCTAATAGAATTCTTATTTCTTCGTCTGTTAGTTCTTCTGCATTTTCTATAAGGCTTTCTAAGATTGGTCTTCTTGTTATTAGCCTATGAGTTATTTCTTTTCTTCTTTTTATTATGTCTTGTTTTAATATTTTTCTCTTGATTTTTTAGTTGCCTTAATCTCTCTTCTGTATCGTCAATTTTGTCTTTTATTTCTTTTGATTCTTGTCTTATTTGCTCTAAATTTTTCATATATAACTCCTTTCTTGTATTAAAAAAGACGATAGAGTTTTTTAATTTCTATCGCCTAACATCTATCTGTATTAATTTTTTTCATTCAAAAAAATAGTTTCTGTTTACTTGTGATAGTCTTCTATTTTATCCTCATATTTTTTTATAAGTTTTCGTGAATAAACTTTTTTGTTTTTTGAATCTCTGACTTCTTTCCAAATAATTGCAGCTACTTGTATTTTATTAGAGTAGTTACAACTAATTTCGTCTGCACAAAAATCCTTTAAAAATTGATTCCATTGACAAACCGAATTATCATACTTAGCATAATCTGATTTTCCATAATAAACTTTGAGCATATCTTGAATTGTAAAACTCAAATCATTTTGTCTTTTCACTTTTCTCCAAGCCGTTGCCATATCTGCAGTAAATTTGAAAGGCAAAACACCTGTTACAACAGAAAAATATTCTCTGAATTTTGAATTAAAGGAAAATCCACACTCAAGTAAAGGCATATCTAAAGTAATATAATCAACTTGTTTCTTTATGTTTTTTATTGATGACTTTTTAATCACATCACCCTTAAAGTACTGCTCAATAATATAAGTGAGTTCTTGTTTTGTACCTCTATATTCTAATCCTAATAACTTGCATATCTGTGAAAGTTCTTCACGATACCAATAGTATTTATTAAACTCATCAAACGATGTGATTTTATCAAACTTAGGTCTACTTTCTATCATTGTTTTATCCTTTCGAAAAGATCTGAATATATGAATAGGCTACTCCAATTTATCTATTTCATTATTTTCATAACACTTGAACATGACTTGCTTCTTCACAATTAAGTACTTCCTTCAAATCTTTAAAATACAGTTTTTGTTGGTTTCTTAAATATAGTCCTACAAAAGGTTTAAATATAAATTTTTTAGAAATAATATTTTCTGTAAAATCTAATGTTGTTTTATCTCCATTCGAATAAAATTTTCCTATCCAAGTTCCTTTTATATTTGCGTTTTCAATTTCAAAAGACCAGCATTGATGTTTCGTACATTCTATAACTTTAAAATTTGTTTCTATCCCATCTTTTGTAATCTCTACAAAATTCTTATCATCAATAATTTTGATATCTTTGATATCACTTCTCCAACCAAAATCACGAAGGTCAGTAACTTTATCCCATACTTTTTCTATTGGGCAATTTAATGTAACTTTGATATTTGAAACTGCCATAAAATCCTCCTAAGTAAACTTATTTATACCTTTCTATCTATAGAACTAATTTCTTCCATTTCCTAATCTTAGTCCTAAATGTTCCAAATGGCGCTACTGTATTTACATGAATAAATTTATAAACTTCCCAAGTTGCGGTTTTTGTTGCTTCATCCGCCCATTTTCTCATATGGGGTTTAAATAACTCCTCATCTGTTAATTCATCTATCATAAGACAAATATTTTCTACATTTTGTGTTAGTTGTTCTTTTAGCTCCTTTAAAGATTTATGAGCATAAGTATCTGTAAACCACTTATATAATTCTCCAAGTTGATTCCATTTGAAATTATCTGATGGCGTTTTAACTTCCAGTCCTTTTTTCTCATCTTCTTCCCATTTTAAGAGTAAAGTTGTCCAACCTACTTGATAGGCAAGATTTTCTGCCGGTGTCCTATCAACTTCTTCTACTTTTTTGTCTTTTAGTTCTTCCGGTATATTATCAAACTCAGAAATATACTTTTCAAAAGTTTTCTTTATCTCATTTTTTAATTCTTCCTTACTTTCATAAGACCTCATATGCCTACCTCCATGGTTTATATATAGATATTATACCAAAAATATTTTTATCCTAAGCTTAATTCATAATCTTGTAATCAAACTGTTCCTGTTTATTTTTATTTTATCTCTATTCTTTAAATACTCTTCCACATAAAACAAGTTTTTCTTATCATAATCTTCCAACAACTTGTAATTCTTATGCTTTGTAATATCGAATTTATCAGATAGAAAAGGTCTTACTCCTCTTGGCTGGTAAATCCATCCATTACAGTTATTTCATCTTGACTCATAAGTTCCTTGCCAGTCTTTTGATAATTTAGTCCAAAAGATTTTTGGTTGGATCTGGTTTCTGATGTGTTATATAGGTCTAAAGTAGAAGGGGCTGTTGCAGAATGAATAAATCGTACCATTATCGTTAGAAGAACCTCCACGTCAATTTTGCCTCCTTCATCCGGCAGGCACCGATCGGCCCACCGGCCAGGAGAGGTAAAATTTCCTAAGAGAACCTTCTAACGATGGTACGATGGTTATTCATAGTTTTGCAACAGCCCCATCATACTTAATATAAAAATTAAACTGGGATTCATTACAAACCCCAGTTTCATAATTAGCGCGATCTTTTAATATAATTTTGCTCCAGCAGGAATTCTGTTTGATAGGATGATTAGGTTTAGTTTTTCTTCGCCTTCCTCTTCGTGGATTGCTGATAGTAGCATTCCTTGGCTTTCTACTCCCATCATCTTTCTTGCAGGTAGGTTTACTATAGCAAGTAGGGTTCTTCCTACTAGATCTTCTGGATTATAGTAAGCCTTAATTCCTGATAGGATTGTTCTATCCTCACCAGTTCCATCATCTAGGGTGAATTGTAAAAGCTTCTTACTCTTTGGTACTTCTACACAATCTTTAACTTTAACTGCCCTGAAGTCTGATTTGCTGAAGGTATCGAAGTCTACATCTTCATAGATATCTTCGATTTGTACTTTAGAAAAGTCAATTTCTACATCTTCTTCGTCAATTGAATCAATCTTTTGCTTATCACTTTCTTCCTTTTCAAGTCCTATTGGCTTCATTGTTGGGAAGAGTAATACGTCTCTTATAGAGTGTTGACCTGTTAGGATCATGATTAGTCTATCGATTCCTATACCGAGTCCACCTGTTGGAGGCATTCCTATTTCTAGGGCATTTACGAAGTCGTAGTCCATCATTTGTGCTTCGTCATCGCCTGCTTCTCTTTTAGCAACTTGATCAAGGAATCTTTGTTTTTGATCTAGGGCATCATTTAGCTCTGAGAAGGCGTTAGCTATTTCTGCACCGTTGATGAAGGCTTCGAACCTATATGTTAGGGAAGGATCATCGTTCTTTCTTTTTGCAAGTGGTGAAATTTCTACTGGATAGTCAACGATAAAGGTTGGTTGGATTAGTTTATCTTCAACAAATTCATCGAAGAATTCTGCTATAATCTCGCCTCTTGTTTCCTTTACTTCTACTCCCTTTTCTTTAGCAATAGCGATTGCTTCTTCATCAGTTTTGATTTCATTAAAGTCTACACCAGAATGCTCTTTAACTGCATCTATCATTGAGATTCTCTTCCAAGGAGCCTTTAGTTCTATCTCGTGGCCATCGAATTCTACAACTGTTGTTCCCTTAACTTTACTTGCAACATGCTCTACCATGTTTTCTGTGATTTCCATCATATCTTCGAAATCTCCATAGGCTTGGTAAAGTTCCATTGTTGTAAATTCAGGGTTGTGAGTTGCATCCATTCCTTCATTTCTAAACATTCTTCCTATTTCGTATACTCTATCAAATCCACCTACGATTAATCTCTTAAGGTATAGCTCTGAAGCAATTCTTAGATACATGCCTATGTTTAGTGAATTGTGGTGAGTTGTGAAAGGACGAGCTGTGGCTCCTCCTGCTATTGTGTTTAGGATTGGAGTTTCAACTTCTAGGAAGCCTTGACCGTCAAGAAATCTCCTGATTTCTGATATGATTTGACTTCTTTGAACGAATACGCTTTTTACTTCTGGATTTACTATAAGATCTAGGTATCTTTGTCTGTATCTTAGGTCAGGGTCCTTTAATCCGTGCCATTTTTCAGGAAGCATTTGAAGAGATTTGGTCATAAGCTGTGGAGTTTCTGTCTCTATTGAGATTTCTCCTTGATTTGTCTTAAATACTTTTCCTTCTATACCTACGATATCACCTATATCGTATTTTTTAACTTGTTTGAACTCATCGCCAATAACATTTTTACGGTTTACTATCTGAATTTGACCTTCTGCATCTTGGATATCCATAAAGCTCATGTTTCCATGCCCACGTTTGGCCATAATTCTTCCAGCAATCCTTACTTTTTCGCCATCATATTTTTCAAAATTATCTTTGATAAGGCTTGAAGCAATTCTACCCCTAAAGTTTACGATCTTGTGAGGATCTTTGCCTTCATTTTTAAGGTCTTCTAGCTTGTCTCTCTTAATTTGTAGCATTTCATTTAAATCTTTGTTATCAGCCATGTTTTCTCCTTTACTTAATATTTTTGATTACAAAATACATCTTTCCATTTGGTGTGCTTACTTCTACTCTTTCGTCTACCTTTTTTCCGATAAGGGCAGCACCAACTGGAGATTCATTAGAAATAAATCCTTCAAGTGGATTTGACTCAGCAGTTCCTACGATTTTATATTCCAAGTCTTCGTCGAACTCTTCATCATAAACTGTTACAGTATTTCCAACGCCAACTTCATCTGAGTTTTCGATAACTTCGATTGTCTTGGCGTTTCTGATCATATCTTCAACCTTGGCAATCCTAGATTCTACTTCACCTTGTTCGTTTTTAGCTTCATCGTAGTCAGCATTTTCAGAAAGGTCACCGAAGCTTCTTGCTACTTTGATTTTTTCAGCAATTTCTGGACGCTTTTTGGTCTTAAGATATTCTAGTTCATCTTCAAGTTTTTCTAAATATTCTTTACTTAATATTACTTCTTTATTTTCTGTCATAATTATCCTCTAAAAATTTCCTATATTCTTCTAGTAATTCAAATATTTCTTCACTAGTTTTTAATTTATTTGCCCTATCCCTATAGCTTGCAGCTTGTGGTAGGCCTTTGATGTACCAGCCGACATGCTTTCTCATTTGATTTATTACAAGCTTTTCCTTCTTGTACTTAAGAGATAGGTCATATTGTCTTTTTATAGTTGCAAGTATTTCTTCATAACTTATGGGACTAGTCTCTTTTCCTTGGATGTAATCTTTAATTTGCCTAAAAATAAAGGGATTACCCATAGCCCCTCTTGCTATCATTACCCCATCAGCCCCAGTCACATCGAGCATATCTTTATAATCTTTAACACTAAAGACATCACCGTTGGCTATAACAGGAATCGATAAAGTTTCCTTCAGCTTTCTGATAGCCTGCCAATCTGCCTTGCCAGAATACTGTTGCTTACGAGTTCTTCCATGAAGGATGACGTAATCTATTCCGCTATCTTCGAGGGCCTTACCGACTTCTATATAGTTTATGGAATCATCATCAATGCCCATTCTGATTTTAACATTAACAATCTTGTCTGTGGATTCTTTAAGGCATTTGCCTATCTCATAGACTTTCTTCACATCTTTCATAAGGGCTGAGCCCTGGCCATTATTAAATATCTTTGGAGCAGGACAGCCCATATTAAAGCTTATTTCCTTAAAGTCTTCCCTAGGATTTATCTTATCCTTGATGACTCTTTCGATAATATCTGTGTCTTTTCCGAAAATCTGAATATTGCAGTTTTTCTCACTATCTGCTGTATACATTATCTCTTCTGTCGCCCTATTATTAAAATCAAGAGCGTTTACTGAAACCATTTCGGTAAAGGTCTTATCACAGCCGTTTTCTTCGCAGATTTGCCTAAAGGCTGAATCGGTAATTCCCGCCATGGGGGCAAGCATTATTTCATTAAAGATTTTTGTTTCGCTCATAGATTAGTCTCAATCCTTCAAGCATTAAGTCAGGTTCAATAATTTCTATAAATTTACTAGATGCTGAGATTAGCTCAGAGAAACCTCCTGTAGCAACAACAGTTATATCGCTTTCGTCTATATCGTATTTGTCTTCCATTTCTTTTTCCAAGATTGAAATAATATTATCGATCATTCCTATATAGCCGAAAATTATACCTGCATTGATGGATTCAGAAGTATTTTTACCAATAGCAGATTCTGGCTCCATTAGCTCGATCTTAGGTAGCTTGGCAGTAGATCCGAAGAGTCCATCTTGGGCAATTCTTATACCTGGAGCAATCGATCCACCAAGATACTTCCTATCTTCTGTAATTACATCAAAGGTAATGGCAGTTCCCATATCTACGACTATAGTAGGTCCTCCATATTTGCTAAAGGCAGCTACAGCATCTACAATCCTATCAGCTCCAACTTCTCTAGGATTTTCGTACTCAATAGTAAGAAAGGTTGGCGTATCAGAGTCTACCACTATAGCTTCCCTATCAAAGAGCTTCCTATTAGCAGACTGCCAGTTATACATCACATCTGGTACGACACAGCTCATAATAGTATCTTCGATGTCTTCTACACTGATTTTCTTAATTGCTAGCATATTAAATAAAGTAGCAACCAATTCATCACTTGTCTTTTTGAGGTCGGTCGCCACTCTAAATTTTGATTTCAAATTTTCTTTCTCGTAAACACCTATAACCGTATTAGTGTTTCCGATATCTATTACTAATAACATAAAATCTCCAAATCACTTTCAAATTAACTCTTATATGATACGGTTATTTGGTGAAATTTCAAGCTTATTTGCCTAACTTATATTTTCTAATTAGCCTATTGATCTCTTCTATATCTTCTTTTCTAACCTTAGTTGATTCACGACTTTCGCCCTTGCTATCTTTGACAACCATAATAAGGTCAGCATTGTCTGTATCGAAGCCCCATTTTCTAATTTCCTTGTAGGTTCTAAAGTTAGAATTAGCAAGGATACCATTTTCTGCTACACTTAGCTTGGCCCTTGTTGATATCATGAATACAATTGCAAGAGCAATCATAACAAGAGCTGTGAGCATACTCTGTTTATTTCCCTGTTGGTAACCTGCGTATAGATTAACCCCGCCAGTTACAACTAATACTGCAAAAAGAATCATCTCAAAGCTAGATGAAGGTCTCTTAAATGTTGATATTTCTCCTTCAAGCTTTTTCTTATCTTTCATTTGTTTATATACTCTGTATAGGAAAAATACTACTATTGCCCCATACATAATTATAATCATCGAATCTAAATTCCTCATTTTTCCTCCTCAAAAACAAAATAGGCCCAAAGACCTATTTAGCATCTTCTATATTTTCATAAAATGATCTTTTGACAACGCCAATATATGGTAGGTTTCTATACATTTGATCGAAGTCTAGACCAAAACCTACAACATACTCATTTGGTATCTTAAATCCTGTCCAGTCAGGTTTAATTTCTACTTCTCTTCTTTCAGGTTTATCTAGTAAGGTTACAATCTTAACGTCTTTTGCCTGTCTGTTGATTAAGTTTTCCTTAGTCTTCTTTAAGGTATAACCGGTATCTATAATATCTTCGACAATTAGAACTTCCTTGTCTTTGATATCAATATCAAGGTCCTTTAGGATTTTGACATTTCCACTTGAATAGGTGTTTTCCGCATAAGATGAAACTACCATAAAGTCCATCTGAAGGTCGATATTCAAATTTTTGGCAAGTTCCGCCATAAACATTACCGAACCCTTGAGAATTCCTACGAGTATTAAAGTATCCTTATTCTCGTAATGACTGTTGATGGTTTTCGCTAATTGTTCTATCTTTAGCTTCAAACTTTCCTCATCAATCAATACTCTTTCAATTATGTCACTGTAGTCAGTCTTCATCATATACCTCTATCTTTATAATATTTTTTGTAGAAGGATCTACCTTGTAATCCTCCGAGCTTCTAAAAGATGTCACCCATATTATATCATTTTCTGATAAAATAAGGGGGATTTTTTCTCTTTTTTCCTTATCTACCTTCATATCAATAAAAAAGTCTTTAATCTTTTTCGAATGACCTAAGCCTATCGGCTTAAACTTATCACCGTTTTTCCTATATCTAATTTGTAAGGGAAAAGTTAATTTGTCTCTATCGAAATATTCAACATTTCTCCCATGTTTTTTGCTAAAATCTGAGACTTGTCTTACCCTTATCCTTTTTTCTCCAAAGCTTATCTCTTCGCCTATATCTATAGAGATTTGTTTTGTTCCCTTCTGTGATTTTTCTTTTATTAAGCCTAACTTATAAAACTTATAGGACTTAAGAAAAACTAAATCATCTTTTATGATAGACTTTCCATTAGCAAGATCAACTAGCTTTAGGAATGTATCAATATTTTCCTTGGAGATATCTCGAACTTCCCTCTTTATTTCTCCTATAGCTCTTCTTATAAGCTTACTTTGTATGGCCTTATCATGACTTTCAAAAGCTTTTTTGTCAAAGCTTACAGAATCTGTTTTTCTTTGAATAATAATATCTTCATAAATATTTTTTATATAGGAATCGCTAATAGAAATCTCATCAGTCGCAATTTCAGAAAGCTTGACTAGGCTTTCCTTAAAGTTCGGATTGATCTTTTCAATCTCAGGAATTATCTCAAGTCTTAGTTTATTTCTAGTATAATCTGTCGTGAAATTTGTCTTATCGATTGCATAGGGTATTTGTTCACTGTTCAAATAATCTAAGATCATAGCCTTTTTAATATCTAGGATGGGCCTTATTATATCCCCATTCCTATAATCCATAGCCCTAAGACCTTCTACCCCAGTTCCTCGAATAATCCTCATAAGGACAGTCTCTGCCTGGTCATCTAGATTGTGGGCGACGGCAATTTTTGACTTGGGATATTCTTCTTGAATTTGCCTAAAAAACTCATACCTCAGCCTTCTTCCAGCATCTTCTGAAGATAGGCCATATTTCTTGGCGTAATCATCCATGCTAGCAGATTTCTTCCTAAAATCTAATCCGAATTTCTCAGAGGTCTTCTCGACTAGACTCTCATCGAAATCCGCTTCTTTCCTATGGAGGTGGTTTAGGTGGGCAAGGATAATTGTAAAATCCATTTCTTTTCTAAGTTCCATCAAAGCATAGATTAAAAACTGACTATCGGGACCTCCGCTTGCGCCGACTATGATAGCATCACCTTTTTCTATAAGTTTATTCGCTATTATAGTTTCTCTAACTTTATTTATTATTGTCATCTTCATAGACCACTTCAGATTTCTTAACCATATCTAGTCTATCTCTTGCAATCTTTTCCTTAAACTCATCAGTATTTCTATTGTCGTAATCTTCCTTCAAGGACTTGATGGTAATTTGCAAGTCTTCTTTTTTCTTATTCAATGATTCGATATCCTTATTTACCTTGGCGTATTCTTTTTCAATAGCCTTATTGTATAGGCTAAAAGATCCCGCCGATAGAGCAAGGATTGATAGGATAGTCAATAGAAATCTTTGGTTTTTCTTCCTTCTTTGCTTAAGATACGAATTCTTCTTACTCATCGATAACCTCATACATAGAAAAAGCATCGTTTTTCTTGGCTCCGTCAATCAAGTTTAGAACCCTAAATTTAAGATTGCTCTTGCCAAAGGCAACTTCTACTATGTCTCCTTCTTCTACGAGGCTTCCCGGCTTGGCTTCTTTTTCATTTATCTTAACCCTGCCGTTTTCACAAGCCTCTTTAGCAACTTGTCTTCTTTTTATAATTCTCGCATTTTTTAAAAATTTATCTATTCTCATAAGAATATCATACTGTATATACTCTTTATAGGCAAAGCTTTATCATAGATCGTGGGCTTAATATCTAGCAAATAGTATAATGGTCTTATGAAATACATATTCCATGTCGATTGTGATGCTTTTTATGCATCATGCGAAGAATTAAGAAATCCAAAACTGAAAAATCATCCCCTAGCTGTTGGAGGTTTGTCAAACAAATCAATCCTTACTACTGCCAACTACAAGGCAAGAGAATTTGGCCTACATTCAGCTATGCCTGTCTTTATGGCGAAAGAACTTTGTCCAAATCTTATTCTTCTGCCAGTAGATCACAAATATTACAGAGAAAAGTCCAAAGAAGTTTTTTCTCTTGTAAAAGAATATGCTAAGCTAATGGAGCAAGTTTCTGTAGATGAAGCTTATCTACTTGTAGAAACAGACTCTCCCAAAAAGCTTGCTAGAAAGCTTCAAGACGAAGTCTTAAGGGAAACTGGTATAGGTATTTCTATCGGTATATCCTACAACAAGTTTCTAGCAAAGCTTGCAAGCGATTGGCAAAAGCCCCATGGGATAACTCAAATTAGAAAAGAAGACTTAGATTACTTCTTACCTGATATTTCTGTAAATAAAGTCTACGGCATAGGTAAGAAAACTAGCGAGAGATTAAATAAAATAGGTGTCTATAAAGTTAAAGACCTCCTTAAGCTCGACTACGAATACCTGATTGATAACTTTGGTAAGCAAGGAGCCTATATCTATCAGGTAATAAGAGGAGTTGATGATAGGAAGATTAATCCTTCTAGGGTTAGAAAAAGTATAGGAAAAGAGAGGACCTTTGCCCAAAACACCAATGATATGGCAATTCTCACTTCCTATCTTAGAAACTTATCTGAGCTTATAGAAGATGAGATGGATATCAAAAATATTCAAGGAAAAACCGTAAATTTAAAAATAAAGGATGCCAAATTCAAAAATCACACTAGATCTATTACCCTCCAAGAGCCAATTTATAGGGCAAAAGATATCTACAACGAAGCCTTAAGTCTCTTAGAAGATATCCACAAGGGCGAGATGCTTAGGCTAATAGGAATATCTTTATCAAATCTTCAGGAAAGAAAACTAAATCAATTAAGCTTTCTCGAATAAGAAAAATACCCCAAATCCGAATACTGGAATTTGGGGTACTCTTTTAAAATGAATTATTTTTCTTCTTTTTTATCTTCTTCTGTATTTTCTTCTTCATCCTCTTGGGCTTGAATTATGCTCTTTCTAACCTCTGCATCGATTTGGGCCATAAGTTCTGAATTTTCTTCTAAGAGATCTTTTACATTCTCCCTACCTTGGCCGAGCTTTTCATCCTTGTAGGAAAACCAAGATCCTGCCTTATCAACTATGTCCATATCTACAGCCGTATCTAAAAGTACTCCAGATTTGGAAATACCCTTACCATACATGATATCAAACTCTACTACCTTGAATGGAGGAGCTACCTTGTTTTTGACAACTTTAACCCTAGTTCTTGATCCTATAGAATTATCTCCTTGGGTTATTGTCTTTATCCTTCTGATGTCAAGTCTTACAGATGAGTAGAACTTAAGGGCACGACCACCTGGTGTTGTCTCAGGAGATCCAAACATAACTCCGACTTTTTCTCTTAGCTGGTTGATAAAAATCACTGTTGTGTTAGATTTTGCAATTACACCGGTTAGTCTTCTAAGGGCTTGACTCATAAGTCTCGCTTGAAGACCGACGTGGCTATCTCCCATCTCTCCTTCGATTTCTGCTCTAGGGACGAGGGCTGCAACTGAGTCGATTACTATTAGGTCAACCGCTCCACTTCTTACAAGACTTTCAGCTATATCCAGACCTTGCTCCCCAGTATCTGGTTGAGAGAGGATTAGGTTATCTATATCAACTCCCAAGTTTTCTGCATATTCTGCATCTAGGGCGTGCTCAGCATCGATAAAAGCACAGGTCTGATCTTGCTTTTGATCTTCTGCAACTATATGAAGGGCAAGGGTTGTCTTACCGGATGATTCAGGTCCAAAGATTTCAACTACTCTTCCTCTAGGAATTCCACCTATACCTAAAGCTATATCGAGGTTGACTGCTCCAGTTGGAATAGCAGATACTGAAACTCTAGGAGCTTCACCCATCTTCATTATAGCTCCCTTACCGTATTTTTTCTCTATATTTTTAAAAGCCTGGTCTAAGGCTTTTTGCTTATCTTTATCCATAAACTCTCCTCTACTATTTATATAATCTGTACAAAATCTTACTATTATTATATCATTTTATTAATTTTCTTAAAGCATTATACAAAATAAAGAAGCTTTCGCAAACAAAATCTTTTCTATCACAAGCTTATAGGTCAAAGTTCTTTTAAGAATGCTTTAACTCTTAACTTAATGATAGAACTATTATTTACAAAAGCTAATCCTATTAATATTATTCTATTTTTCTTCCTAAAGCTCTTATATATTTTCTAAGTCTAGGACTTTTTTATTCTTAACTATATAGTCCACTCCAGATATTACCGTGAGAATTACTGCTATATAGAAGACAAAAATTCCAGCTTTATTTAGACTAGGTGCATTTAGTAAAAGCATCACTAGCGAGATCATTTGGCTTGTTGTCTTTGCCTTGCCCCACATGCTTGCTGCAATTGTTATTCCAGAATCTGCCGCAAGAGTCCTAAATCCTGTTATGATAAGCTCCCTTGATATTATTATTATAACAGGCCATGCAGGTATTGTATTATCTTCTACTAGTACCAAGAAAGCTGCCATGGTTAGGACCTTATCTATCAATGGATCAGTAAACTTACCAAAGTTCGTTATCATGTTTCTGCTTCTTGCTATATGACCATCTACTGCATCTGTAAAACTTGCTATAATAAAGACGATAGCTGCTATATTCATATCCCTTCCGCTAATCATAAAGATTATTACAAAGACAGGGATTAAAAAGAGTCTTACAAGGGTTATTTTGTTAGCTAAATTCATTTTCTTCTCCTTCTAAATAAGACCTATCTACTAAGACCTTTCTTGGCTTAGATCCTTCATATCCTCCAACTACTCCTCTTTGTTCCAACTGGTCTATTATCCTTCCAGCCCTAGCGTAGCCTATCTTAAGCTTTCTTTGAAGCATGGATACTGAGGCTGTATTTTCGTTAATTATAAGCTTTATAGCTTCATCTATTAACTCATCCTCATCATCTGAAGCTTCGCTTGGACTATCTACGTTTTCCTCTACCTTCTCTATGGCTTCTTCGTCGTAGTTGGTCTCGTTTCCTTCCTTGATTTCTCTGACGACGCTTATTACCTCATCATCAGAAACAAAGGCTCCCTGAATCCTAGTTGGTCTCATAGAATCGCTTGAAGCGTAGAGCATATCACCCTTGCCTAAAAGCTTTTCTGCTCCTTGGCTATCAAGAATTGTTCTAGAGTCTATTTGACTTGTTACTGCAAAGGAAATCCTAGAAGGAATATTTGCCTTGATAGTTCCTGTTATAACATCAACTGTTGGTCTTTGAGTCGCAATGATTAAGTGAATGCCGCAAGCTCTCGACTTTTGGGCAAGCCTTGTTATATAATCTTCTACCTCTGCTCCTACAGTCATCATCAAATCTGCAAGCTCGTCTATTATAATTACTATATATGGAAGATTTTCCATAGAATCGTCAGATTCTTGGGCCTTCTTATATCCAACTATATCTCTAACGTGATTTTTCTCAAATAATTTGTATCTTTTTTCCATCTCGCTGATGGCCCAAAAAAGGGAAGATGAAGCCTTCTTAGGATCAGTAATTACTGGCATAATAAGATGTGGGATGCCATTGTAGATAGAAAGCTCTACAACCTTAGGGTCTACTAGGAGAAGTTTTACATCATTTGGCGAATGCTTATAGAGAATCGACATTATGATGGTATTGATACAAACGGACTTACCAGATCCTGTCGCTCCTGATACCAGAAGGTGGGGCATCTTCTCAATCGCTGAAACTTCAACATCACCTGATACAGATTTACCCATGGCAAAGGGAATAATATATTTGGATTTGACGAAGTTTTCTGAAGATAAGATTTCCTTAAGACCAACGACTTCCTTCTTATCATTGGGAACCTCGATTCCAACATGGCTTTTGCCAGGAATTGGAGCGAGTATTCTTATACCGCTTGTAGCAAGGGCAAGGGCTAGATCATCAGATAAGTTTACAATTTTACTAACCTTAACTCCTCTTTGAGGTTTTAGCTCATAACAAGTTACTGTAGGACCTACATCAATTTGTACAACCTTACCGTCTATGCCGAATGAATCTAGAGTCTCTTCTATAGCTACTGCTCGAGATCTGATTTCTCTATCATCAACTCCCCCATCTTCATTTATATCTTCCAAAAGATCGATGGATGGATAGGTATAATCTCCAAATTCTCTCCTAAAACTTTCATTGAAATCAGACATCTCAACTTGGCGGGACTTGTAATTATTTACCTTGGCATCGCCTAAGCTATCTAAGTCGAAGTTTTTGACAGGGCTTCTTTTTACTTCTCCCTTTTTAGGAGCTTCTTTTTCTTTTACACTTACAGGATTTTCCTTTACTGGAGCTTTTCTTTCTCCTAAATCGTCTTCTCTCTTATCTTCGATTCTTTCTTCTTCCTGTCTTTTTTTTCTTTCATCGATTGAGCTTTTAGCTCTTAGGGTCAAATCTTTTATGCTTTGCCCTAGTTTGGTAAAGCTTTCCTTAACTTTAGCAAAAAATTCTCCATAAGTTAGGGGACTTATATCGATTAATAAAGCAAATATTGAAAGGCCATAAAGGATATAAAGGCCAAGATTTCCTATTAGATTTACTAGGAAAAATGAAATTGCACCACCGATTGCTCCTCCCCCATCAGTTTTTTGGCTCGCTGCATATTGGACAGACCAGGAAAGCTCATTTCTTATAAAAGCTCTAGAAAACAATGCTAGGGTAAGTAGGTATATTACATACAAGAGCAAGAACTTAGATATATTTTCCCTAAATCTTCCCCTAAGCTCTGATAGAAAGCTTATAAATACAAGAACAGGGAAAACTAGGGCAAATTTTCCAAAGATTTTAGCAAAGAAATCTGATAAGACATCTCCCATAAGTCCGGTATTAGAACTTAAAATAAATATAAATAAAATGACCTGGATTGCCATCATTATTAGAGAAAATCTCCTAAAATCAAACTTACTTTCCCTAGGCTTTTTAGTCTTGGTCCTGTTGGGTGATTTTTTATTCGATTTTTTTCTGATTCTATTTTGATTTTTACTAGTCATATCCACCTCTCTATAATTATATATTAAGAGGCATAAAAAATAAACTGCCCATGACAGTTTAGCTTAGAGACTATGTTTATGAAACGTAAACTTAAGACCTACTCCAAGCTAAGCGAAGAAATTCTAACGCCTAGCTTAAAGAAACATAGGATTGTCAAAGCCTTCACTATCTCAAACAGTTTATTTAAGTGCTCTTACTTATCTTTTTTATCTTTTCTGTAAGGTGATTCGTCTACTGGCCATGCTTCTGGTTTTTCTAGGAGGGCCTTTCTTGATAGGTTAATTCTTCCTTGTCTATCAATCTCTGTTACCTTTACCTTAACCTCATCTCCTACGCTTAATACATCTTCAACCTTTTCTACTCTATGATGATCTATTTGAGAGATGTGAAGGAGACCTTCCTTACCAATTGCAATTTCTACAAAGGCTCCGAAGTTCATAATCCTAACTACCTTACCTGTATAGATATCGCCTGGCTTTGGATCTGTTACGATAGATTTGATCATATCAATTGCTTTCTTGCCGCTTTCGCCATCTTCTGAAGCAACTGTAATGTGTCCATCATCTTCTGTTTCGATCTTCACTCCAGTAGCATCTATAATCTTGTTGATTGTCTTTCCACCGGAACCTATTACATCACGAACCTTTTCTGGATCGATGTCGATTGTAAATAGTCTTGGCGCATAATTAGATATGTCGCTTCTTGGCTTATCGATCGCAGATTCTATAACATCTAGGATTCTCATTCTAGCACTGTGAGCATCGTTTAGAGATTCTTCTAGAACTTCTCTTGTTATTCCGTCGATTTTCATATCCATTTGTAGGGCTGTGATTCCATCACGAGTTCCAGCTACCTTAAAGTCCATATCTCCTAAGTGGTCTTCCAGACCTTGGATATCTGTAAGGATTGATATAGAGTCATCTTCCTTGATAAGACCCATGGCAATTCCTGCAACAGGTTTTGATATTGGTACACCTGCATCCATTAGGGAAAGGGTTGATCCACAGATAGAGGCTTGAGAGCTTGAACCGTTTGATGATAATACTTCTGATACAACTCTAATTGTGTAAGGGAAGTCTTTTTCATCTGGAAGAACTGGTATTAGGGCTCTTTCAGCCAAACGTCCGTGACCAATCTCACGACGACCTGGTCCTCTAAGTGGTCTTACATCTCCAACACAAAATGGTGGGAAGTTGTATTGGTGGATGTATCTTTTTTGAATTTCTTCTCTATTAAGTCCATCTATAATTTGAACATCAGCAGGAGAGCCTAGGGTTACAACAGATAAAACTTGAGTTTGACCTCTTTGGAAAAGTCCTGATCCGTGTACTCTTGGAAGAAGTCCTGCCTCTGCAGAAAGTGGTCTGATTTCTGTAAGATCACGTCCATCTGGTCTAATCTTATCGATTGAGATCATACGACGTACTTCTTTTTTCATGATATTATCTATCCTTCTGTGAATTTCATCTTCACTTTCTGGATATTCTTCTAGATATTTTTCCTTAGCAGCTTCCTCAATATTGAAGATATTATCTTCTCTTTCAGTCTTATCTGTAGTTCTGATTGAGTTTTTGATTTCTTCTTCAAAATCAGCTGAAATCTTTCTATCAAGTTCTGTCTCTTCTGCCCCATCTACTTCGATTTTTTCTTTTCCTATATCATCGATTATAGTTTGGATAAAGTCAGAAATATTACCAATTTCTTCTAGGGCAAGAAGCATTGCTTCAAGCATTTCTTCTTCAGAAATCTCCTTTGCTCCAGCTTCTACCATGTTGATAGCGCCCTTCTTACCTGCTACAGTAAGTTCAAGGCTTGATTTTTCTCTTTCTTCCTTGTTTGGATTTATGATTAGCTTATCTCCAACTTTACCAACCATACAAGCTCCAACAGGACCATCGAATGGTATGTCAGATATACCTAGAGCGATTGAAGCTCCAATTGTTGTAAGTGGGTCTGGAAGGTTATCTTCATCCATAGACAAAACTGTGGCTATGATTTGTACGTCATTGTAGTAGTTTTCTGGGAAAAGTGGTCTTAGAGGTCTATCCATTTGACGAGAGATAAGGGTTGCCTCATCACTTGCCTTTCCTTCTCTTTTGAGAAATCCCCCAGGAATTTTTCCTACTGCGTATAGCTTTTCTTGAAAATCACAGATTAGTGGGAAAAAGTCTATCCCTTCCCTAGGCTTCTCACTTGCAACTGCTGTTACAAGCAAAGAAGTATCGCCACTTTTTATGTAGCATTCACCATTGGCCTGTTCTGCGAATTTACCAATAGTAACTTCAAAATCTTTGCCTAATTTTGATTCGTATTTGTAAGTTTTTACCATCTTTACTCCTATGTTTTTCTATATAAAATAAGGCGGGAATGCCCCGCCAATAATTAACCTCTTAGACCTAGTCTCTCGATGATTGATCTGTATCTATCAATATCATTTTCTCTTAGGTAGTTTAACATGCCTTTTCTACGTCTAATCATTTTGTAAAGACCTCTTCTTGAAGAGTGGTCTTTTTTGTTGTTCTTTAAGTGTTCTGTAAGATCAGCAATTCTTTTTGAAAGGATTGCGATTTGAACTTCTGGAGAACCTGTATCTCCTTCTTCTAGTTGGTATTCTTTGATTATTGCTTGTTTTTCTTCTGCTTTTAACATAATTTCCTCCATTTATAATATTTGCCATTTACCAAGTAAAGGTCGAGGTATCATTTACTTAGCAAAGGTACCGTCTACTATTATACTTTCTCATTTTCCTTTTGCAAAATATTTTCTAGATACGCATAGGCTTTTTCCTTATCTGAATTCATCTGATCTATCAAGGCTTCCTTGCTATCAAATCTGATATCATAACGGAAAAACTCTATAAATTCTATAGAAATATCCTTACCGTAAATATTTTGATTAAAGTCAAGAATATAGGTCTCTACCTTTCTGTGGCTTTCATCAAAGGTGGGGTTGGTACCTACATTGCTTAAGGCGTAAAAAGACGCTCCGCCAATATTAACTTTTGTAAAGTAAACTCCATCTACTGGAAGGACATAGTTAAAGCTGAGCTTAAGGTTTGCTGTAGGAAAGTTTAAGGTCCTTCCTCTTTTAGCTCCATCTACAACTCTTCCTTTTATCTTGTAATTTCTACCAAGGAGTTTGTTTACTTTTCTGATATTTCCTTCTCTTATTAAATCTCTTAGGTGATTGGATGAGATTTTGTTTACCTCATCTTCCTTTTCAAATTCAACTACTGAAGTCTTGTAATCATATTCATCTTCAAGCTTTCTAAGAGTTTCGACATCACCTGAGGCCTTCCTACCAAATCTGTAGTCCTTGCCACAAATAACGTAGGATGCGTTGAGCTTTTTGTTAATAATCTCAGCTATAAATTCTCTTGGAGAAAGATTCATAAACTTTTCATCAAAATCTATCAAGCAAAAGGTATTAATCCCCATCGATGCCAAAATCTCGATCTTATCTTCAAGACTTGTCATATATTCTTTCTCATCCTTTAGTCTTAGTTTAGTGTTTTCCTTAAACAACAAGACTGAAGGCTCTAGGTCATACTTTTTGCTAATTTCTAGGTTATTTTTCATTAATTTTTGATGGCCTAAGTGAACTCCATCGAAGTTTCCAAGACTTACCGCCTTTTTTTCAAGATCTGGTAAGTCCATATTTAGGTCATATATTTTAATTTTCTCTATCATAAAATACTTTCTCCATCTTTAGAAAATATCCGCCCCTACTCTCAAAACTCTTTGCCAAGCCAATAAATTCATTTCTCGAGTATACTCTAATTTCTTCGTCTATCTCTTCATCTATCTTTATGGTCATGCCATTTACGGCCTTCTCGAAAAGATTATCAGAAAGGTCGAATCTTGGAAACTTATCAAGGGCCTTATCTACTCTTTCAAGTTTCAATATAAGCTTATCCTTATCCATTTCCAAAATATCAGAAGACTTAACTGCCTCATCTACTAGAAAGTCTCCAACCCTAACTCGTCTAAGCTCTTTTACAAAAGACAAGCACCCTAAATCTTCTCCTATATCATCTACAAGAGTTCTAATATAGGTGCCTTTGGAGCAAGTTACGGAGATTTTGGCATAGGGAAAGTCAAAGTCTATTAGCTTAAGGTCATAGATCTTGACCTTTCTTTTCTTTCTTTCGATTTCTTTACCGCTTCTTGCAAGGTCGTAAAGCTTCTTGCCGTCTACCTTTAGGGCAGAATACATGGGAGGAATTTGTTCTATCTCGCCCTTGTATTTTTCTAGAACTTCTTCTAAGTCTTCCCTCTTGCAAGTCTTAGAGCTTTCTTTGATAACTTCCCCTGCTGCATCCAGAGTGTCGGTCTTTTTCCCAAATTCCATTAGACATTCGTAGGTCTTATCCTTATCCATCATGTAGTCGGATACCCTAGTTGCTTTCCCAACAACAATAGGAAGGACCCCACTTGCCTCAAGGTCAAGGGTTCCTGTGTGACCAACTTTCTTCTGATTTAGGGCTCGCCTTACGAGAGATACCACCCTTGCTGAAGATATGCCCTTTTCCTTATCTACATTTAGAATTCCGCTATACATCAATTTCCTTTAGAATAGCAATAGCCTTCTTGCTTGCAGCTTCTAGGGAATCATCAAAAATTGAAAATCCACTCGCCTTGATATGGCCTCCGCCTCCGTTTTCACGGGCAACTTTTGCTACATCGACATCCTTACTTCTTAGGGATACCTTGTATTCGCCCTTGTCGTATTCTTTAAGAATCATAGAAACTTCAACTTCATCTATATCTCTTAGCATGCCTACGATTGTTTCAGCATCTCCCATTTGGACTCCGTGTTTTTTGACAAGGCCCTTGGAGATAATAGAATAAGCTTTTTTGTCCATAAACTCAGCATTTGAGATAACTTCTGTTTGGAATTTCATTACCTTCATAGGCTTTGATTGATATAGGTTTCTATAGATATATTCGCTGTCTGCTCCAAGGCTTAGAAGTCTTCCTGCAACATAGAAAGTATATTCTGTTACATTTGAGTATAGGAATCTGTTGGTATCTGTGCATAGTCCTGTATAGATTAAACTTGCTATATCCTTATCTATAGGAAGGTCTAGTCTTTCGATAATTTCAAATACAAGCTCACATGTAGCAGGAGCTGTGTCATAGATTAGATTGAGGTCTGTATCTATTCCTCCTCCTACGTGATGGTCTATAACCAAGGTGTTTTTGGAAGCTTTAGCAATAGGTGTAAGGCTATCGCCTATCCTATCAAATTCTGAGCAGTCCAAAATCATAAATAAGTCATAAGCGTCCCTTGAGGCTTCCTTGTAATTTTCCTTCTCAGGCAAGAAGTGTAGATAATCATCTATGGTATCATTGGCTAGAAGCTCGACATTCTTACCATAAAGCTCTAGGGATTTCCTGAGGGCAAGGGTAGAACCCAGATTGTCTCCATCTGGGTTGATGTGGCTTGCTATTGCGATTGTTTCGGCATTATCGACAAGTTCTTTAAATTTATCGAGTTTTTCTTTACTGATTTTCTCTTTCTTCATTAGCTTTCTTATCCTTTGCAATTGTTTCAGCTATTAGCTTATCCATGTAAGCTCCGTGTTCGATCGAGTTATCAATTTTGAATCTAAATTCTGGCATAGATCTAAGTCTCATCCTCTCTCCAATAAGAATTTTGATGTAGCCTTTAGCTTGTTCTAGGGCTTCGATTACATCTTCCTTGTTTGTAGTATCTCCTAGTACGCTTACGAAACAATCCGCGTAAGAGAGGTCGTTGGTTACTTCCACATCTGTTATAGTAACCATAGCCTCTGTGCTAAGTCTTGGATCATTTAAGTCATCTCTTAGAATTTTAGATAATTCTTTTTTGACTTCAGATGAGATTCTTTCTGTTCTTCTTTTATTCATTAATCTCTTTCCTTTTCAACCATTTCATAGGCTTCCATGACATCTCCAACCTTGATATCGTTGAATCTGTTTAGACCAATACCTCCCTCGTAACCACCTGCAAGTTCTTTGGCATCGTCCTTAAATCTTTTCATTGATGAAATATCACCATCAAATATTACGATATTGTCACGGAGAAGTCTGATGCTTGCTCTTCTTGGAATAGAACCATTTGTAACCATAACACCAGCAACTGTTCCTGCTCCTGGAACCTTGAAGGTATCACGTACTTCAGCCCTACCAAGGACAACTTCCTTAAATTCTGGATCAAGCATACCCTTGATAGCTTTTTCTACATCTTCGATTGCTTCATAGATTACAGAATATGTTCTGATTTCAATGTTATTATCCTTTGCTCTTTCCAAAGCTCCTTGGGTTGGTCTTACATTAAATCCTATGATAACTGCGTTAGACGCTTGGGCAAGAAGGATATCTGATTCTGTGATTCCTCCTACAGCTCCTGCTATAACAGAAACCTTAACTTCTTCATTAGAAAGTTTTACTAGTGAGTGGCTTACAGCATCTACTGTTCCTTTAACGTCTGTCTTAACTATAATATTAAGTTCTTTTAGCTCACCATCTCCGATATCTGAGTACATATCTTCAAGGTTGGTATTAGCCTTTGCCTTAAGGTGCTCTTCACGTTTAAACTCTGCGGCCCTATCTGCAAATTCACGAGCGAGTTTTTCATCTTCTACGGCATAGATCATATCTCCTGCTTCGGCAACATCAGATAAACCTAGGATTTGGGCTGGCATTGATGGAGTTGCTTCTTCGATTGCTTCTCCAAGAGAGTTAAACATAGCTCTTATCCTACCTGATGCTGATCCTGTTACTACATAATCTCCAGCATGGAGGGTTCCCTTTTGTACAAGTACTGTGGCAACTGCTCCTCTTGCCTTGTCAAGTTGGGCTTCTACGATAATACCTACTGCACGTCTGTTTGGATTTGCCTTAAGCTCTCTCATTTCAGCTACTAGAAGTACCATCTCTAATAAGTCATCAATACCTTCTCCTGTGTGAGCAGATACTGGAACCATGATGGTATCTCCTCCCCATTCTTCAGATACAAGACCATGTTCCATTAACTCTTGTTTTACTCTGTTAGGGTCGGCTACTTCTTTATCAATCTTATTTATAGCTACTACAATTGGTATTCCAGCAGCCTTGGCGTGGTTGATTGCCTCAACAGTTTGTGGCATTACACCATCATCTGCTGCCACTACAAGGATTGCTATATCAGTCGCTTGTGCTCCCCTCATTCTCATTTCGGTGAAGGCTTCGTGGCCTGGTGTATCAAGGAAGCTTATTTTCTTATCGTTGATATCTACAACAGATGCACCGATATGTTGGGTGATACCTCCTGCTTCTCCACTTGTAACTCTTGTTGATCTAATCTTATCAAGGATAGAAGTCTTACCATGGTCAACGTGACCCATTACAGAAACTACTGGAGGTCTATTAACTAGGTCTTCTTCCTTATCTTCATAATCTAGTTCTACTTGTTGTTCTTCAATGGCATCGTACTCTTCTTCTAGTTTTATCTCCTTGCCAAAGTCTAGGGCAACTAGTTCTGCTTGTTCAAACTCGATTTGATCATTGAGTCCTGCCATTACTCCAAGACCAATTAGTTTTCCTATTACAGAATTTGGAGATTGTCCTATTTTGTCAGCAAAAGTCTTTACATTTACAGTTTCTGGAATTTCTATTATTCCATCGTCCTTTTTCTCTTCAGCTTGTTTTTTGCTAGCCTTGGAAGTTTTCTTGTTTTTGCTTTTTTTCTTTCTCTTTTTCCTTGGTTTTTCTTCCTCAAAATCATCTTCTTCTACATCTTTAGCTTGTTTGATGTTTTTATGATTTTTATTATTTTTTTTATGTTCTTTTTGATGTTTCTTGTTTTTAGCTTTATTCTTTTCTTCTTCTATCTCATCAAAATAGCCTTGGATAAGCTCAAGATCACTTCCACCAACCATGGACATGTGGGATTTGATATTTAGTCCAAATTTCTCATTTAATAGTTTTACCATTTCCTTGGCTGCCATGTTATTTTCTTTTGCTAATTCATATACTCTTACTTTTCCTGCCATATAACTCTCCTCAATTTACTTCATAAGCTTTTAACTCCTCGTAAAGTTCGTCCGAAACTTCTGTTCTAAAAACTCGGTTTAGCTTATTAGTTCTGATGGCTTCCTCTATGCAAGCTTCATCCTTACATATATAGGCGCCTCTTCCGTTTTTCTTTCCAGATTCATCTATCAAAATTCCTTCTTCTTTGTTTTTGACAACTCTTAGAAGGCCTTTTTTGTCTTTAAGCTTGCCACATACCACACATTTTCTTTGTGGAATCTTCTTAGCTTTTTTCATTTTCTAATCCTCATTAGATTCATCTTCTTCACTATCTTCTACAGTTACAGTGGAATCAATATTTGTAATATCTTCTACTGTATCATCACTTTCTTCTTCTATTATTTCTTCAACTTCAGAATCTCTTATTAAATCATCTTCAATATCATTATTTTCTTCATCAATGCCTAAAGAAATGTCTTCACCGTCTAAAGTAGCATCTTCATCAGCCACTTCGCTGGCCTCTTCTTCTATCTCGTTTAGTCCAAGTATTTCATCGATTTCTTCTTGACTTAAGTTTTCGTATTCTTCGCTACTTTTTATATCAATCTTCCAGCCAGTAAGTCTTGCTGCAAGTCTTGCATTTTGACCTTCTTTTCCTATAGCTAGGGATAATTGGTCACTTGCTACAACCACAAGGCTCTTCTTAGCCTTTTCATTGACAAGAACTTCGATTATATCCGCTGGAGATAGGGCATTTGATATGAATACTTTGATGTCTTTGTCAAA
The DNA here is from genome assembly GCF_900290195.1 of Anaerococcus marasmi. Lineage (GTDB taxonomy): Bacteria > Bacillota > Clostridia > Tissierellales > Peptoniphilaceae > Anaerococcus > Anaerococcus marasmi. Next base: position 55,465 of record NZ_OLMF01000004.1, on the reverse strand, counting down.
GTTTATAATGTCGATTTTTTCTCCTTGTAGTTCTTCAACTATGGAATTTACCCTAATTCCCTTAAAGCCAATGCAGGCTCCAACCGCATCTATCTCTTCATCATTTGAAAATACAGCCATCTTTGTCCTAGATCCTGCTTCTCTTGCAAGGGAATAGATTTCAATTATTCCGTCTGTGATTTCAGGAACTTCAAGCTCAAAAAGTCTAGTTATAAGATCTTGGCTTGCTCTAGATAAGACGATTTGAGGTTCTTTGGAAGAATTTCTCACTTCCTTTATCAGAAACTTCATCTTGGCGTTTGCCGGATATTCTTCTGTAGGAACTTGCTCTTTAATTGGAACTACTCCTTCGATTTTATCTAAGTTTACGTATACATTGTACTTATCTTGTCTTTGAATAGTTCCTGTAATCATCTCGTTGGCCCTTTCGATATATTCACCATAGAGGGAATCTCTCTGGGCATCTCTGATTTTTTGTATTACGATATTTCTTGCAGTTTGGGCTGCGACCCTACCGAAGTTTTTGGGAGTAAGCTTAATCCTTGCTATATCTCCTAAGTGATAGCTTGAGTTTTCCTCCAAAGCATCCTTTAAGGAAATTTCTGTGATAGTATCGTCTACTTCATCTACTACTTCCTTTAGGGCAAAGACTTCGATTTGTCCAGTATCTTCATCAATTATGACATCTACATTTTCTTCATTGTCATAATTTTTTTGGTAACTTTTGATAAGGGCTTTTTGTAAAGCATCTAGAATAGTTTCCTTATCCAGATTCTTTTCCTTACAAAGCTCATCCAAAGCCAACATAAAATCATTGTTCATAATATCTCCTTAGAAAACAATCTCAATATAAATTTCTTTTACGTCTTCTTTCTTAACCTTCTTTGTATTATCATCTTCTAGGACAAATTCATAAAAATCTTCGCCAATATCTTTGATTTTTCCTAGGAAAATTTCACCATCTTTTAACTTAATTTTTAAAAGCTCATCCTTATTTCTTTCTATATCTCTATCAGTCTTTAGAGGGCGAGATAAATCTTGACTTGAGACTTCTAGATAATATGAATCTTTTATTATATCAATCTCATCTAGTTTCTCATCAAGAAAAGCGCTAACCTTCTCACAATCCTCGATTGTGATCCCTCCCTTATTATAGATAAAGAACGTTAGGATTTTGTTGTTTTTTTGACCTTTAAATTCGATATCTACTAATTCATAACCTAAGTTTTCAATATCAGATTCAAAGACTTCCTTTAATCTTTCAGTTAAATCCATATTACCTTCCTTCGTCTTAACAGATTAAAAGAGTGGAAACCATCCCCCACTCTTTTGCTATGATTATTATACTTTCAATAAGGATAAATTCAATCTTACTATGATGGAAGTCTCTACAAAACATTTATATTTCAAAATATTTTTATCGCCCTCTTTTTAATAAATATTTTACATTAGAAAACGTTATTTTCCTTGTAATTATTCAGCCAAACGTTTATAATTAAAATAGATACATAAATAAAGGAGGGAATATGTTATTATTTATTATCGGTCTTATAATTTTGATCGGCGGCGGTTTCATCTATTCTAAATATGTTGAAAAACAACTAGAACCCGACGATCGTGAGACTCCAGCTGTTAGAAAGGCTGACGGAGTCGACTTTGTTTCTATGAGCGAGAAGAAAAACTGGCTTATTAACTTACTAAACATCGCAGGAACTGGCCCAATCTTAGGACCTATCCAAGGAATCCTTTTTGGACCTATTGCTTTTATAGCAATTCCAATTGGTTGTGTCTTTGCTGGTGCAGTTCACGATTTTTGTACAGGATTTATCTCAATGAGAAATGGCGGAAGCCAAGTTCCAAAACTTGTCGGTAAGTACATAGGCGAAGGTTGTAGGAAATTCTACAATATTGTAATTGCAATCCTTCTTCTCCTAACCGGTGTTGTATTTGTTTATACACCTGGAGACTTAATTGCAAATGATATTATGGGTGCAGATCCAAATTCAAATGTAATATGGGTAATTTATGCAGTAATCTTTGCCTACTATATCCTTTCCACAGTTCTACCAATAGATAAGCTAATCGGAAGAATCTATCCAATATTTGGTGCCTTCCTTATTATATCTGCAATTGGTGTACTTATAGGAATTATATTTAAGGGAAATAGCGACCTATCATTTAAAGGCCAAGGCCTACTAGCTGAGCATCCACTCGGACAAAGATTTATCCCATCATTTTTCATCACAGTTGCATGTGGTATACTTTCAGGCTTCCACGGTTCCCAAGTAACCCTAGTTTCTAGAACTATTAGAAGCGAAAGAGAAGCAAAGACAACCTTCTACTCAACAATGATTGCAGAAGGAGTCATAGCCATGATATGGGCTGCAGGTGCTATGGTGATTTTTTCTACAGGGACAGCTGCTCTAGACACACCTGGTACTCTTATGGTTGGTGAAATCTCAAGATACTTCATGGGTAATATCGGAGGACTTATAGCGGTAATCGGTGTTATAGCACTTCCTATCACATCTGGTGATACAGCCTTTAGATCTCTAAGATTAATCATAGCTGAAGAACTTAATCTAGACCAAAAAGTAGCTGGTAAGCGTGCAGGTCTTGCAGCTTGTCTATTCGTTCCAGCAGCAGCTATCCTTTACTTTGCTAAATCTAACCCTGAAGGATTCAATATTCTTTGGAGATACTTCGGATTTACAAACCAATTTGTAGCAATCTTTGCCCTAGCTGTAGCTACAAGCTATCTAATCTATAACAATAAGAACTACCTAATAACATTGATTCCAGGAATCTTCTATACTTTCATAGTATTTGCCTTTATAATTAATGCTGACAAACTCGGATTTGGTCAAGACTATAAGATTGCTTATCCTCTAGCAGGAATCCTTGCTACAGCTTATGCAGTATTTGTTGTAAAGATATCTAAGAAAAATAGAAGAAGAATCGAAGCAATTAAGTTAGACTAAGTTTTAAAAGGGTGGCAATCGCCACTCTTTTTTATATCTAGGAGAGTTTATATGAAATTTATATTAGATAAAAAAGCAAAATCTTTAGTAAAGAAAAAACAAATCAAAGAAATCTTTATAAATCCAGATCTGGATCAGAAATCCTCCTGTTGCGGGATCGCTACTGTAGATATTGTAATCCTTACCAAAGAAACTGATAAGAATAGATACAAACTTCAAGAAACTGATGATCTTGATATCTATTACAATCCCAACCTAGCCATGTATATAGATGATGATCAAGATTTAATTATATCAGCATTTTTTAAGAAGCTTTATGTCAAAAGCGAAATCAATACAATCGAGAGATAAGATGAACTATGAAATAATTGAGAAATTTGTAAATGAAAATCCAATAGATGATAGGCTAAAAGGAAGAATTGCAAGACCTAAATTTACCTACATTGGAGAAGATATATTAAACAAGGCAAGCTCAGCCTTCATTTCCGGAAAAAACATCCTCCTTGTTGGAAGTAAGTCAACTGGAAAAAATGTCTTAGCAGAAAACCTATCCCAAATTTTTAAAAGACCCATGCGGAATGTTTCTTTTCATGTAAATATTGACTCCCAAGTTCTTATAGGGAGCGATACCCTATCTAATGGAAATGTTGTCTTTAGAGACGGTCCAGTGACTTCTGCTTGTAAATACGGAGGTCTCCTCGTCCTAGATGAAATTAATATGGCTAGAAACGAAGCTATGGCAGTCCTACACTCCATCCTAGATTATAGGAGAATAATCGACATACCAGGAAATGACCTTATAGAAATCCACCCATCCACGAGATTTATAGCTACCATGAACTACAATTATGAGGGGACACGTGAGCTTAATGAGGCTCTCCTTTCCCGCTTCGTTATAATTGAAATGCCTATAATTTCTGAAGATGACCTAAGTAAGATCTTTACAGATAATTATCCAAATCTAAAACGAGAGATCAAAAACCAGCTTGGAAGATTATTCTATGATATAAAAACAAAGGCGGATGCCGGTGAAATATCAGGTACTGCTATTGACCTAAGAGGAATTTTCGATAGTCTTGATCTTGTTAAAGCAGGTCTTAAGCTTGATGAGGCTTTCGATATGTGCTTGGTAAACAAAGTATTTGATTCTTATGAGAAAACACTTATAAGAGATGTGATCAAGGCTCGTTTCAGAGAAAATTTATCTAAAGGAGATGTTTTCGAGGACTATGATTTCTAATAAGGAAAAAGCCAATGACAACAGATTCTATAATCGGATTTGGAATGGAGCTTTATCATATAGATATAAGCCCATCATCACAGGATCTGACCTAAGCGGCAATCCAAGTTTTTATATGAACTTAATAATAGGCCTTTCTATAAAATACTTCGGCAAAGAAACAATAGAAAATCTCTTTGCCATATGGGAAGATTATAAAAAATGTGAAAAATACGACATCTTCGCCCTCTATCTTTTGGAAAGCTACTGCTATGACAGAGAAGTTAGCCAAAGGCCAATTCTAAAAGACCTAAGAGAAGATTACGCCAAAGACTTCTTGGCTGATAAAAATGACCTTAGGAGAAAAAACTTAGCTTTAAGAGAAAACTTGTATTACCTCTTAACTATGAAAAAATACTCGAAAGTTTTAGATGGTAATTTTAATCTATCTAGAAAGGAAGAAGATATATACGAGAATTTCCATTTAGATCCAACTACAGGGCCAGCGACTTTAATAGATAATACTATATATTTATTTGAGAAATATCTTTCCTTCGATAAGGAAAATAAATATAAGCTCTATTTTCCTATAAACTTCTCCCTCTTCGACCTAAAGGGATCATACCAACTTGAAAGATCTAACAAGGCGAATATTTTTAAGAATAATGATAGTAAGAAGTTAAATCCTATAGGAAATTTCTTACTTAAAAGAAAAAATGCCAAGAGATTATATATAGAGGAAACTTTCGGAGGGTCTTTATGTTCAGAAGAAAAGGAGAATTTGATAAATCAAATCTATGCCACAGATAAACATAAGAAATCCAAGATTTTCTTCACCAAGGGTATAGCTAAGGCAAATTCTGATAAAATAAATGAATTAAACTCAAAGGCTAGGGAAAGTAATCTAAATTTTTACAAAAATAAAGAAAACTTTTATGAAAGAATTATCAAAAATCTCTCCAAATCCATTAAGCTCTCCCTTAAATCTACCGAGGATAGGGATTTCCTATTGGCTAAGACTGGTAATCTCAGTCCTAGCCTCGCATGGAAGAGCCAAATACCTAACTATAATAAGATTTTTACCAAGAAAACTTTTGATAAAAAGGGAGATTACACGCTAGATATCCTTCTCGATGGGTCAGCTTCTCTTTTGTACGAGCAAGAAATTGTAGCAACCGAGGCCTATATCCTATCTAGGGCTCTGTCTAAAAACAAAATCAGCCACAGAGTCATATCCTACAGCACCCTTTCTGACTATACTGTCCTTACTATCTTAAAGGACTTCGATGAAGAAACTGATGATTCTAGGATATTTTCTTATAAGAGCTTAGGCTTTAATAGAGACGGTCTTGCCTTTAGGAGCTATACTTCTTTGATCCCTCAAAGAAAATTAAATGACCACCTCCTATTAATCCTAACCGATGCGAATCCCAGCGACCTAAGACCTCTGATAAAAGAAGGACTTAGTCCAAACAAGGCCTACGAGGAAGATACTGCCCTTAAGGATACTAAGGAGGAGCTCGATAAGCTTAGGAGAAAAAATATCAAGATTTCTGCCCTAATCCACAAGGAAAATACTACTAATGCGACCTATCTTTACTACGATAATTTCTATCAGATAAAAGATCTAAGTCATTTTGCAAGCTTGGCCACAAGGATAATCAAAAAAGAATTGTTAAAAAAATAAAATAGGGACCTAAAGCTTCAGGGTCCCTATTTTACTTTGCTTTTTTTAATTTTAACTATAGCTATAAGTTCTAAAACATCCCATCAAACAAGGACATCTGGTTTTTCTCTTGGATGCCGTCAATTATGCCCAAGGATTTGAGGCTGTTTATGGCGTTTTTGTTTACTGAAGTTCTTGTTTTGAGGTCTTCTAAGGAAATAAATTCTCCTCTTTCTCTTTCCTTTACAATATCAATAGCCATTGCTTCACTTACATCATCTACTGCAGAAAGCGGAGGTAGGATGTAGCCCTTCCTATCACTTAGGAGAAACTTCTTCGCATCTGACTTGTAGATATCCGCCTTTTCAAGCTTAATCTCCCTTGCTGCCATCTCTTCAGCTACTTCAAGGACAGTTCTAATTTGCTTATCCCTCTGAGAAAGATCAAAGCTTCCCTCAACTTCCTTTAGGGATTTTTGAATACTTTCTAGTCCCTTTATAATAGTAGAGTACTTGAAGTCGTTGATCTTGGTATTGAAGTAGGTCGCGTAGAAGGCTTCAGGGTAGTATACCTTGTAGTAAGCAATCCTGTAACTCATCAGGCAATAGGCGACAGCGTGGGCCTTTGGGAAAAGATATTGGATCTTTAGACAAGATTCGATGTACCATTCAGGCACCCCATTTTCCCTCATATACTCTAGGATTTCATCAGAAAGTGGCTTACCCTTTCTTACCTTCTCCATAATAGAGAAGGATTTTTTCTTATCAAGCCCCTGTTGGATAAGGGCGTTCATTATATCATCACGAGTAGAGATAATCTCGTCAAAGCCTGCTGTCCCATTTCTTACAAGCTCTTGGGCATTGTTAAGCCACACATCAGTTCCGTGAGATAGGCCCGAAATTCTCGTCATCTCCGAAAACTTGGTTGGGAAGGTATCCTTAAGCATGGACCTTACAAAGTTTGTACCAAATTCAGGTATACCCAAGGTCCCAATCTCGTTATTGGAAAAGTCATGCTTGATATCGAGACTTTCTGTGGAAGAAAATATCTTCATAACTGCTGGATCTCCCATAGTAATCTCTAGGGGATTAGTTCCAGTTAAGTCCTGTAAGGCTCTTATAATCGAAGGAACATCGTGACCTAGAAGGTCTAGCTTTAGGAGGGTTTCGTGCATCATATTGTAGGTGAAATGCGTTGTCTTGATATCTCCACTTCCATCATCGGCTGGGTATTGGATAGGACAGATATCAAATATATCTATATCATCAGGAACTACAATTAGTCCACCCGGATGTTGGCCAGTTGTTCTTTTGACATCCTTAAGCCCCCTTTGAATTTTTCTTACCTGGGCATTGGTAAATTCAACCTGATAGTCTTCGCTGTATTTTTTAATATAACCAAAGGCAGTATTATCCTGGATCGCTCCTATGGTTCCTGCCCTAAAGACCTTGCCCTCACCAAAGAGGACCTCGGTATATTTGTGAATAGTAGGTTGGTATTCTCCTGCAAAGTTTAGATCTATATCTGGTTCCTTATCACCCTCAAAGCCTAAGAAGACCTCGAATGGTATATTGTGACCATCCTTTTTCATCATAGTTCCACATTCAGGACAGGCCTTGTCTGGATAGTCGATTCCAGCTCCCAAAAGATCTTCTTCGAAAAACTCTGAGTGCTTACAATTAGGACAGACATAGTGGGGAGAAAGTGGGTTTACCTCGGTAATATCTGCCATGGTGGCAGCAAAGGAAGAACCAACAGATCCACGCGATCCTACTAGGTAGCCGTCTTCGTTAGACTTACCTACTAGCTTTTTAGCTATTATATAAAGAACAGCATAGCCATTAGAAATAATTGAGTTAAGCTCACGATTTAGCCTATCTTCTACTATCTTTGGTAGAGGGTCTCCGTAGATTGAATGGGCCTTGGCAAAGCAAGTATCCCTAAGCTCCTTATCAGATCCCTCGATTTTAGGTGGGAAGGTCCCCTTAGGAATTGGTCTGATATCTTCTATCATATCGACAATCTTCCTAGGATTTCTAATGACAACATCCTCAGCATCTATTGGATTTAGATAGGAGAAGTCATCCATCATCTCCTTTGTAGTCCTAAAATAATAAAGAGGCTCGTCCTCATGGTATCTGAAATACTGACCTTTGTGGAGGATATTTCTTAGGATAAAATCATCCTTTTCCATATATCTAACAGCACCAGTTGCTACAGCAAGCTTATTATCCTCCTTGGCAAAGTCTAAGATTTGCTTGTTTATATCTATAGCCTGGTCTATATCACGGATTTTGCCCTTATTTACCTTGTCATTATAGATTCCTAGAGGAGCCATTTGGTAGAAGTCAAAGAGGTCCCTAATCCTATTAAGATCCCTTTTGTTTCTCTTATTTTGTAAATATGAAAATAAGATTCCTTCATCAGAGCCCGATCCTACTAGAAGGCCTTCCCTGTATTTTTCAAGTACTGAAATTGGAGTTTTTGCCTCGGAATTAAAATAATCCATCCTCGATTCTGATATAAGTTGGTAGAGATTCTTAAGGCCGACCTTATCCTTAGCGTAAACTGTAGCTGAGAAGTACTCGTGCTTTGCCTTTGGCCAGTGGCTTTTTAGCTTGTTGATAGTAGAAAGATTTATACCTTCTTCTTCCATAATCATCTTAAACATCTTGATAAAAATCTGAGCAGTAGCTCTTGCGTCATCACTTGCCCTGTGGTGGTTGAAGGCAGGAATATCAAGTTTTCTAGCAATCTTATCTAGGGAGAACTTCTTCATATCGCTAAACAAGGCCCTAGCCATTGGAAGAGTATCCAGATAGATTGGGTTAAAGTCTAGCCCCATCCTGTGGCAGTTTTCCCTAACAAAGCCAACATCGAAGTCGGTGTTTTGTCCTACTAGGATCGAATCCTTGCAGAAGTCAAAAAATCCTGGAAGGACCTCTTCGATTGTAGGACAGTCTTCTACCATCTCATTGGTAATTCCAGTTATTTCTATGATTTTTTCTGGAATCACCATCTCTGGATTTACCAGTTCGTTGTAGATTTCTGTGATTTTGCCACCTTCTACCCTACAGGCTCCGATTTCTGTTATCCTATCCTTGTAGCGGGAAAGCCCTGTTGTCTCAAGGTCAAATACGACAAAGCTTTCTTCTTCAATATTTTGGGTCTCGGAAACTTCCCCATCGCTTAGATTAGTAAGGACTCTCAGCTCATCTTCTACTAAGAGAAGCTCAGCTCCTGGAAGCATCCTTATCCCTTCCTTAGAAAGTGCTTCGTAAAGATCTGGAAGGCCCTGGAGGGTTGCTGTATCAGTAATACCAACAGCACCCATCTTCCAGTTTTTTAGAGTACTTACCAGGTCCTTATTGTCTACAAAGCCATCGAGGTTGGTCATCTTCGTATGGACCTCTAGCTCAATTCTTTTATCAAGGGCTGTGTCAGTCCTTTTGCCGAGGATCGCATCCACCATACCATTTACAGTAAATACATCTTCATGGGCGTAATCATCGTAGTTAAGGACTCCCTCGACCATGACTTCCGACCCTTCCCCCAAGGTTTCTAGCTTGTAGTTGTTCTTGGCGTTTGCGAAAATCTTACAAGAAATCGCATCAGTCTTATCTTCAAGGTCGAATGTATAGATAAAATATCCACCCTTGGTCTCGAATACATCTAGTCCGTAGACCTTTCCTATTAGGGTAGAATTAACTCCCTTTCTTTCGTAAAGATCTCTAATATCTATCACATCTTCCTTGATTTTCCTACCAAAGTTGATGTTTTCTACGTGAATCTCTTCCTTTTTTTCTTCTTCCCTGTTTTGGATAGTGAAATCTATGGCGTCTTGGACCCTAGCCTCTCTTTCCTTGATTAGGCGTTCGGTTTCGCTTAGAGGAGTATCTTCTATTACTTTTTCTTCTTCTTGAGTATTACCAGAACTTATTTCTTCTGAAGCATCTCCTTCATTATCCTCTGGGATATTTTCTTCATAGGCCTCTTCTATTTCTTTTCTTCGTACATTTATTTCAAGGCTTACGAAGGAGAAATAGTCATAGAGCTTTTCTCTTTCTTCTCTTGTGAAGTTATAGCTATCAGATTCGATCTCAAGGCTTAGGATATTGGTCTTGGTAAAATAGATGGCTTCTACTACGAAGAAACTCCCCTCCTTGACATCTATTAGATTATGAAGGTCTATTCTCATCTTCTTTGCTTTCTATTAAAGTTTCTATCAAAGTATCTACTATCTCATCTTCTCTAACCTTCTTGATAGTCTTGCCATTCTTAAAGAGAAAGCCCATGCCATTTGCTGCTGATATCCCATAATCTGCTTCCTTGCTCTCTCCTGGTCCATTTACAGGACAACCCATGATGGCAACCTTAGCAGAGATATCTAATCCCTTACTTTTCTCCTCAACTTCCTTTACTATTTCAGGAAGATTTACCGTAGTTCTTGAACATGTTGGGCAAGATACTATATCTAGGCCATCTCGTCTTAGATTAAGGGCCTTAAGGATTGCCTTTCCTGCCTTAACTTCTTCTAAGATATCTCCTGTGATTGAAACTCTGATAGTATCTCCTATCCCATCTTTAAGTAGAGAGCCTATGCCGATAGAGGATTTGACAAGGGCTTGGTACAAGGGACCTGCTTCTGTTACACCAAGGTGGAGTGGGTAGTCAACCTTATCTGATAATTTCCTGTAGGCATCGATCATTGTATTTACATCGCTTGACTTAACAGAAATCTTGATATCGGTAAAGTCCATATCCTCTAGGATCTTAACTTCCTCTAGGGCACTTGCTACTAGGGAATCTGAGTTTACTCCACCGAATCTATCTACGATTTCTCTAGATATAGAGCCTGAATTTACCCCAATCCTTATAGGGATGTTTTTCTCCTTACACTTATCTACAAGAAGCTTAACCTTATCGCTACCTCCGATATTACCAGGATTGTATCTTAGACAATCACAACCATATTCTACCGCAGCAAGGGCAAGCTTATAGTCAAACTGGATGTCTGCTACAAGTGGTATGTTAGTTCTTTTCTTAATCTCAACAATTGCCTTGGCATCTTCTATGGAGTTTATGGCAGATCTTGCTATATCACAACCTGCTTCCTCTAGGGCATTAATCTGTGCAACTACCTTTTCTATATCGCTTGTCTTTGCTGTTGTCATTGATTGGACAGAAATAGGAGAGTCGCCTCCTACTGCGACATCTCCCACATAAATCTTCTTAGTTTTCTTTCTCATTTTATCTCCTTTAGAATAGATTAATTATATCTTTTATTGAAATCACAAGTATAAGTCCCAAAAGAATAACGAAACCTACTACTGTAATTTTTTCTTCAAATTTTTTGTTTACACGCTTGCCAGTAATCATCTCATAAAGAGCGCTTACTATCTTTGACCCATCTAGGGCTGGTATTGGAAGGAGGTTGAATACTCCGAGGTTGACACTGATATAGCCTAAGAAATATAAAAGGCTCATCAAACCATTTTGGGCTTGGTTACCTAGCTCCTTAACCACTCCTACGGGACCTGAAAGGGCTGAAAAGGCGATCTTTCCTGTAAAAAGTCTACCCAAAACTACAAAGATTAGGGCAATGTTTTTGCCTGTTTCTACAAAGCCCAGCTTAATAGCTTCCACAAATCCAGCCTTTCTAAGCTTTGACTCTATTCCAAGATAGTAAGATCCATTTTCTTCCATAGGGCTTATCTTATAAGTTTTACTCTCATTACCGGATAAAACTTCTAGGGAAATATCTTCATCCTTATCCCTATTTTTGTAATATTCGTTTAGGATAGGAGAAATATCGGTAAAGCTTGTTACATCTTTATCAGCAAGCCTTACTACTTCATCTCCCACTTCTACACCAGCGGCCTTAGCAGGAGAATCCTTACTAAATCCTCCGATAGTTTTTGTAGCAACGCCTGTATTAAGGGCAACTACAAAAAATATAATTACTGCAAGGAGTAAATTCATCAAAGGTCCTGCAAGAATTGTAAAAAATTTACTCTTGGCAGGTGCCCTATCGTAGGACCTAGGATCTGAACTTTCATCATCCTCTCCCTCCATAGCGCAGTAGCCACCGATTGGTATGAGTCTTAGGGAATAAAGAGTCTCCCCGCCCTGCTTTTTTAATATAGCAGGCCCCATACCAATGGCAAACTCATTTACCTTTATTCCAGATGCTTTCGCTATAAGAAAATGTCCAAATTCATGAATAAGAATCAAAAACAGGAACATTACTATAGCTATAATTATTTTACTCATCAACTCTCCTTATAATCTTGAAAACAAATATAAAACTGGAGCTATAAAAAGCATGGAGTCAAACCTGTCGAGGATTCCTCCATGGCCTGGAATAATATGACCAAAATCCTTGACTCCAGTTTTTCTCTTAATAAACGAAGCTATCAAGTCTCCAATCTGAGACAAAACAGCTGCAATAATCGTAAAAATTATGACTTCATAAATCTTAACACCGAGGCCAAATTCATTGATAAAGATTGAATTTAGGATACAAGCCCCTACTATTCCACCGATTGATCCCTCGATAGTCTTGTTGGGACTAATGTGCTTTATAGATTCAAACTTACGCTTACCTATGGTTGAACCAACTAGATAAGCAAAAGTATCTGATCCCCAAGCTGTAATATACAAAAGCCATACGAAATTTACATCCTCTATCCTTAATATATGACTCATCAAAAGTGATACATAAAGTAAGACAAAGGATGTTGCAAAACCATCATAGAGGCTGTAATGACCCTTCAAGATAATATACATCATCATGAAAATTACAGAAACCACAAGGCTTGCTATATAAATATCAGAATTATTGACATAGGCTGCAAGCATGATTATCGTATTAGTCACATACAAAAGCTTCATAGGAAGAGTAATCCCAATCTTTGCCAGAGCCTCTTTCATCTCATGAAGGGCAATATAGGAGAAGATCATAACCCCAATAGCTAGGGGAATTCTTCCTAGAAATGTTATTAGAATCAAAAGAGCAAGGATTATAGCTCCACCGATTGCCCTATTAAACAAGTTCATGACAAGGCTCCGTATCTTCTATTTCTCCTAGAAAACTCCTCCAAGGCCTCATCAAAAGCCAACCTATCAAAGTCAGGCCACAAGGTATCTGTAAAATAAAACTCCGCATAGGCAAGCTGGTAGATCAAGAAATTAGATAGTCTAATCTCCCCACCTGGTCTTATAAGGAGGTCAGGATCTGGTTGGTCTTTGGTATATAGGTAGGAAGAAATCATCTCTTCAGTAATAATATCTTCCTTACTAATTCCATCATCTATCATGGCCTTAAAGGCGTGGACTAGCTCGTCACGACCTCCGTAGTTTAGGGCGATATTTAAGGTAATCTCATCATTATCCTTAGTATCTTCCATAGCCCTAATACAAATTTCCTTAGTAGAAGCTGGTAGCTTTTCCAAATCTCCTATGAAATTAAGCTTACAATTTTCCTCCATCAAAATATCTAGCTTGCTGTCAATAAACTTAATCACAAGCTTCATCAGATAATTGACTTCATCGAGAGGTCTCTTCCAGTTTTCTGTCGAAAAAGCGTAAAGAGTCATATACTTTACCCCACGCTCTTTTGCATAAAGACAAATATCTACGACATTCTCGGCCCCATTTTTGTGACCATAAGTCCTAGGCATATGCTTCTTTTTTGCCCATCTGCCATTCCCATCAAGAACTATGGCAACATGGGTCGGTATATTTAAATTATCCATAATCATTCCTTTATCTTTAATCTTTTCTCATTATACTCAAAGGAGCCTTCTTTTTCTATTGATAAGAAATAAGGAATTAGAAAAAAGGGCCTGCTGCAGAATAAATAAAATTATGATTTTACTGGCTTTCTTATTAGTGCTTCCTATAAGATCTATTATATTTTTATATATTTAAACACATATTAAAAACAATCAATCCCTGTCATCATAAACAAATTCACTTATATCATTTCCACATCTTATCTTTTCTTTTTGATTCTTATATATGTGGATATCCTGTTTTAATATTTTAATATCTGCTATGACATCTCCTCCTAACCTCTTAATCGCTGTTTCAATTTATTTTTTATTTAGATTGCAGTCCGTTTCAATAATCACATGACAATTTCCATGTCCCAGCAAAACTTCAACTGCTATTTTAGAATTTTATTTTTCCTTATATGATAAATCTACAATTGATTCTGCAATGCAATTCGCTATTTTGTCTGGATGCATTGGATTTACTTTTTCAAACAATATAAATACCTCCTTTTGCCTTAATAATTTTTCCATCATATCTTCTCCATAGTGTTCATAGATTTCAATACAGTTCTCTTTCACAATGTCGTAAATCTCATACCATAAAAGGTTGACTGTTTTTTGAAACTGATTAGACATCTGCACAAAGGAAGACGTAATAACTCCTCCACTCGTAGGATGCTTTCCTAAAAGACCAAATTGACTTATTGCCTTTTCACATTGATTGTATCTTGTAAAAGCCTGGGAGTAAGATTCTAACAATCTTGGATTTACCAAGTTTTCACAGTTTCTCTGTTTTAACCAGCCCCAAGTCTCTTTATATATTTTATCAGCACCAAGTGGTATTCCATTTCTTTGCTTTGCAGATAGCTAATCACTTGGTGTAGGCATATCCGGTCCATAAAGAACAGCCCCATCTGGTAAGTCAACTGCATCTATTTCTTCTGGAGTAAATGTAGGAATATCGTTCATTAAAATTTCTACCTTTTTACCTTTTTCTATTTTTTCAGCAGCAGGCTGTGGTTTCCCTCCTGCTTTTACTCTTCTTCCACCTCTGTATGTTCCGTCTTTAGCGATAGTATCACCTCCTAATACTTAAATATAAAATCTCCCTTCAATGAACAATATTGTTTACTGTAGGGAGATTTTAGTTTAACTATGTTTGTCTAAAAATAGAAAAGATCCTCAAATTTCTTTTCTAAAGCAATGCAAAGTATCAATGCTAATTTAGCAGTAGGGTTAAATTGACCAGTTTCAATTGAGCTGATTGTGTTTCTTGAAACACCCACCTCATCAGCTAACTGTTGTTGTGAATAGCCTTTTTCTTTTCTGACTTCTTTTAAATGATTTTTGAGAACTAGTTTATCATCCATAATCTATCACTACTTCAATGTTATAAGGTTAGCTACAAATAAAGCAATTCCTATAATCGCCATAAGTATCCCCATTAACAATTGCTTTCTTTCTTTTAGTTTTGCATACTTTACAAGTTCTTTCGTTGCTTCAATACTAAAATAAATACTTAGTATTCCATAATTAAAGGAATTGAAGAAAAAAGCTTCAATTCCAAATAGGATGGCAGCAACAGCTAATCCGATTTGGCTGGAAACTTCGCCTGCCTTTTTAAAAATATCAACCATCATCTCATCGTGATTTCTATACTCCTCACGACTTCTTGCTAAAACTTCATCTCTCTTCATATTAATTCTCCTTTATATTTTTGCCAAGTTTACTTGGTATTTATATTATATCATGCCAAGTTTTATTGTCAATAGGTCAGAATAAATATTTTGATTTTTGAATGATATTCTTTGATACCCTCTTTTAACCCGTTTTTTTGTGCGTGAGAGGGCGGCACCGTTGGTAGGGAAATCACTCGTAGAGATTAAGACTCCCCCTCCCCACGAAAAACTATCCTCCAAATCTATCCCCACTCTTTGCATGAATCTTTGAGTGACATGATTTACAAAGACTCATAAGATTATCTTCATCATTAGTTCCACCAAGAGAAAGAGGAAGTATGTGATGTACTTCCTCTACCTTTGTTATTCTATTTTCTTTTAAACACATCTCACAAAGTGGATGCTCTGCTACATATCTTTTTCTTATGAGTCTCCATGCTTTTCCATATCGCTTATGAGTTTTAGGGTCTCGTTTATATTTTTCATAATTCTTGTTATATTCTTTCTCATGCTTCTTACAGAATCGTCCATCAACTAACTCTGGACAACCTGGATGTAACATGGTCTCTTAGGTTTTCTTGGCACTTTATCACTCCAATCGAATAGGGGCTAAGATCTAGCCCCTTTCACACCACCGTACGTGCCGTTCGGCATACGGCGGTTCAATTTAATTTACACATGTCCTGCTTATGTAGTAATCATAAGGGTCAATTAAGCCTGTTTTGCTTAATCTTTCTTTGGTGATTGTTCTTACTAAGCAGGTTTTTGTTGCTACAAAGTAGTATCTGTTTCCACAATAGGATGTTAGTCTTGCTAGGTCTTTTACTACTCCCATTTTTCTTAACGCCCATTGTCTTTTCTTTGGTACTTTCCACATTTTCCAGCATATTATTCTTAGTCTGGTTCTTAAATGCTCGCTGAAACCTTTTAGTTTACCTTTCATGCTCGCTATTTTAAAATAGTTTATCCAGCCTCTTGTTACTTCATTTATCTTTTTGATTCTGTATTCTAAGGATACTGACCATTTTCTTGTGGTTAGTTTCTTTATTTTATTTTTGAATCTTTTAAATGATGTTTCATGGACTCGTGCTTTCCATTGATTTGTTCTGTTGTCTTCCCAGTAGCCAAATCCAAGATATTTTATTTTGCTTGGTCTTGTTATTTTGCTTTTTTCTGCATTTACTTTTAGTCCAAGTTCCTTTTCTATGAATCTTGTTATGGAGTGCATTACTCTTGTAGCTGCTGCTTTACTTCTTACAAATATTAAGCAGTCGTCTGCATATCTTGTGTATCTAAGTTTTCTTGCTTCTAGTTCTTTGTCTAGTTTGTCTAGCATGATGTTGCTTAGGAGTGGTGATAGGTTTCCTCCTTGTGGGGTTCCTATTTCACTTTTTTCATATATGCCTTTGTTCATTATTCCCGCTTTTAGATATTTTCTGATTAGTGATTCTGTGTCTGGTGCTTTGATATGTTCATGGACTATGCTCATTAGTTTATCTTGTGGGACTTTGTCGAAGAATTTTTCTAGGTCTATGTCTACTACCCATTTATATCCGTCGTTTAGGTATTCTAGGCTTTTGGTTATTGCCATTTGACAGTTTCTTCCTGGTCTGAAGCCATAGCTCGTTTCAGAAAATCTTTTGTCTATTATCGGGGTTAGTACTTGTACGATTGCTTGTTGGATTATTCTGTCCATTACTGTTGGTATTCCGAGTTTTCTTTTTCCTCCGTTTGGTTTTGGGATTTCTACTCGAAGTACTGGTTGTGGTTTGTAGCGTCTTTCGATTATTTCTTGTCTTATCCTTGCCCAATTTTCTTTGATGTATTCATCTATTTCTTTTACACTTATTCCGTCTGTTCCGGCTGCTCCTTTGTTGGAGATGACTTTTACTTTGGCTTGGTGCATATTTTCTGGGTTTAGGATTTGACTTATTAATTTATCTTCCATGTGTGCACTTGCTCCTTTCCGCTTGCATAACTTTTTTCTTAGGTGTGAGATTTTGAGTTCATTTACGTTTCTTCTACTTTCTCTGTCAGATTTGTTATGCTACTTACATTTTGCTTGTGCTTTTAAATTGTTCGGTCCTTCGGTGTTTCCACCTACTATGACTTCTGCTGACTTCTCATAGTTCGTTGTTACTACTGTGTCGCCTATGAGACCTCACGGGATAAGCCCTAATACTTTCATCGTTTACTTGCAGAATTTACGCTTTGGGTTTACGGTTACCTTTTGGGTCTTTGCTATCTCTTGCTAGCTTGCCCACCTGTTACGCCTTATATTCTGTTCCTGTTCGTCAAGCCACGATTTCGCTACCCGTTCTTCTCTCCTAGATGTCGCCATCTAAAACTTCGGGGTCGCTATTAGATTCGTTGGTAACTACGCTCTGTAGGGATTTTCACCCCAGCATTAGAACATGCCCGTCATACTAAAGAAAGCCCTGAAGATTTAATCTCCAAGGCTCGTTTTATTATTCTTTTGCTATTCTAACTATACTACAACTACTTACTCTCATTCTATCAACTTTACTCTCCACTTGACTTTTTTCTCAGAAGAAAATATAATTTAGTTAGAAAGTATGAATTTCTAACTAAGGAGGTTTTGTTATGTTAGTTGAACTAAAAGCTAAATCACAAGTCACTATCCCGAAAGACATAGTAAACTCTATGGAATTAAATCAAGGGGACCAATTTGAAGTCATAGAAGATAACGGAAAAATTGTACTTGTTCCAGTTGCAATCTATCCAGAACACGTTATAAAAAATTTAAAAGCTGAAGTAAAAGAAATTAAAGAATCTATAAAAAATGGGACTCAACCTGTTTTTGATTCTATCGACTCTCTATTCGAGGAGTTAGATAAGTAATGTCCTATAAAATTACTTATTCGAAAGCCTTTAAAAAACATTACAAAAAACTATCTGACACTGAAAAGAAACAGACTAAAAAGAAACTTAAATTTTTCGTAGAAAATCCTACCCATCCATCTTTAAGAACTAAGAAAATACAAGGTACAGATGGAATATGGGAGTCTTCTGTTAATATGGATATTCGAATCCTTTGGTTCTATGAAAATAATGAATTGATATTTCTTTTAGATATTAGACACCATGATATCCTGGACAAATATTAATATCCAATATTATAAGGCTTAGAAGATTCTTATTGTAAATAATTTGATTATTATCTGTTATCATTAAGGTTTCATTACCTTTTTTGCACAATTATACGGACTCTATAATTTCTCATTATTCATATATTAGTATATAATAGTAATAGAAATTGTAAATCTTATTATAATAGGAATAAACTTGCATAAGCTAAAGAATATGAGAAACTAGTAAATAAATTTAATTCTTAAAAAGAAAAATACGAAGATTTATGTGCTCAAATCCAAGACAAGGAACCTAGAAAACTAAAATATGACTTCTTTATCGAAAAATTAGATACCCTTAATCCTCTGGACGAATTTGACCCTATTCTTTGGAATTTAATGCTTGATAAGATGGTAGTAAATGAATATTGGAGTTTTGAATTTATTTATTCAAAAAGGATTTAAAAATAGAACTTGTAAGGATTATCTCTCACAAGCTCTATTTCTATCTAAATATCTAATTCTAATACTCTAAAATTGAATTTATCGTTTAACTTATCTAGTAATTCATCAAATATATCTGAATACATATCTTTTATTTTTTTTACTTCTTCTGGTTTTTCCTTGCCTAGGTAAGAGAATTCTTTTTCGTTATTTAAAAATAAGTTATCATACAGATCTTGTAATTTTTGAATTTTTTCACAAAATTCCCTATCCAAACCCAATTCCTCCGCACCTATATCATCTACAATAAATCCCTTAATATCTAATTCTTGAAGTGGATAAGAACCCCATTCTAATCCTACACTAATTGTTTTCATGTGATATTTCCTTGCTATTTAGACTTAATGGTAAAATATTACCTTCATTAATAATAATTATTGCAAGCTTTACTTGTTCTTGATTATACATAGCTTCTTATTTCACTCGTAGTCGATTATTATATCTTGCCAGATATCCTATTATTCTTACAATTTTATATTGTTTTAGAAAACTAGGCATATTCTCTTTTTTATCCCCTTCCCAGTAAATTAATCTCTAAAGCTCTCTCTTTAGAAAAATTTGATGTGAAAATTTATGAATAATTTGCTAAGATTGGTGCGAGTGGAATTTCATTTATTTGCTTAAGTCTCTAATTATTACTATTATTTGATATTTTTCCTAGAATTCCTAATCCACATCCAAGGCCCCAAGGACTTCTTCAAAGGAAGTTTTCCCTTCTAGGACTTTGTCTATGCCATTTTCTAGCATTGATTTGAAGCCCTCTTTTTTAAGTTTTTCCTTTACTTTACTAGTAGAATCTCCTTCTTCTCTTAG
This sequence comes from Anaerococcus marasmi, assembly GCF_900290195.1. Taxonomy (GTDB): domain Bacteria; phylum Bacillota; class Clostridia; order Tissierellales; family Peptoniphilaceae; genus Anaerococcus; species Anaerococcus marasmi. The sequence goes on along the minus strand of NZ_OLMF01000004.1, from coordinate 35,736 downwards.
GATTTCTTTTAATTCTTTATCTATTAGGATGACTTCCTCTACAGCTTCTCTTCCTAGGTAGCCGTTTAGGCATTTGTCACAGCCATTTGGCCTGTAGATTATTTTATCTCTCGGAATTTTATGGTATTGGCTTACGATTTCGTATTCGTTATCTGTCATGGTGTCTTTCTTTTTGCAGTCGCAAAGTTTCCTTACTAATCTTTGGCTTGCCAAAAGACTTAGGGCTGACCTTATTAGATAGTCTTCTACTCCTAAGTCTTTAAGTCTCGCGATTGATGAAAGGGCATCTCTTGTGTGAAGGGTTGTTAGGACCAAGTGGCCTGTTATGGCTGCTCTTATGGCGATTTGAGCAGTTTCCTTATCTCTTATTTCCCCTATCATTATTATATCTGGGTCTTGTCTTAGGATTGACCTTAAGGATTTGGAGAAGGTAAGACTGATTTTCTCATTTACAGAAACTTGGTTTATCCCTTCGATCTTATATTCTACAGGATCTTCTACGCTTATGATGTTTTCCCTACCGGTATTTACTTTGTTTAGTAAAGCATAAAGACTTGTGGACTTACCAGATCCAGTTGGTCCTGTAAATATTATCATACCTGATCTTTTCTTTAGGACTCGGTCGATTTTTCCTATAGAAGAATCTGAAAATCCTAAGAGCCTACTCGTCTTCTTAAACTCATCTATGGATAGGATTCTTAGGACTATCTTTTCGCCATTTACTGTATTTAGGCTCGATACTCTAAAGTCTATCCCTTGAAATTCTTTTAGTCTTAGGTTAGCGTCTTGGGGACGTCTTTTCTCTGATATGTCCATCTTTGCCATTAGCTTAATCTTACTTACTAGCTTTTCGTATTGAGAAAGATTAATCCTTGTATATTCCCTGAGGTCTCCATCTACCCTAAGCCTTATTTTTGAATAATCGCTGAAGGCTTCGATATGGATGTCGCTTGCCCTAAGTTTGATAGCATCTTTTATTAGAATTTTTATAAATTTATCTATATTTACTCCAAGAGCTCTTTCTTCTATCATTAGTTGCTCCAGTATTTGTCATCCAAGGACCTGTAACGGATTGCTTCTAGGAGGTGCTTTGATTCTATTTCCGCACTTGCCTCAAGGTCTGCTATAGTCCTAGACATTTTTATTATCTTATTGAAGGACCTAACTGAGAAGTTGTATTTATTAAAGGCCATCTTGGCGATTTTTTCAACCTCGTCGGATAGCTTGATGTATTTTTTCATCTGATTGGTGTTAAGCTCTGAGTTTGTGGAAATCTTCTCGTTTTTGTACCTTTCTTCCTGGATAAGCCTTGCCCTAACCACTTCAGACTTTAGTTCAGCTGATGACTTGGACTTAGTATCATCCTTTAGGTCTTCGTATTTAACAGGCTTTATCTCTATATGTATATCGATCCTATCGAGTATTGGCGAAGAAATCTTGTTTAAGTATCTCCTTATTTCATTGAAGGAGCAAGTACATTCCTTCAAGGGATTGCCGTAGTTACCGCAAGGACATGGGTTCATAGCAGCAATTAGGATAAAGTCTGCCGGGTATTTTACCGATGCTTGGGACCTTGCTACATTTATTTCCTTGTTTTCTAGGGGCTCTCTTAGGGCTTCTATTACATTTTTCCTATATTCTGGAAACTCGTCTAAAAGGAGCACTCCCTTGTGGGCGAGGGTAATCTCTCCTGGTCTTGGGACGGAGTGGCCTCCACCTATGAGAGCTACCTCGCTTGATGTGTGGTGGGGAGCCCTGAAGGGCCTTTCATTAACGAGATGTCCACTGTCGAGGAGCCCCATAATAGAATAAATCTTCGTCACTTCTACCTTCTCGTCAAAGCTCATATCTGGAAGGATTGTTGGCAGGTGTTTGGCAGAAAAAGTCTTTCCGGAGCCTGGAGCTCCGATCATTAGTACATTGTGGTTACCTGCTGCTGCAATTTGAAGGGCACGCTTTAGGCTCTCTTGGCCCTTTAAGTCCTTGAAGTCGTAATCGTAAGTTTTCTCTTCAGTAATTTTACTTAAATCTATCTCGTAGGCTTTGACCTTCTTTTCCTTGTTTAAAAAGGCTACCAAATCGTTTAACTTATCGAAAGGGTAGATCTCTATATCTGAAATTATGGCACACTCGTCCTTATTATCATCAGGAATTATAAATTTGGTAAAACCTAGCTCACGCATGGCTATAACCATGGCAAGGGCCCCTCTTATAGGAACTATCCTTCCATCCAGGGAAAGCTCGCCTAGAATTATGTATTCTTCGTAGTCAAAGTTAATTACCCCCATAGAACCTAGAAGAGAAATAGCAATTGGTAGGTCTAGTTGGGTTCCTTCCTTCTTAAGATCTGCTGGGGAGAGGTTGATTGTAATCCTTCCTGCTGGAAATCTATAGCCGGAATTGATGAGGGCAACTCTAACCCTGTCTCTTGATTCCTTGATCGATGAGTCAGGAAGACCAACTATAGTAAAGGAAGGAAGGCCTGATGTTATGTCAGATTCTACTTCTACAAGTTTGCCATCAAGACCAATGAGGGTCGTCGTGTTAGTTTTCGAATACATCTTTATCACCTAATCCTAATATTTTCTGATATTTCAAAAAGTCTTCGTGAGGGATAGCTTCATAAGTCACATAATCTCCCTCCATATTTTTAAAGCCAACCTTGCCACAGTGAAGGAGCTGGTGGTCGAGATTAAATTTATGCTTGATATTGCCGTAGACAGGATCTCCCAAGATAGGGTGATTGATATGGGTCATGTGGACTCTTATCTGATGGGTCCTTCCTGTTTCTATCTTTATCCTTACTAGAGAAAAGCCCTCTACCTCGCTTATGACCTCATAGTGGCTTACGGCTCTTCTTCCAGTATTTCTCACTGCCATCTTTCTTCTGTTGTGGACATCCCTATCCATGAAATTATCGATGGTTCCCTTTTTCTTATCGAAGTTACCAAAAACAATGGCATAATAATATTTGTCGACCTTTCTTGTCTCAAACATCTTCTTGAAATACTTATAGGCTTCATTAGTTTTCGTTATTGCTATTAGGCCTGTCGTATCCTTATCAAGCCTGTGGACAATGCCTGGCCTATCGTCTCCTCCTATGTGAGAAAGGCCATCGTAGCCATATTTAGCGAGGAGGCCATTAACGAGGGTTCCTGTAATGATTTTTCCTGCTGGATGGACTATGACATTACTATCCTTATCGATTATAGCGTAATCATCATTCTCAAAAACCACCTTAAGGTCCATATCTTCTGCCTTAAGTTCTGGCACATGGAAAAGAGAGTCGTCGATTTCTATCTCATCACCCTCGCTTAGCTTAAAGCTAGGCTTTACGAAAGAATTATTTACTTTTATTTTCTTATCCTTGATGAAGTCCTTGATCTTCTCACGAGGGATCTCCTCGAGCTCATCAGATATAAACTTATCAATTCTTATTATTTCATCTGCAATCATTATCATATTAATATTATATCATTTAAGGAGGCTTTCTTAAACTATTTCATTTTGTGAACTATATTTGAAATTTGCAAATAATTAGATTTATCCTATAATTATCATAGTAAATGAAAATGTAAAGGAGACTTAATGAAATTTATTTCTTGGAACATAGATTCTCTAAATGCTGCTCTAACTAGTGATTCCAAAAGAGCAGTAATGAGTAGAGATGTTCTATTAACTATAAAAAATGAAAACCCAGATGTGATAGCCCTTCAAGAGACCAAGCTTCCGGCAAATGGACCTAGCAAAAAGCATATTGAAAAGCTTGGTGAATTTTTCCCTGATTATAATTATGTATGGATTTCCTCAAGGCCAACTGCTAGGAAATCCTACGCAGGAACCATGACCCTCTACAAAAAGGGCCTCGATGTGAAGGAGTCCTTCCCAGAAATCGGTGCTCCAGATACAATGGATCTCGAAGGAAGAATCCTTACCCTAGAGTTTGATGACTTCTACTTTACCCAAGTCTACACACCTAATGCAGGTGGCGATCTTAAGAGACTTCCCCTAAGAGAAGAGTGGGATAAGCTATATGCCGATTATCTTGCTGAACTTGATAAGATTAAGCCTGTCATAGCTACAGGCGATTTCAATGTAGCCCATGAAGAAATCGACCTCGCTCATCCTGATAACAACCACATGTCAGCAGGCTTTACAGATGAGGAGAGAAGAGGCTTTACTAATCTTTTAAATAGGGGCTTTACTGATACCTTTAGACATCTTAACAAGGACCTTGAAGGAGCCTACACCTGGTGGGCCCAAAGAGTTAAGACAAGCAAGATCAATAACTCCGGCTGGAGGATTGATTACTTTTTAGTATCTGATAGGTTAATGGAAGACGTAGTAAATTCTACTATAATAGATTCTGGAGACAGGCAAGACCATACGCCAATAATGCTTGAAATTAAATAAGAAAAATCGTCCCTCTTGGAAAGCTAGATTTAATAAATCATAGTAAGCTCCAAGATTTGGGACGATTTTATTTGTTAATATCGATATTTTTTATTTTCATCAAAACTTTCTTAGCTTAAGGATAAGGCTACAATATCATTTATTCTTGTTAGAATTTTCTTAAATGATGATAGCAATTAGCCTTATAAGGAATTTCAAAAATTCTCATCATTAAAAATCCGCAGATAAGCTAGCTTACCCACGGATATTATAGTCCTATTTATTTTTTGGCTCGATTTTTTCCTTTCCACCCATATACATTTGAAGTGGTTTAGGAATTTTCACGCTTCCATCTTCTTGGATTAAGTTTTCTAGGAAGGCTATTAACATTCTTGGTGGAGCTACTACAGTGTTATTTAGGGTGTGGGCAAAGTAGGTTCCATTCTCTCCCCTTAGTCTAATTCCAAGTCTTCTTGCTTGGGCATCTCCTAGATTAGAGCAGCTTCCTACTTCGAAGTATTTCTTTTGTCTTGGGCTCCATGCTTCAACGTCACATGATTTAACCTTAAGATCTGCCAAGTCTCCAGAGCAACATTCTAGGGTTCTTACTGGAATCTCGAGGCTTCTAAAGAAGTCAACTGTGTTTTTCCATAATTCATTGTAGAGTGTTTTGGAATCTTCTGGCTTTGCGATTATTACCATCTCTTGTTTTTCAAATTGATGGATTCTGTAAACTCCACGTTCTTCTATACCATGAGCTCCTACTTCTTTTCTAAAACATGGTGAGTAAGAAGTCATTCTTAGTGGCATTTTTTCTTCTTCATTGATTGTATTTATAAACTTACCAATCATTGAGTGCTCACTTGTACCGATTAGGTAAAGATCTTCCCCTTCTATCTTATACATCATATCTTCCATTTCAGAAAAGCTCATTACTCCAGTAACCACATCAGATCTAATCATAAATGGTGGAATGTAGTAGGTATAGCCACGATCGATCATAAAGTCTCTAGCATATGAAAGAATTGCTGAGTGAAGTCTTGCTATATCTCCTCTTAGATAGTAGAAACCTGCCCCAGATGTATCTCTTGCAGCATCTAGGTCTACCCCATCGAAGGTCTCCATGATGTCAATGTGATAAGGTACATCATAGTCAGGAACTACTGGCTCGCCGAATTTTTCTATTTCGACATTTTCTGTATCGTCCTTTCCTATAGGAACACTATCGTCGATGATTTGTGGGATTACTTGCATTCTCTTTTTGACTTCCTTGCCATACTCTTCAGTCTTGGCTTCGATATCAGTTAGCTTATCGTTAATTTCCTTAACATGAGCTTTGGCTTCTTCTGCTTCATCCTTCTTGCCTTGGCCCATAAGAGCTCCGATTTGTTTACTTGTCTTATTTCTTTCGCTTCTTAAGTTATCTCCCTCAGTCTTGAAAGATCTAAGCTTTTCATCAAGTTCTAAGACTTCGTCAACTAGGACAAGCTTTTCGTCTTGGAATTTCTTCTTGATGTTTTCTTTTACAAGTTCTGGATTTTCTCTAAGTAATTTAATATCAATCATAATTTCTCCTTTAAACAATAAAAAAGGCCCTCCCTAATTGGGACGAAGGTCTCGTGGTGCCACCCAAATTATGCAAATATTTTTGCCTTAATTCATATATGCTCAAAGCTAGATTCACTAGTTCCGGTCAAGAGATTTCCACCAGCCATCTCCTCTCTGTCTGCCTTTCCTAGCTACTAGGGCCTTTCCTCGCATTATTCAATCAGTATTACTATACAATAAAGATTCGATTTCTCAAATTTGCTATATACTTAGATTTTTTTAATATTAATGTAAATTTAACTAATATGGTGTTATAATAGTAAAGATAAGAATGGAGTTAGTAATGAAAAAGAATTTGTATAATGTGACTATGCTTAAGGCCTTAAGCCTTATTGCTGTTTCAATCTATCACCTTCTAAGCCATAGGCTTTCTGGAGGTTTTCTTGGTGTGATTATTTTTATGATCATATCTGGATTTTTCCTTGAAAGAGCATCTGTTAAGTCTTCCGGTGAAGTTGATATCAGAGTCTATCTTGAAAAAATAAAGGCGCGAATCGTAAAGATTATGTCTCCCCTATGGACTATAGTGGCAATATCTCTCTTATTTGCCCTAGTCTTTTCTAGAGAAATCTTCGATGATAGTATCTTAAGCTCTCTTACTACGATTTTCGCAGTAGAAAATATCAGAGCCATTATTAAGGGGATTTCCTACTTCGATAGGAGTGGTAATTTCAACCTCTTTACTCATTTGTGGTACATCTCTGTCCATATCCAGGTCGTGATAATTTATTATCTGATAGATTATTTAATAAATAAGTTTGACCTTAAAGAGAAAAGGCTTATGATTTTTGCTAGTCTAACTTTAATTTCTACTATGATTAGCTACTATCTTTCCTTTACCAAGGCCCCTATAATAAGGATCTACTATGGGACAGATACTAGAATCTCAGCATTTTTTATTGGAGTTTGTGCGAATATACTCTATAGGGAAAATAAGAATAAGATAAAGGGCATAGACCATAAGAAGCTAGCAAGAATTTTATTAATTCCAATCGTCCTTCCCTTTTTCTTCATCAACGGGAAAAGCCTTTGGATCTATAGGACATTTTTCCTTGCCTATGAGATAATAGTAGCTTTGTTTTTGCTTATAATATACGATATGGAAATAAAAAATCACATAGCCTATAGAAAGCAGAAACCTTTCTATAAATTTATGATTTGGCTGGGCGATAGGTCCTATTACTACTATTTGTGGCAGTATATAATCCAAGTATTTTTCACTTACTTCCTAAGGACCAGGATAGAAAATAGGATTTTATTTTATGGCTTGGAGCTTATAGTCCTTGTCCTTATTTCAGAAATTTCCTATCAAGTTCGCTTTTCTAATAAGAAGTTTAGAAGTAAGAAGCTTATAGGAAGTCTTGTTCTAATTATAATATTAAATATTATCTCCCTTGCTATTGGAAATAAAAAGCAGGAAGAAATGGATAAGTTTAAGAAAAACTTCTCGCAAAATGAAGCAGAAATCAAAAAGAGAAATGAAGATGCAAAAATCATTAAGGATAAAGAAAATTCTATAAAGACTAGCAATAGGGATAAGGAGAATCCAAACTTTAAGGAAAAAGCCTACGATGATTTCAATTTCTCAGACAAGGAGCTAACCTTTCTTAAGGGAATTTCCATAACTGCAGTGGGAGATTCTGTCCTTATGAATGTCGATTCCTACCTAAGAGACTACGTCCCAAACCTATATCTTGATGGAGAAGTCGGTAGGGATATGCCAGAGGGAGCTGATAGGCTTCTTGCAATCAAAAACGACATTGGCTTAAATGACATAATCCTAGTTGGCCTCGGCTCAAACGGATCGGCGAATGATTCAGATATGGAGGCTATTATGGATATAGCAGACGGCAGGGATGTATATTTTGTAAACACCAGCCATCTTGAATCCTATATGGATCAGGTAAACAAAAATATCAAAGCCTTCACCGACAGCCACGATAAGGCCCACCTTGTAGACTGGAGGTCTTTCGTAAAGGATAGGGATGATCTTCTAGCTGTAGACAGGGTTCATCCAAATGTCGAAGGAAGTACCGACTATGCTGAATTAATCTTAAGAAAAATATTAAACGTAAATAAAGTTCAATCTTAGGGCAAAATTTCAAATTTTGCTCTTTTTTTCTCCTCGCTCTTTACTTTAGAGAAAAACATAGTTATAATCTTAGTAGTCTTTAATCTCATCTAGATTTCACAATTGGAGATACTAGAAAAAAGATTAAAGGAAGAATGTTTCTAGCATCAACGATGCAAATGAACGGTATCTATATGAACCGTATCGGAGGTAATTATGAACAAAAAATCAATCAGTAGCAGAAAGCTTGTGACGGCGGCAATGCTTGGTGCAATCACCATAGTCCTTAGCCTAACTCCACTCGGTCTAATTCCTTTAGGATTTATCAACGCGACAACCATGCACATTCCTGTAATCATTGGAGCAATTGCAGAAGGACCTGTCGTAGGAGCCCTAGTCGGACTAATATTCGGAGTTTCGTCTTTACTAAACGCTCTACTAAGAAATCCTAGTCCAGTTTCTTTTGTCTTCTACAATCCATTAATATCTGTTCTTCCAAGAGTTCTAATTGGAATTACTAGCTATTATGCTTACAAGGCTTGTCAAAATATAGGAGACAAAAAGTTAAAAAATCTTTCCAAAATTTTGTGGATTGCAATATCTATAGGACTTATCTACCTACTCTATAAGAATATTACTGAAGGAAAATCCCTTCTAAATATTATTTTCGTAATAATTCTTCTGGCTGTAGTTATCGGACTATTTATGTATTCTAGAAAATCTAAGAAAGATTTCCCAATAGCAATTGGCGCTTTCGTAGGTTCTATGACCAACACAATCCTAGTTCTTGGTGGAATCTACTTAATCTATGCCGAAAGCTATGTCAAAACCCTTGGCTTACCAATGGATAACGCAAGGTCAGCCATACTTGGAGTTACAATTACAAGTGGTATACCAGAGGCCATTCTTTCTGTTATACTTTCAACAGCAGTAATTAAGGCCCTCAAATCAACAAGGAGATAAAATGCTTTTAGCTATTGATATAGAAAATAGAAATACAGACTTTGGAGTTTTTAATAATGGGAAGCTTGCGGCAAACTTTAATCTATCTAGCATAAAGGATAGGTCAGCAAGCGAACTTTTTCTTATAATCAAATATCTTTTGCTAGACGAAGGAATAAAGCTTTCTGATATATCTGATATTATAATTTCTTCAGTCGTCCCAGAACTTGATAGGAAATATATGGATATTGCCTATAAGATTTCTAATAAAAAACCTTACTATGTATCTGCAGGTCTTAAGACAGGTATTAATATCAAATATGATAATCCTAAAGACGTAGGAAGCGATAGGATTATAAGAGCAGTAGGAAGTAAAAATAGGTCCGATAAAAACCTTATAATAGTCCAAGCGTCCACAATAACCACTATAGACTATATCAATAATAAAAACGAATTTCTTGGAGGAGCGATAATGCCTGGCATAGACCTCTTCCAAGAATCCCTAGTAAGGGAAAGCGCCAAGCTTCCCCAAGTTGACATTGTAAAAGTTGAAAAAATCTTGGGCAAGTCTACAACCAAGGCCATGCAAAATGGCATTTATTATTCCTACAAAAAGTCTGTAGAAGCAATTATTGGTGAGATAATAGAGCAAAATAAACTTGATAAGGATAATACTGAGATAATTACAAGTGGCGAATATGCCGATTTTATAGAATATAGGGACTTAAAGATAAAATCTATCCCAAACTTAGGTCTTTTGGGACTTAAAGATATATACGAACTAAATTCAAAATGACGAGGAAATAAATCAACTCTCCTCGTCTTTTAAATTTGATAAATATAAAATTTTCTTATTATCCAACAAATTTAACCTTATAAATTAGAAAAACTACTTGCAGGAAGAAAAATATAGGGAGGCCTGTCATAAATTTCTTGTGGCGGGTCTTATGTCTTATTAGCTTCATTGTAATATACATAGATACTGCCGCGCCCATTGCCCCTATTAATAAGAGGACATCTTCCCTTATACGATTTTTCCTAAATTTCTTGCTCGCTATCTTATCATAAATTGTAAGACTTACTCCAAGTATGTTAATAGCTAGTAGGAAAATTAAAACTTCTCTTTTCATAAGATTAATTTAACTACTTTTCCCCTAGGCTTTCCACCTTTTTAAATATATCACAATCGACCTCTATTCCTTCCCTTAGGCTCTTTTCTTTTCTCGCGTAAAGACCTAGTCCCGGATATCTAGGGCTTGCCCCAGGATTTTTAGGATGAGCTGATTTTACTCTTTCTTTCATCTTTTTTATAGTCTTCTCGTTTTCTTCCTTAGTGGAAAAGGCTTCTGGATTCATAGCTATAAAAATCTGCGAGCAAGATGTACAGTTAAATCCATCCCTGTCATCCATATCATAGGTTGACAAGCCATTTGATAAGAGAGCTGCCATAGTATCAAGGCATATGCCAAGACCTGACCCCTTCCAGTAACCCACTGGCAAGAGATTTTGGCTTTCTTCTATTAGTCTTGGGTCATCTGTAAGATTTCCGTTCTTATCAAAACCACCTGGATATGGAAGCTTTTCTCCCTTAAGCCTTGTAGTTTCAAGCTTTCCATAGGAGTAAAGGGAAATAGCCATATCGAGTGAGATATTTCCACTTTCTGATGGAATGGAGATACCTATCGGATTATTACCAAGACTATTCTCATCTGATCCCCAAACAGGCATGAGGGATTCGGTATTGGTCCAGCACATGCCAATCATGCCCTTATCAGCAATATTTTCGCTATAGGCCCCTCCCCTCATCCAATGAGTAGTATTCCTTAAGGTAACCATTCCTATTCCGTGCTCTTTGGCAAGCTCTGCCGCCCTATCACTTGCCTTAAGTGCATTGATTACACCAAAGCCGAGATTTCCCTCGTAGTTTTCGACAGAGCCAAAACCCTTAACAAGCTCCATTTCCGCATTAATATCAACCAAGCCCTTTTCTATAAAATCAATCAGTCTCGGTATCCTATTTAGCCCATGAGAATTGACTCCCTTAAGGGTAGAATCTGCGTGGACCCTTGCCATAAGTTCTGATTTTTCTTCACTAACCCCACTAGCTTTGAGGGCATTTTTTATTGTATTTTTTAATTTATCATAGGTTACTTTCATTTTATATCCTTGTATATTTTTCTATATAGAATCTCTTGTCTACCAAAGGCCTTTGCCAGAAGATAGTTGATTATAAGAGGGTTAAACTCCAAAGCTAGGAAGCTTTTCGCAAAGGCCATAGCTCCTATTTCTGAAGGAGCTTTAAGCTTAACTTTCTTTGTAATAAAGCCCATCTTCTTATAAGTAATGTATACCCTATCAGTGGGAAGCTTATCTTCTTGTTCGATCTTATGGTATAGCTCATGGGCGAGGATTATATCTGACAATTCTATTCCTTCAAAAATAGGCAAGTTATTTAGACTTGCCATATCTTCGATTTTGCTTATATTTTCATTATTGAAAATTATTTTATTATCTTCAAAGTAAGCTAGCTCATAGTAGCCAAATTCGCTTTTTTCTTCTTTATATTTTATTTCCAAATTATAAAAGTCTTTAAGCCCATCTATATCAGAAAAGATATCTTTCTTAGCTTCTCCTACTTTTCGTCCTATCTCTAAACTTTCTTTGATTATTTCTTCCTTATCTTGTATTTTTTCATAGAATAGATCTTCTCTTAGGAGATATTGGGCAAAAGTTTCATCTGATAAGGAAATAAGATTTGCTAGTTTTCTATCTTCCATTATAGGTCGTTTTTGGCTCCTATTACAATGACATCTTCATTGCCTTCTCTTAATGAAAGCTCTGAGTCAATCAGCATGTTGAGCTGTTCAAGGCTAGTAAGTCCTTCGAAGTCGACAATCTTTCCACCAAGGCAGAGGTAGATATCTGGATTTAGTTTGATGTCTGACTTAAATACTGCAAGATCCTTCCACATATTAGCCACTACAGTTCTTACCCCACCTGCAGTAGTTTTCATTGCCTTGGCATCAGCCCTTTGAAGCTTGATAAAGCCCTTATTATCAACAGCACGAAGCTCAGTTTTATTTCCTTTTTCTGCTGTAAATATATTGAAGTTTTCATTTGAGACAGGGTTTTCTACTTCATTTTCGCCTACTAGAAGACTGTCTGCGGCAAGCTTTCTCGCCTCTTCTTTCGTTACCTTTTTAGTTAAATCTTGGCTTGCTATTTCTGTCGAACCTGTAGCAATCGCCCTAACCTTTGAGGTTTGTTGGTCAATTTCTATTTGGATTTCAACAGATTCTGGACTAGCTCCAGATTTTATTACTTGGTCTGTAGCCTCTGATCTTAACTTCATAATATCTTCTCTAGTAGGTTGAGGAATAACTCTTTCTACTACATCTCTTACCATAGCAAGGGCAACTCCTATAGATGATATGATTTCTGCCTTGTCGGCTAGCTTATATGGTACCCCTAATTTATCTGCAGCAAATGGCAAGAGGACCTTGGCTCCTCCACCTCCACCGACAATAGTAGTTTGAGATTGTTCTACCTTGTATTTATCCATTAGGTCTAGGATTACTTCATTAGTTGTATTTGCAGCATCGTTAAGCACTTGTCTCGCTGCTTTTTCCATAGTTATTCCCAAAAAGTCAGCCAAAAGCTTGAAGCAGATTTGAGCACTTTCAGGATTGCCATAAGAATAGTCTCCTTCTTCGATTATACCTAGGGCATTGGCAGCACATGTTGTGGTTAGAGCATAATCCTTACCCTTTGCTCTTATTACTATATAATCTTTTGGATCTCCTTCTTTTGGTGATATTTGGATGATTTCTGCATTTTCAAATTCCTTAGGATCGGTAAATACTACATAAGGAAGGTTTGCTATATGACAGGACCTTGGTCCAACTTTTATGATTTTGCCTCCTCCTGCCCTTATCATAGATCCTCCAGCAACTCCAACTGTGTGGACATCCATTGAGTTAACCATAGTCCTTTGGCCACCGACTACCGCATAGTCAATCATTGGCCTTCCGTTTTTGATAACTCCGATATCTGTTGTAGTTCCTCCGACTTCGAAAAATATTCCGTTAGATACCTTAAGATACATCAAAGCTCCTACAGTTGAAGCAGCTGGACCAGATAGCATGGTAAGAACCGGTCTATTTCTCATCTCTTCTATATCCATTACTCCCCCATCGCCTCTCATGATCATTAAAGGAGCACTGATACCCGCTTTTTTAACAGCGGACTCAGTCGAATCTGCTGTGGCAATCATCTTTGGCAGGATTGATCCATTTATTACGGCTGTTCTTGTCCTTCTTGATAGACCGTAAAGTTTAGATATTTCTGAAGCTGCACAAACCTCAATTCCCTTAGCCTTTCCCATCTCTTTGATGAGGAGCTCTTCCTTGTTTCCATCTACTCCGAAGGTCTTAGATACAGCTATTACTCCACAGCCACTTTTTATCAATTCATCTACAATACTTGCTACATTTTCTTCTGTGAAGTCTTTCCTATTTATAAATCTATATTCTGTTTGAATCTTTCTCTTGCCAGAATCATCAAGCTCTATGTCTTTGATATGACCTTGGATTTTGGATAAAAATCCTACAAAGCCACCATTAGCTATACCTATTATTCCAACCTTAGCCACATCTCCTTCCACTAGGGCGTTGGTTGCTTGTGTTGTAGAGTGAGCAATAAAAGTAACCTCATCTGCTGAAATATTATTTTCTGTAAGGCACTTATTAAATGATTCTATAACTCCCTGACTTACACCAAGCTCATGGTCGTGAGTTGTAGGGATAATTCCCATACCAACTATGTCGTATGTGACATTGTCAATGGCAACAGCCTTGGTATTTGTACCACCTACATCTATACCTACTCTAATTTGTCTTTTCATACTTCCTCCTAACTACCAAAGAATACAAAAACTAAGAACAAGTTGATAGCTGTTATAATCCAAGCCCAAACTAAACCTGTCTTCATGAAGTCCTTAACACTAACTTTAGAATAGTTAAGTGCCCACAAGTTCCAAGATTGGGTAGGACAAGCCGCAAGGTTCATAGCTATAGTTGGTACATACATAAGTGTAAACAGAAATGGTGTCGAATAAGAACCAAGTGCATTTAATACTCCAACTGTTGCTGCCCCTGCCCCAAAGATTGTGAGAGGTCCCCTAAACAAACCGAGAGGAGCCATAATCATAAAGGCTAGAGTCAAACCTAGGGTAGTCTTTGGCAAAATATCTCCTAGAATTGGATCAAAAAATGGTGCTGCTACTCCAGAAATCTTGTTAAACATTGGAAGGATAAACAAGAATCCCAATAGACCTGCTACATCTATTACTCCATCGTAGAAAGTAGAAGATACGACCCTACTTGCTTCGGCCCAGCTTTTACCGATTTTCCCACAAACTATTAGAGCAAAAACAGATCCAACTATAAAGGCAGGAATGCTTGCCCAAGAAAATACTATAGATAAAAATGTAGGAATGATTGGTGTGATTAGAGCAATAGTTGGCACCTTTTCCATATCGCTTTCCTCATTTAAGTCTATATCCCAAGCCTTTTTCTTTCTTCTTTTCTTAGAAAAAATCTTCATATGAGTAAATAGCATAATAGCTACGATAAGAAGGTGAACTGCCATAGCAGCAAAGGCCCATCTTATGTATTCTTGAGAGAAAGTCATATCCTCAAAAATCGCTTGCATCTGTGAAAATAAAACTGGGTTAAGATACATACCACTTGCTACAGACATCAGATAACTTGTTACTGCTAAACGTTTTGGTACTCCCAAAGATAAAAGAATCGGTAGGACTATAACTCCTATCGCAACAACTGCACCAGCACCAAAGGTTGCTGTAAAAATTACTCCAGTAACTAGGGAAAGAAGAACAGTAACTATGAGTGGATCGTCTCCTCCTAGTTCAGTAACAGATTTGATTAGTTTTGAAGCAATTCCCGTATCAACTAGGATCTTACCAAACCAAGAACCAAAAATAACATTAACAGCGGTCGCTCCCCATGATTCTGGTCCACCCTGTAAGATATCCTTCATTCCGTCAGCCCAGCTGATCTTTCCGCCTAAAATACTAAGTCCAAGCCAAACAACAGCCATGACGAAAAATCCCGTCATAAGGTTTCCGCCCTTGGCGGCATAAATGGCAAGGCCTATATAGGTTATGATCAAGATTATACCTATAAATAAGTCCATAAATTTCCTCCAATATAATATTTGTAATCGCTTACACAATTATTATAGACAATAAGCTCAAGAAAGTCAACATTTTAACAAGAAAAGACTAATCCAAATAGTCATTTGCTCAGATTAGTCTTTGTGAGGGGTGATTTAATTTATATCATATGTTTTAGTAAATATTCTCTATCATAATCAATTAGCATAGAGATTGGTATGTCGAGGACTGTCTTTGCTCCATAATCCTTGTCTTTATATAACTTATAGACAGCCTTTCCATAAGCAAGGGCTACTGCCCCCGTAAAGTCAGGGTTTCTATCAAGATCTAGGATAAATTCCATCCTTGCCCTTTGATCTTTTGCATTCTCTCCTTCTCTGATGACTCTTCCCCCATGAGGCATACCCTTGTGATTTTTGTCTAAATCTTCTTGGCTAATGAAGTTTACCCTAGTCTCATAGCCTTCGAAGTAGTCAGGCATGGTCTTTATTTTTCTTTCGATTATTTCCTTATCAGCCCCATCTTCTATTACTACAAAGACTTCCCTAAGGTGGGCCTTTTGTGGAGTGAAGTCAGGCTCAAGCCCCTCTCTTACGCTTTCTAGAAAGTCTTCTCTTGGAATTGTGTATTGGGCCGCATCCTTTACTCCTTCTATAGATCTTACAGCTGCGGAGTGGCCTTGGCTTATGCCCTTACCCCAAAAGGTGTAGGTCTTTGCCTTTGGTAGAACAGCTTCAAAGAGAGTTCTAGCTAAGGAAAATAAACCCGGATCCCAGCCTGTTGATATTAGAGAAACTTTCTTCCTATCTTTTGCAATTTTATCCATCTTTTGATAGTAATCGTATATGTGCTTGTGATTGTCGAAGCAATCGACGGTGTTGAAATCTCTAACGAGCTCTACTCCTTGGATTTCTATATCGTGATCTGATGAACCACACAAAAATAATATATCAACCTTATCCTTGTAGTTTTTGATATCATCTATGCTCTTGACTTTTGGATTTTCTTTAATTTCTCTTCTTGAGAAGTATCCTACAAGTTCCATCTTATCCGACTCATCTACTAGATAGCCCAGACTTTTCCCTAAATTTCCATAACCAACTATTCCTACTCTAATCATTTTCTCTCCTATTTATCTAAGACATCAGATATTTGATATCTGCCTTTTTCTTTTCCTTCTATGAAGCTTGCTGCCTTTAAGGCTCCCTTGGCAAATATTTTCTTGCTAGCTGCGTGGTGGCTTAAGCTTAATACCTCATCTTCTCCTGCAAATACCACCATATGGTCTCCGCTAATTGTGCCAGCCCTAAGGGAAGACATACCAACTTCATTTTTTTTTCTCGCTTTATTTTCCGAAAATCTATCGTATTTTTCTACTAATTTTCCATCTCTGCCCTCATTTACAGCGGCAAAAAGCATCTTTGCAGTTCCACTTGGGGCGTCCTTCTTGTATTTGTGATGGGCCTCTACAATTTCTATATCGAAGTCATCCAAAAGGCCTGCAAGCTCTTTGGCTACTTTTAGCATTATATTAATACCTATAGAGTAATTTCCTGATTGAACTAGGGCGATTTTCTCACTTGCCTCATCTATTTTCCTAAAATCTTCTTCTGTATAGCCGGTAGTAGCAAGTACTAGCTTTAAATTATTTTCGAAGGCAAAAGTTATAAGCGGATCTAGAAGGTCTCTTGAGGAGAAATCTATTATTACATCTGCCTTTTCTTTGATTTTTGCAAAGGAGTCATAGATTGGAAAATCCCCTTCCTCTTCCTTTTCAGCAATTCCTGCCACTATTTTATATTCCAGACTTTTACTAACAAGCTCTGCTACAGTCTTTCCCATGGCTCCAGATGCCCCTACTAGGATGATTTTAATCATAAGACACCTAGTTTCTTTAGTTCATCTTCCAAAAGCCCTGTCGTCTCACTGCTAGCTGGGCTTAGGGGAAGTCTCATATAATTATCAGAAATTCCTATAAGTCTCAAGGCTTCTTTTACAGGAACTGGATTTACCTCATTAAACAAGGCTTCAATGAGATTAATATATTTTACTTGACTAATTCCTGCTTCTTTTTCGCATCCTTCAAGATAATCGTGGACCATCTCGCTAGTTTCCTTTGGCAAGATATTGCTTAGGACAGATATTACACCACTTCCCCCAACTGATAATAAAGGAACCATAAGGTCGTCATTTCCTGAATATATGGCGAAATCTTCATCTACCAGACTTTTGACCTTGATTGTATAGTGAAGGTCTCCTGTTGCATCTTTTATACCTACAATATTTTCTATCTTTGAAAGCTCTGCCACTAGTTCTGGATCGATATTTACTCCAGTTCTTGAAGGAACATTGTAAAGAATTATAGGCTTTGTACTTTTTTCTGCTATGCTAGCAAAATGCCTGTAAAGCCCCTCCCTATTTGCCTTGTTATAATAAGGAGTCACCACTAGGAGGGCGTCTACCCCATCAATTTCGCTAACTTCTTTAGAAAATTCAGCCGCCTCTTTGGTGTTATTTGACCCAGTTCCAACTATAATTGGAAGTCTGCCTCCTACTTTTTCTATAGTGAAATTAATTAGGTCAAGCTTTTCTTTCTTATCCATAGCGGCTGCTTCTGCTGTAGTTCCACAAACCACAAGCCCGTCTACCTTATTTTCTACTTGGTAGGCCAAAAGCTTCTCATAGGCTTCATAATCAATTGTCAAATCTTCCTTTAATGGTGTTGCTAGTGCTGTAGCTACTCCCTTAAAAATCATTATTAACCCCCATTAGTATTTCTGAATTCATAACTGCATTAGTTGCAGCTCCCTTTCTTATATTATCAGCAATAATCCAAATATTAAGTCCGTTTTCGATAGACTCATCCTTTCTAATTCTTCCCACATAAACTTCATCTGTTCCTGTAGCCATGGTTGGTATTGGATATATTTCTTCTTTGATATCATCTACGACCTTAATTCCTGGGAAATTTCCTAAATCATCTCTTAATTCATCAAGGTCGAATGGCTTAGTAAGAGATAGGTTACAAGATACTCCGTGTGAGTTTTCTACAGGAACCCTTACTGCCGTGGCAGTTATCTTAAGAGATGGATCTTCAAGGATTTTTCTTGTCTCATTTACCATCTTCATCTCTTCTTTGGTGTAACCATTATCTTCGAAGACGTCGATTTGGGCTAGGACATTGTTTGCTATCTTGTATTTCCATTTCTTGTTAGTTTTGTTATAGAGGTCTTCTAGGGCAAGCTCTCCTCCACCGCTTACTGCCTGGTAAGTATTATAGACAATCCTATCGATTCCGTACTTGTCATAGATTGGCTTAAGAGCAAGGACTGATTGGATTGTAGAGCAATTTGGATTTGCAATTAGCATGTCTTTATCTGTGATAATAGATCCATTTACTTCAGGAATAACTAAAGGCACACCGTCGGCCATCCTAAAGAAGGAAGAGTTATCTACAACCTTGATTCCCTCTTCGATAAAGAGAGGAATATATTTTTCTGAAACAGATCCACCTGCTGCAAATAAGGCTATATCGATGTCTTTTCCCTTGAAGGAATCTTCTGTGAGCTCATCAATTACAAAGTCTTCGCCCTTAAAGCTTATCTTTTTACCTTTTGATTTAGCTGATGCGAAGGGGAAAAATCTTCCTACCGGAAACTTCCTTTCTTCTAAGATTTCTAGGATTTTTCTTCCTACAAGTCCGCTTGCTCCAACAACTGCTACATTTAAATTTTCCATCTTAATTCCTTTCTTCATATTCTAAATTATTGATTAACAGATCTTCGTACGATTCTCTTCTTACTGCCAAATAGTCCTTGCCGTCTTTGACAAAGACTACGGCAGGACTTAACATCTTATTATAATGCGACTGCATGACATAAGTATAGGCTCCTGTCGACGGGATAAGAAGTAAGTCATCTTTTTCTGGATTGCCGAGCTCCACCTCATCTATTAGGATATCTCCCGATTCGCAGAGCTTGCCAGCAACCCTGTAAGATTTCTTAGATGACTCTTTCTTGTTTCCTATAAGGGCGTCATACTTTGCCCCATAAAGGCTTGGCCTAATATTATCACTCATTCCCCCGTCCACAAATACTAGAGGAAGACCCTCCAGGGTTTCTTTAACAGAAGATACTGTATAAAGAGTGGAGCCGGCTTGGTTTATTAAGCTCCTTCCTGGCTCAATTCCAACTATTTTTATAGGAAGGTCAAGCTCACCGATCTTTTCTTCAATATGTTTTATAAATTCTGGCAAGAATTCTTCAAGGTCAAGTGACGGATCTTTCTCCTTCTGGCTTACCCCAAAGCCTCCTCCAAAATTAATATTAGTAAATTCATATCCTAAGTCATTGCTCATCTTTTTGGTAAAATCTAGGAGGATATTGCTTTCTTCTACGAAAAACTCGCCCTTAGTAACTTGGCTACCTATATGGGAATGGAAACCAACAAGTTCGATATAAGGATCTGCTATAATCTCTTTGATATAGTTTGTGAGCTTTTCATCTCTGATATTTAAGCCAAATTTTGAATCCGCATTTGATGTTTGGATAAACTTGTGAGTATCAGTCACTATATCAGGATTTATCCTAAGAAGGACCCTCATTTTTTTCTTATATTTTCCTAAAAGCCCTGATAGAAGATGAAATTCCGCCATGTTATCTATAATGATAAGACCAATATCATTTTCTATAGCCATGATTAGCTCTTCTTCTAGCTTGTTGTTACCGTGGAAGTGGATTTTCTGTGGATTAATCCCTGCCTTAAGGGCAAGGAAAAGCTCCCCACCACTTACTACATCGAGATCTAAGCCAAGGCTCCTTACAAGACCTAGGACATACAAGTTAGAAAAGGCCTTTGAAGCATAGACAATTTCTGTCTCAAACTTATCGGATTTAAACTTATCCATAAATACCTCGGCTGTATTTTCAAAAAGCTTTTGATCATATATATAAAGCGGTGTATTGTATTTTTCTTTAAGCTTATTTACACTGACCCCTCCTATATGTAGGCTATCTCCTATCCATTCCATGTTCTTTCTAAGCATCTTTCCTCCTATAAATAAAAAATCATGAGCAAAAGTCCCATGATTATCCTTTCGCCCCCAATGTAAGAAGTACTCCATAGAAAAATGGCGTTTTCCTATGACAGCCACATCCTTATTCAGTAATGCGACCAACACCTAAGCATTTCGGCGATTATACCTTTCGAAATTAATCTAATAATTATAACCGCGACCTCTCACTTACATCGTTCAGTTGTTGTAATATAGCCTATCACTTATCAGTCGAAATGTCAAATAATAAATATGTTCTTATTTTTATCCAACTTACTTTTTCTTGCTAATCCCTTACATTTAAAGCTTTGTAGCGCAGAGACAAAAATAAATAAAATTTTATCCATTTGCATTATTTTTATATATATGTAAAGTATTTAATAATATTAGTCATAGGAGAATAAGAAAGGAAAAATAATGATAAAAGTTGCAAAATTTGGTGGTTCATCTCTCGCAAGTGATGAACAGATCAAAAAGGTCGGTCAAATAATAAAAAACGATCCAGATATTAGAGGAGTTGTCCTATCCGCGCCAGGCAAAAGAAATGATTCTGACATAAAGGTCACAGACCTACTTATTAGACTTTTCAAGGAATATTCTAATTCTAGCGATTCTTACATAAAGACCATGGATAAAATAATCGAAAGATATAGGCAAATCGGAGAAGGCTTGAATCTTGACTGCGATTTTATCGAGACTTATAAAATAGAGCTCAATCAAATGCTAGAAAATATTGACGATGACTTCTACCTTGAAAACGCCCTTAAGTCCTGCGGAGAGGACTTTAACGCAAGACTTATCGCAAGATATCTAAATACTATTGGTCTTAAGGCAAGATACGTCTCTCCAAAAGAAGCAGGCATAGAGCTAGACTATGTATTAAATGAGCCGATAATTTCAGATAGAACTTATGAAAACATTAAAAAGTTAAGAGATATTGATGAGCTTATAGTTATGCCAGGCTTTTACGGAGTAAATAAGCAAGGTGAAATCCTAACCTTCTTAAGGGGAGGCTCTGATATAAGTGGAGCGATTCTAGCAAGAGGACTTGGATGCGATATTTATGAAAACTACACAGATATGTCTTATATTTACTCTGCCCATCCAAAGATGATTGATAGTCCAAAGCCTATCAGAAATATAACCTATGCAGAAATCAGAGAGCTTTCCTACAACGGATTTGAGATCTTCCAAGAAGATGCAGTCGAGCCTCTCCTTAATCAAAATATTAAAATCTGCGTCAAAAATACCAACAAGCCCTACGAGGGAGGTACTGTTATAGAGCAAGATAGATCTGATGTAGATAGCAATCCGGTTGTAGGGATATCCAATGTCGGTAAGTTTATCTCTTTTAATATCACAGAATATCTGATGAATAGGAAGGTCGGTTATATAAATAAGCTCCTTGATATATTCGAATACCAACATATTCCTGTCGAGCATATACCAACAGGAATCGACTCTTTGTCAATTCTTATTAGAAAAGAGCATATAAAAAGCGAATCTGAGATGCAAAGTCTTAAAAACGCAATTGACGAAAACTTTGCCTACAACAAGTTTAATATCAAGGATAATCTAGCCTCAATCGCTATAGTTGGCGAAGGCTTAACCAATGACATGACCCGAGCCCTTTATCTTATAAGTAAGTCCTTAAATGAAGAAGATATCAAAATCGAATTTATCATCCAAGGAGCTTCCAACAACTCACTTTTCCTCTTTGTAGATGAAAAAGATGAGAAACTTGCAACTGAAAAGCTTTATTCTTATTTTATGTAAAATTTACTTTATCCCTCTCTCTTATATATTCAAAAAGGATAGGCCCTAGATTTTAATCTACGCCTATCCTTGGTTTTATTTCTTCTTATTTATTTTTAGACCCACAAGTGATATAGTAAGTGCTGATAAGCTTAAGAGGCTAGAGCTTATCCCTGTCTTAGGATTTTTATCTGCCTTTGTATCTTCTTTATTCTTATCTTTCTTTTTATCACTTTCTTCGTTTGATTTCTCATTATCTTTTTCTAGCTTTTTTACCTCATAGATCTTAGAAAATTGGGCTGGATATGATTTCATAACTATATCATTGTGAGTAATTTCGTACATATCTCCCACACTTAGGTCTTTCGCAAAGTATTTCTTTGAAAGAGTGTACAATTCTCCTTCAGAACCTTCTTTTTCAACTGTAACAGCTTCTTCATTTATTTCCTTAACTATAAATTGTCCAGTTATTTTCTCTTCTTTATTTGGATCGCTCGTCTCTTCTATTTCATAAATTCTTGAAAACTGTCCAGGTTCTGACAACAAGTTGATTCCATCACTTGTGATATTTACCTCTTTACCTATCTTAAGATCGATATCCTTAAATTCTTTCTTAGGGACTGAGACTAAGTCTGAATCCATTCCTTTCTTATTAAGTATTACTGATTCTTCAGCAATTTCATTTATAACATAAGTTTCTTTTATCTTTTCTTCCACGTTTTCCTTGATTTCAGTTTTTTCCGTATCAGTCTCTGCTGCAAGGCTAGGGCTGATATTTGTCATAGCCATCGTTAGTATTAAGCTTGTGATTATAATTTTTTTCTTCATAAGAGTCTCCTTTTATTTTATAATAACAAAGTTGATATTAAATTTGTATAAAGATATAAAAAGAGGACCGAGGCCCTCCAAGACTGTAGACAAAATCGAAATTACCCTTATTTCGACCAGGTAAACATCCATTGATTTGGATATTTACCCCTCTGACTAGTGCGGGAGCACGGAAAAGTTACGAAGTAACGAGTCAGAGTACGGAGTGAGTGGAGAAATCTAATGAGATCTCTTGTATCATATAACTATAGTCATTCTATGGAAAAAACAATGGAATACTATACATTAAACATAGTGTTGTGGAATGTGTGAGATCTCTATAGCTTTGACTATTTCGCGGAGACTACAACCACATAACTATGTTTTTTTGTTAATTAGTTAGATATCGCTAGACGATTTATTGTACAAGGATACGAGACATAACTTATGTGGAAGCACAACAATAATTTTAAAGGAGTTTTCTATGATCTATTTGGGTATTGATGTTTCTAAATTTAAGCATAACTGCTATCTTGCTGTTGAGGATAATTTTGATAAAGGGTGTCATTTTGAAATTAAGAATTCAAGAGATGGTTTTGATTTTTTACTAAAAAAACTTTCTGATTTTGATAAGGATAAAATTAGAATAGGATTAGAATCCACCGGTCACTATCATCTCAATCTTTCAAGATTTCTACTAGATTTGAATTTCAACATTCATTTCTTTAACCCTTATCAAACTAGTCTTTACAGAAAGGCTGATAGTTTTAGAAATACAAAAACCGATAAGGTTGATGCTTTCTTCATTGCAAAGCTTCTAAGAGCTACTGACTCTAATCCTACTCACAATGAATTGTATCATAATTACGAACTTAAGTCACTAACTAGATACAAATCTTCTTTAAAAAGTGATAGGGTTAAGTTAAAGAATGCTATTGTAAGCCACTTAGATTTAGTATTTCCTGAATTAAGTAGCATCTGCAATGATGTATTTTGTAAATACACTCTAGAGGTATTAAAAGAATATCCATCTGCAGATAAGATTGCTAAGGCAAACTTAACAAGGTTAAGCAACATAATTAAAAAAGCTTCTAAAGGAAGTCACTCTAAAGACAAGGCAATAGAGATTAGGAATGCTGCAAGAAGGTCAATAGGGATTGATTCATCTGCTGTATCTTTTAGATTAGTTCAAGATATTAAATCCTTGGAATTCTTATGTAAACAAATCAAAGAAGTTAATGAGGAAATTAAGCCTCTCTTAGATTGTTTAGATAGTCCAATAATGAGTATACCTGGTGTAGGAATAGAGATAGGCCCTAGTCTAATAGCTGAGATTGGAAACATAGAAAAATTTGAAAATCCAAGTAAACTATTGGCTTATGCAGGTCTAGATCCATCAATCAGTCAATCAGGAACAATGCATTCAAACTATAGTAGTATGAGCAAAAGAGGTAGTTCATACTTAAGAGATGCTCTATTCATAGCCGCATTTTTAATATGCCAAAATGACGAAACATTTAGGATTTACTATGAGAAAAAGAAAAATGAAGGTAAACGCCATTACGTAGCCCTGACACACGTAGCCAGGAAATTAACTAGAGTAATATTTCACCTTCTAAATACAAATCAGAAATTTGTAAGCCAAACGTCCTAAAAAGATATGAAATTTAAAGAAAATTTTAAGCTATCAAAAACGATAGCTTATTTGTCATGCCAATAATTCGTTATTTAACCTAACGGAAGTCAATTCTTGATGAATAAATTAAGTATTTATTCAACTTTTTATGAATTTTAATTTGTTAATTTTTTTAATTTTCGACTTGACTTCCGATAGTTAGTCTCCATGCGTTCGTTTCACTCACACTAAAACAAGTCGTAACAAATTAGTATATATGTCTAGCTTTTAGTTTTAGGGTTAAATGTGCCAGTTAAGGCACATTTAACTAGTCGAGATAAGGGCAACTTAACTATAAAATAAATTTAAATTAAAGCTACTTTGTCTACTCTCTGAGAGGACCGAGGTCCTCCATAAACAAAATCCTATCCAAATTTCAGGCCCATATCATAAGTAAAACAAGATTTAACTATTGCCTTAGTCAAAGTTATAAAAAGCTTCAGTAATTCTCTCACCCACACTTCTCAATACTCTTAGTTCATTTTCATTGTCATAGTATTTGTTCGTTTTCATAGCAACAGCCAAGGCAAATCTAGTAGATCCAACATCTATTATAGCCACATCTAATTCTTGTCCCCTATCTGGATTTTCTCCAGACTTATTAATTCCTTTAGCATAAGTTGGCAAATTTGCAAGCAATTTACTTGACTTAGTATTTGTATTAGTCATTGCTTGTTTTATTTTTTCTGCGTTAATTGCGCTTATAAGCTTAGGATTGTTTAACTCTTCCATAGCCCTTATTAGATCGGAAACATCTACCATATTCTCCTTACCTGAATGAGCTAATTTCCTATTTAAAGAAGTCCTATTTGATCCAGTAAGTTTTGCTATTGTATTATTTACTGTAGAAAAACCTCCTAGAGCATCTATAACCCTATTTGTAGCGTAATTATCAGACCTATTTAACATTAAATGTATGTCATTATTTAGGGAATCTGTCTCATTTATAGATCCCCTTTCAATATTTTCATAGGCACTGATAGCGATAAAAACCTTGATAGTTGAGGCTGAAGGAAGAGACTCACTAGTATTTCTATAATCAAGGTCAATATCGCTATCTCCTTTTAAAGTTTTTACAGCGACTTGATAAGACCCGTCTACCTTATCCATTTCTTCGCTAATAATATTTGATATTTCTTCATTTAGCTTGTTGTTTTTATCTTCTTTGTCTAGACAATCTCCCGTGTCTTCTTTGAGATTTTCTGTATTATTTTCCTCAAATATAATGTCTAGGTCGTAATCATCATAATAAACGACATCAGAAGCATAGGAACTAGCTATTCCCGTAGCTAATATCGATAAAGCAAAAGCTAGTAAGTATTTCTTCAAATTATTACTCCTACACCAATAGCTTTTTTCCATCGTTATAGACCTCATCTATTATGGCAGATCCTATACAAACTTCTCCCTGGTAGAAGACAGCTGCCTGGCCTGGAGTTACTGCCTTAGTCCTATCGTATCTTACTTCTACCTTGCCATCTTCTAGGACCTTTACATGGGCCTTGATGTCAGCTTGTCTATATCTAAATTTGGCTGTACAGTCAAACTCTTTTGGGATTTTTTTGTCGGTGAAGGTCGAAAACTCACTAGCATATAGCTTATTTGAGAAAAGAAGGGGGTTGTTTTTTCCTTGGCAGACTATGAGTTCGTTTTTCTTTAAGTCCTTGCCACAAACAAACCAAGCCTCTCCTTCCCCTCCGATTCCAAGGCCTCTTCTTTGGCCAATGGTGTGAAACATAAGTCCATCATGAGTTCCAAGGATATTGCCCTCAGTATCCACTATATCCCCAGCCTGGGCTGGTAGGTAGTTTGATAAGAATTCATTGAAGTCTCTTTCTCCTATAAAGCATATTCCTGTAGAATCTTTCTTATCAGCTGTAGCTAGCTTGTACTTGTGGGCAATTTCTCTTACCTCGCTTTTTTGAAGCTCTCCTACTGGGAATAGGACGTCTTTGATTTGCTCTTGGGAAAGCTGACTTAGAAAATATGTCTGGTCTTTATTGGAATCTAGGCCTCTAAGCATGACTGTCTCATCCCCTGACCTATCCACTCTAGCATAGTGGCCGGTTGCCACATAATCTGCTCCCAAGGACTTGGCAAAGTCTAGAAAGGCCTTAAACTTAATCTCCTTGTTACACATTATATCTGGGTTTGGAGTTCTACCCTTCTTGTATTCATCAAGGAAATAAGTAAAGACTCTGTCGTAATACTCTTTTTCAAAGTTTATTGAATAGTAAGGAATGCCTATTTGATTACATACTGCTACTGCATCTTCGTAGTCGACTTCAGCTGTACAGACTCCATTTTCGTCTGTATCATCCCAGTTTTTCATGAAAATTCCTACTACATCATAGCCTTCTTCCTTTAATAATAAGGCTGCTACAGAAGAATCTACTCCCCCGCTTACTCCTACTACTACTTTTGTATCTTTTTTCTCTTTCACTTAATCACCTCTCTTAAAACTTCCATTAGATAATCTATATCAGAAAGTTCATTCTTAAAGCCAAAGGAAAATCTCACCGAATGAAGGGCTCTGTCCTCATCATATATATTTGTTATAACCCTACTTGGCTCAAGGGCTCCCGCCCTGCAGGCTGATCCTGCTGACGCACAAATCCCCTTCATATCGAGATATGTCAATAGAAAATCCGACTTAAATTCTGGAAAATAAATATTTATTATATGATCTGTTGACTTATCTATGCTGCCATTTACTTCGTAGCTAATCCCTGTAGAAGAAAGCTCTTTTAAGAAATAATTTTTTAGCCTTTTAATCTTTTCTCTTTCTTCTATTGTTTTATCAAAGGCCTGGCCCATAGAGTAGGCTCCCATGACAAAGGAAGTCCCTGCTCTTCTATTTTTTTCCTGCTCGCCTCCCTTGATAAAAGCCTCTAGGTCCTCTCTTAAATACAAAATCCCAAAGCCATTTACTCCTCCGACCTTATGGCCTGATAGGGAAAGTGAGTCACAGGATATTTCGTCTACATCTATATCTACATGGCCATAGGCTTGGACAGCATCTACGTGAAAGTGGATATCTCTTTCTTTAAGATAAGCTCCAATCTCCTTAACTGGCTCAATTGTTCCAAGCTCGTTATTTACATACATGGCTATGACAAGTTTGGTTTCTGGACTTATTTTACTCTTCAAGTCATCTAGGCTTACTAGGCCTTCCTTATTAGCCTCAAGATAGGTCACCTTCTCCCCTGCCAGAGTATTTAGGATAGAATCGTGTTCTATATTTGTTGAGATAATACCCTTTCCCCTAAAGGCATTGATTACAGTATTGTTAGATTCGCTCGCCCCTGAGGTAAATATCACTCTTTTAGGATCTGCCCCAATCGAATTTGCAATCTTTCTTCTAGCTTCTTCTAGGATTTTCTTAGCCTTTCTTCCTAAGCCATGTGTTGAGTCGGGATTGGCATCGAAGGAATCAAAATCGTCCATCATCTCTTCTATTATTTCTTTTCTTTTTAAGCTTGTAGCTGCATAGTCTAAATAAATCATATTACCACCTATTTTTTAAATATACTTTAAATCGGCTATATTTAAAGCATGCAAAGAAAAAACCCTCATCAATTGAGGGATTTCTTTAATGAAATTCATCAGCCAAAATATTTTTAAGAACTTCGGCCTCTTCTGTTGTAAGGGTTATGCCCTTGCTCATTCTTGTGTGATCTTCATTCCAATCACGGATGTCATATTTTGGATCTCTTTCATTCCAAGAAACAAGATTAAGCTCCTTGGTCCAACCCTTGGCATTGGTTGAAAGAACTCCAAGATTTTCAACTATATCATATTTAATTCCTGCCATCTTTATCTCCAATCTATAATATTTTCTAATTAATACTCTTTTATTATTTTATAGTATTCTTTATTTTAATCAAGTCCTATTGGGAATCTTAGCTTATATATAATATAGTAATCTATTTTAAATTCTCCTAGATTTTAATAGTCTATTTACCTCTTTTTGGATTACGGCATAATCGTATCCAGCATATTCTAATCGTCTCCTTCTAATATTTCCATTGCCCCACTTGCCGGCGATTACTTCTTCTGCTACCTTGACAAAGCCTTTGGAGGATACTCCTGTCATTATTAGTGGGTAGTCCCTGTAGAGGATATTCTTGTCCAAATCTCCCTTGTAGCCATAGACTCCACCCTTGGACGAGTATTGCCAAGAATCGTAGTGGCTGTCCTTGTATTTCGGATAAGGATTATCCTTCTTCCATTCTGCTATCCAGAACTCATTCTCATTTCTTACTTCTTTTGTCAGATATTCATTGGCAAACCATGAATAAGAATAAATTCCTGCTACATAGCCATTTCGCCTGATAGCCTTGGTAAAGGCATCTGCCACGGCAGAGATCTCTTTTTTGTTAGCCTTAGCCTGTCTATCATTATCCTCTATGTCTATATAAATTGGTAGGGAAACTTTCTTATTTCTTACTATATCTAAGACGTAGTTTGCCTCTTCTATGGCCTCATTTTCATTTATTGCCCTTGAATAATGATAGAAACCTAGAGGAATATCTCTTCTATTAAGCTCGGCATAATGAGTTTCTATTTTCTTATCTTTACTTAAGCTCTTATCCTTTTGTCTAATAGATGTTCTAAGGATTGCTCCATCTATTGAATTTGCAAGTTTATCATAGTCAATATTCTTAGGATTTTGATACTCACTCATATCTACGACCTTCTCATAGACAGAAACTTTTGGATAGATATCAGATTCGTCTAAGCTATCTTGAACTTCTGGATTTAATTCTTCTACGATTTCTTCCACTTCCTCCTCGCTAACTAGTATTTCTTCATTCTTATTATCTTCCGGAATTTCTGTATTAGAATTTTCATTTCCAGAATTTCCATCATCCGTATTTTCCTTAGGCCCTTGGTCTTCTTCAAATATAATATCTATATCATAATCATCATACATTACTACTTCAGAAGCATAGGCTATATCTGGAAGTAGGAGGGCCAAGACTAAGGCAGATCCTACAAGTTTTTTATTAATCTTCATATATCCTCTTTTCATTTCTTTACTTAAGTAAATAATATCACAAACAAAGATTTCAAACAAGAAAAAGAGGATATTTCTATCCCCTTTCAATCTCAAAAGTCTCTACTATACTTCCTTCCTTCATGACAAAGACCTCGTCTGCGCATTCTTCTATAATTTCCTTCTCATGACTTGCTAGTAAGACTATGGTCCCTTTCGCCTTTTCTTCCTTTATTATTTTCTTAAGTACAACTATTCCTTCCTCATCTATGGCGTTGGTTGGTTCATCTAGCATAAGGATTTTAGGATATTCCATTATGGCTTGGCCTATGGCAAGTCTTTGCTTCATTCCAAGAGAATATTTGCCAAAGTCCTTATCCTTCGCTTCATAAAGACCTACAAGCTTTAAGATTTCTTCTATTCTTTCTTTTCCAATTATATTTCTAAGAGATGCTATCATTAAAAGATTCTCGTAGCCTGTTAGGTCTTTTAGAAAGGAAGGATTTTCTAGTAAGAGACCAAGGTCTTCTGCAAAATACTTATTATTAAGCTTTAAATCATTTACAATGATTTCTCCACTATCTACTGTAATAAGCCCCGATATTGCCCTAAAGAGCATGGTCTTGCCTGACCCATTTCTTCCTTGAAAGCCATAAACCCTGCCCTCGGTAAGTTTAAGATTGATATCCTTTAAGATTTTTGCTCCCTTTATATTTTTATTAACTCCACTTACTTTAATCATTGCTTCCTCCGTAGAAATTATAAGATCTAAATACTAGGACTGAACCTATTATTATCAAAATTATATAGACTAGCCATACTATCAAATTATCAACCATACTTATATATCCACCCATCACATCAGTCTTAAAGGCTAGGGTCTGCTGGCCAATAAAGCCTTTGAAATTACTAGTCATGCTTAGAATTAAAAATATAAGGGTAGAAGCTATACCAAATTTGAATCCCAAGACTATAGCCAATACAAAGGCTATGACAAATAGAATTGATTGAGTCACTATATAGGAAAAGATAAGCCTAGTAAATATCATGAAATAAGCTTTATCAAAACTAGATACCAAAAACGTATCAAAAATTACAAGTAGGTAAATAAATAGGTTAATTATTCCTATACTTATAATCCCAGATAATATTTTGGATAGAAAATACATCTTCCTCGACCTAGTCTTAATTAGTATATAGGAGGCATTGTCAATATGGTCTTGGTATATTACAAAGGATACAACAAATACAGGTATCAATTGAAACAAAAGCCATACAATAGGAGGCTCAAAACCACTAAATGATTTTATATAGCCACTATCAAATAAGAGTCCTATAAAAAGCTCCATCGAATTATAATCACCATGTGGTAGGATATAAAACTGGCTTAAAACTATAAGAAATAGGTATATAATCATAAGTTTCTTCGATCTATTTACTATATATTTAAGATCTCTAGCCAAGAGTTTTCTCATAACAAGTCACCCCTTCTCCTATATTTTACGAAATATATTATGCTAGGCACTAAGAAAAGAACACTTACAAACAAAGTCAAATAATCAGGCTTCATTGTACTATATAAGATTCGAAATATTCCAATTTGAGAATTCTCACCGAGGAAACCTCCACAAATATATATGATTAAATCCAATATATAGGGTATCATGCTTCCTAAAAACCTATTGTTAAATTTGGTATTTATATAGATTGCAAATGTGGCAATCAAGCCCCCACACAAGAATATTTTTAGGAAGTGGAGGATATAGAAGACTAACTTGCTTTTTAAAAATACATAAGCAAATAAGCCGCTCCTATCAATGTTCATGATGTTAAAATAAACTAGGGGAACATTTGCTCTTACAGTAAACCACAAGAGTAAATTAACTAGGGCAGGTAACATAGCAAATATTCCAGCTATTATAAAATTATAAACTAGGGTCTTTCTTATATATTTCCTATAATCTAGCTTGCTTGCTATTATATTAGTGAGTCCTGTAGTCTTATCTATAACAAAAGCATCAGCATAGATAAAACCTGAAAAAACAAATACATATACAGCATTCAAAAACGAAGCTGTCCCCATATTTACTATGACACTCTCTGTCCAAGGAGATTGTAATAGTCTCTTGTCGAAATTATCACCGATTGGGTAGGAAGTAAAGGCTACAAAATTGATTAAAAACAAAAATACAAGGAAAATTCCGATTTTTTTCTTATTGAACATTCTAATATTAAAAAACTTCATATTAAGCACCTACTTCCACAATCTCATAGTAAAAGATACCCTTATCTAGCTTGGCCTTATATTTACTAGAATACGCTTTACTAGGCATCCTCAAACATGAGGGATACTTTCTGTAATCTTCCTCACTAAATACAGAATAATACAAATAAAACTCCTTAGAGTCATTTCCTTCTATTATAAAATCATCATCTCCATAATAATGATCATACATATCAAGGTCTATATTAACTGGTATATCTTCTCCTGGCTTTAGATTTTGAACAACTGAATCTCTAAATCCATTTCTATATTGAATGCCAAACATAAGCTTACTTGAATCTAGTTTCCTGTTAGTATTATTTCTAACTTGGTATTTTACCCTTAAAGAATAGGCTTTCCTTTTTTTATTATTGTTCTGTATAAAGTCATAGTCTTTGACTACCATAGATAGATCCCCGTAGTCTATCTCCTCACCGACCTTATAATTTTTTATCTCTATATCATGTGGCTTGTCCTTATTGGCCCTATATATACCAAAAGGCAGATATAGGGCAAAGACGGCCACAAGTCCTATTAGAAATTTCTTCATAAAAGCTCCTATTAAATAAGGATTGTTGTAACTTATATTAAGCCAAGCTCTTACTAAGTTTCAACAATCCTTAATCTTACTTAGGTGATACCTCACTGGTAGTGTCCACTTTCTCATAAATATCTATCTTAGAAAGTGCGTCATCGTAATACTCGTCAAAGTCTTCCTTGTAATCAACTAAGCTTTGAACATACTTACTTCCACCAGAAATCCCACCTTGTTCTATTAATATTCCATTCTTATCGTACTTACTATAGCCCCTGTCTGTCTCGATAATATAATTATCGTCTTTCTTGTAAATTTTTAGCTCAGGTATCCTATTTTTATCTTCATCATAGAACATCCTGTAATCAATTTCATTTTTGTCGTTCGGAGCTTGATCAACATCTTTTCCCTTGTCAACTTCTCTTACATTATATTTCTTAGTCTTATCTGATATAACATAATGATTCTTTCCATCAGATAGGATGTATAGTCCATCGTCGATATAGAGAGATCTATCATCAGCTGAAACAAATTTATACTGATCAAATGAATCATTTTTCATCTTGTATTCATATTTATATACACCCTTAGGGTAGCTTACATCAGATAAGAATTCTAGAACTCCTTTTTCTTCATCTGTAAGTAACTCGGAAGCGATTTCAGCATATTTTTTTCTTTCCTCAACGTGTAGGGACTCTTCGCTAGATTTATTTTCCTTGATGATAAGAGAAGCTATGACTACAAGGCCTATAATAAGTATAGATATTAACGAGTACTTTTTGATATTTTTACTCATAGACTATTATTGACACCTGTAAGAATCTGCTGACCACCAACCAGATAATTGCATACTTCCAACACCTAGTCTATCACCACGTAACCTTACGTAGCAACCAGGATCTTTATCTTCTACAACATTGGATGAAATACAGTACCAAATATCTGCTTCATCAACATATACCCTTTCAGTATATGAGCTTTTAGATTTATCGTCATAAACTACACTAAATGTACACTCTCTTCCATTTGATAAATAATCAACATAGGCATATGCAGGTGATTCGGTATCCTTACGTTGTGACGCTGTATATCTTGCAAAAGATAAAGCAGAAAAATCAAAATTGAAATCGACATCCTCATAACCATGTGCTCCTACAACTACTGCACTTAGAAAACATATTCCAACACTCAAAGTTACTACAATACTTTTCAATTTATTCTTCATAATTTTTGACCCATACAAATAGCTCCGATCTTAATATAAAGTATAGGTATCCTCCTTGATATTATAGTATCATAAATGAAAACGTATGTCAAATTATAACTTAAATATTTTACTTTATTATCGTAGTAGGTTATTATTCACTAAAAATACTAAATAATAGCAAAAATTTCAATAAAAAAAGACTGAATAATCAGTCTAAATTAATTTATTAATGAGCCTTCTAAATAGCGTCTAGTTTACTTACCAGACCTTGACCCTTCAAAACGTCGTAGCTTTCTAGCCAATCGAGCTTCGCTCTCTTGGGAAATCTTTAAGGTTTATATATAATTGCAATAAAAAAAGACTGAACTATCAGTCTAAATAAGTTTATTGAACCTACTAAATAGCAGTCGAGTCAAACTTCTCCATTCTAAGCTATCTTTAAGCTTAGTATTGGTCCGTAAGTTCCTAGCCAAGCTTTCTTCGAAACCTTGGGGAACTCTCGACTAGGACCTACCATCGATTTGCTTCGCAAATCGGGTTAGGTCTCTAAAAAATATTTCCAGTCAAGATTTAAAGTTTAGTATCCATTAGCTTAATACATTACTGCACTTACACCTTGGACCTATCAAAGGTATTTTCTTTACCTACTCTGAGAAATCTTATCTTGAGGCCTGCTTCGTACTTAGATGCTTTCAGTACTTATCAATTCCACACGTAGCTACCCAGCTATGCTCCTGGCGGAACAACTGGTACACCAGAGGTGTGTCCATCCCGGTCCTCTCGTACTAGGGACAGATCCTCTCAAATTTCTTACGCCCACGCTGGATAGGGACCGAACTGTCTCACGACGTTCTGAACCCAGCTCGCGTGCCTCTTTAATGGGCGAACAGCCCAACCCTTGGGACCTACTTCAGCCCCAGGATGAGACGAGCCGACATCGAGGTGCCAAACCTCCCCGTCGATGTGGACTCTTGGGGGAGATAAGCCTGTTATCCCCGGGGTAGCTTTTATCCGTTGAGCGATGGCCCTTCCATGCGGTGCCACCGGATCACTAAGTCCGTATTTCTACTCTGCGCAACTTGTAGGTTTTGCAGTTAAGCTCGCTTCTGCCTTTGTACTCTGCGAATGGTTTCCGTCCATTCTGAGCGAACCTTTGAACGCCTCCGTTACTTTTTGGGAGGCGACCGCCCCAGTCAAACTGCCCAACTGACAATGTCCGATGCCCTGATTCAAGGGTCATCGTTAGAACTTTAATATTAGAGGGTTGGTATCCCAAGGGTGACTCCACATACACTGGTGTGCGTGTTTCTAAGTCTCCCAACTATCCTGTACGTCTAATCTCAAAGTCCAATATCAGCCTACAGTAAAGCTCCACGGGGTCTTTCCGTCCTAGCGTGGGTAAGTCGCATCTTCACGACTACTACAATTTCACCGGATCCTTTGTTGAGACAGTGCCCAAATCGTTACACCTTTCGTGCGGGTCGGAACTTACCCGACAAGGAATTTCGCTACCTTAGGACCGTTATAGTTACGGCCGCCGTTTACTGGGGCTTAAGTTCTAGCCTTCGCATTCGCTAAGCCTTCCCCTTAACCTTCCAGCACCGGGCAGGTGTCAGCTCCTATACTTCATCTTTCGATTTTGCAGAAACTTGTGTTTTTGGTAAACAGTCGCTTGGGCCTGGTTTCTGTGGCCAGATCGCTCTGGCTCCCCTTCTCCCGAAGTTACGGGGACATTTTGCCGAGTTCCTTAACAAAGGTTCTTCCGCGCGTCTTGGTATTCTCTACCTCCCTACCTGTGTCGGTTTTGGTACGGGCGCTTTGGTCTTGATAGTGACTTTTCTTGGCAATTTGAAATCAGCTACTTCTCTACTTGTGTTTTCGATACCTATCAAAGCTTGGCCGTTTGTCATGCGGATTTGCCTACATGACAGCCTTACTTTTTAGACTAGCATCCATCAGCTAGCTTAGCTTATCCTCTTGCGTCATCACTTCTCTATAGCGACTTTAAGCGGTACAGGAATTTAAACCTGTTATCCATCGGCTACGCCGTTAGGCCTCGCCTTAGGTCCCGACTTACCCTGAGGGGACGAGCCTTGCTCAGGAATCCTTAGGGTTTCGACGGGGATGATTCTCACATCCCTTCTCGCTACTCATGCCAGCATTCTCTCTTGTATGCGCTCCACACGTGCTTTCGCTTATGCTTCTTCGCCCATACAATGCTCCTCTACCACTG
>NZ_OLMF01000005.1 GCF_900290195.1 Anaerococcus marasmi | reverse complement strand
TTGCTTATGCTGGTTTAGATGTTGCTGTTAAGCAATCTGGCAATTTTAATGCTACCGATACTAAGATTTCTAAACGTGGTTCTCCTTATCTTAGACGTGCTATTTGGCTTGCTGCTAGTGTTGCTGCTTTTAAGGATCCTGCTTTGTCTGTGTATTATCAAAAACTTAGACAAAGAGGTAAAGCTCATGGTACAGCTATTGGTGCAGTTGCTAGAAAACTTACTAACATTATTTTTGCTGTTTTGAGGGATAACAAAGCTTACATACCTAATATTTAGTTGTTATTCAATTGTTATTTAATTTTTCCAAGCCTAATTTTTAGGCTTGTTTGGTGTGCCACAAATTACAAGATTAATTATTTTTTATTTTCTCTTGACATTTGATAGCTGGTCTTATCTAATGTAGGCTGCTATAGTTATTGGCATAGCAACTCCCAGGGCAAGGGCTGTGGAAACTAAGATTGCTGTTGTAGCTCCAGTAAGTCCACTAGTAACATCCCCACTCATCAAATCTCTCATGGCATTTGTTAGGGTGATTCCTGGAAGGAAGGCCATCATCGATCCTATGACTATTTTATCTACTGCTATATAAGGTAGGAAGAGTCTAAATGATACTGTGATTAAACTTACTACGAGACCTGCAATAAAGTTTACCAAAAAGAATCCGAACTTTGCCTCCTGAAACTGAAAGCTTACTATATATGATACAAATCCTACTAAGAAAGAAATTAGCATATCAGTTATTTTTCCTCCCAATAGTATTGTAAAGGCAGCGGCAGAAAGGGCTGAGCCAAATATTTGAAAGGCTAGTGGGTAACCAGGATCTGCCTTTATTTTATTTAACTCTCTTAGGGCTTCCTGTAGACTGTAATTGCCACTAACAAATTCTCTTGAAAATGAGTTAACCTTATTTATATAGTAGAGGTTAAAGGTCCTAGACTTTACTCTTCTGATATTGGTGTGAATTTCCTGGTTGAAGGAAAAAGATAAGACTATAACATTAGCAGTAGAGTAAACATCTACGTCTTTAATGTTTTTTTTGCTTCTTATTATCCTTTCTACCGTATCCTCCACCCTATAAATTTCTGCTCCATTGGCTAGCATTATAGCTCCAGCGTTGGAGGCGATTTCTGAAAGGATAACAGCCTGATCTAAGCTAGATATTGCTTCAGTAGTCATAATTACCTCATCTGTAGTTCGTCTTGTACTTATTGATATTTTCTTCTGTCAAGAATTTGTAGGCGTCGTTTACTTCCTGGAATTTCTCTGTTGCACTTGGATCCTTGTTTATATCAGGGTGATATTTTTTTGCAAGCTTTCTATAGTTGAGCTTAACTTGGTAGATATCTGTTTGATAATCTACTCCAAGCACATTGCAGGCTTTCTCGTACTTTTCCTTAAAGCCATGGTCATTTGTCATATTGCTATAGCCTGAATTTGTATTATAGGAATTCCAATTTCCTTGGTTCATGTTAGTGTAGGTAAATCCCCTAAACATTTCCTCGAACCTTCTATTCATCTCCTCTTGACGAGCTCTTGCAGCTTCCTCGGCAGCCCTTCTTCTTTCTTCTTCTCTTTCAAACTTATACTTGTTAGAATAATCAGAAATAGAATCATAGCCGACTTTTCTTCCTGTCATCAAGGAATCCGCCCTATCATACATCCACTCTGTTAGGGTGTAGTTTCCGTATTTGAGCATGGATATGAACTTTGGGCCAAGGATTGGAATGATTAATATTATAAATATAACCGTCCGCCATTTCCTTGGTATGGCCAGTGCCAAAACTGGAAAGAAGAAAAATGTCGAACAACCAAATAAAAATATAAGCATGAGTAATTGTCTGATTCCCTCAAAAGTCATGGTTATTACATTCATTATGTTTATTAATAAATTAAATATACTGCCTAAAATAGTGGCAAGTAAATGTAAAATCTTACCGAAAAATTTTCCCATATTATCTCCTTATCTATTATAGGATTATACGACTTGAAGCTAATAAAATCATCGCCTTTAAGTAAAGTTTGTTAAGAAACTACTTTACTTAAAAGTCTCCAAATAAAAAGCAGGTCTCCCTGCTGAGAATATAGACAATCTAAAAATCACCCTTATTTCGACCGAACGGAGTGAGCGGAGAAATCTAATGAGATCTCTCCGCGCGTTCGTTTCACTCACACTAAAATCTAATAGTAAATATGACTTAACTATTAGTTTTAGGGTTAAATGTGCCAATTAAGGCACATTTAACTAGTCGAGATAAGGGTAAATTAAATATATAAAATTTTTAATTAAATCTACTTTTTCTACACTATGAACAGATTTTCCTGCTTCTTTTTACCCAAACAAGTCCGTATTGTTTGAATTATATAAATTGTAGTAGACTCCCTTTTTGGCAAGGAGGTCCTTGTGGTTTCCTCTCTCTACAATGCCATCATAAGTTAAGACTAGGATTTCATCTGCATTTATTATTGTAGAAAGTCTGTGGGCTATGGTAAGGGTTGTTCTTCCCTTACTTAGTTTTTCTAGGGATGATTGAACTATCGCCTCGCTCTTGTTATCAAGGGCGCTAGTCGCCTCATCTAGGATTAGGATTGGTGGATTTTTGAGAAATACTCTGGCTATAGATATTCTCTGCTTCTGTCCACCTGAAAGCTTAACCCCACGCTCTCCTATATAGGTATCAAAGCCATATGGTAGGTCCTTGATAAATTCCAAGGCTCCTGCAAGCTCTGCTGCCTTTTCGATTTCTCTATCCGTAGCATCTTCCTTACCGTATTTGATATTATCCTTAATTGTTCCACTGAAAAGATAGACATCTTGTTGGACTATCCCTATATTATCTCTTAAAGAATCTATAGTTAGGTCTTTGATATTAGCCCCATCGATTCTAATAGCACCATTATCTACATCGTAAAATCTTGGGATTAGCTTGGATATAGTGGTCTTTCCTGCACCAGATGGCCCAACTAAGGCTATATTTTCTCCTACATCAATTGTAAAGGACATATCATCTAGGACATAAGGGTCTTCCTCTTTTGTCTCAGGGTATTTGAAATAAACATGGTCAAATTCGATCTTTCCTTGAACGTCCTCTAAATCTCTTGCCTCATCCTTATCATATATATCCCTATCGAGATTCATGATTTGGACAAATCTTTCAATACCAGTTGTTCCTCTCTCATAGGTATCGGTAAAGTTAATTAGCCTTTCGATAGTTGCAACTAACATGTTTAAATACATTGTAAAGGCAATAAGATCTCCTGCAGTTATTGTCTTCTGGATTACAAAAATTCCTCCTACAAGGATTAATACTGCATACATAAAGCCAGAAAAAGCATCCTTGACACAGAAGTATTTGGCCATATTGAAGTATTGATCCTTCTTGATATCAGCAAACTTCTCATTTTCTCTGCCAAACTTTTCCTTTTCTATATTCTCATTGGCGAAACTTTTTACAACATTGATTCCAAGAAGGGTATCCTCGATCCCTGAGTTTATGTCACCAATTTGCTTTCTTGTATTCATAGTCGCCTGTCTAAACTTCTGCCTAGATTTTCTAGAAAATATATACATAATTGGTATTAGAATGTATATAATTAAGGAAAGTTGCCAATTGATAGTTAGAAGGACTACAAAGGATACAGCAAGCTTAATAGCTGCTACTAAGAATTCTTCCGGTACATGGTGGGAGAATTCTGTAATCTCGTTTAAGTCTGTAGTCATCCTTGCCATAAGCTGGCCAATTTTGGCCTCATTGAAAAACTCCGTATCCATTGTCAATAGATGGGAGAAGACGTCCCCTCTCATATCTTTTTCTATAAATGCTCCCATGATGTGGCCATAGGATTGCATGATAAATCTTGACACAACCTCTATAAACTTAGTCGCAAGGTATATTAGAGCGACCTTTCCTAGCCTAGGCATATCGAGAAGGCCTAACTGAGCCCAATCTGTTAAGTAGGATAGCAATAGAGGAAGGACTAGCTGACTTATGGTTGTAAGAGCAGCCGATATCAAATCTATAGTAAGTATTTTCTTGTAAGGTTTATAATAAGGTATAAATCTTTTAAGCAAATACTTGTTAGTGTATTTTTTCTCTGTCATATTTCTCCTTCCTTTCAATAATATCAATAATATATACTCTACTGTTTCCCTATACTTTTGCACCCTTATTGTAAATTAGCTTAGTATTTGATAATATTATATTAGGAGGATCTTATGGCAAGAATTATAGAAAAAACTAATCTAAATGATAATACAATTAAATTTGTCGTCAAGGCACCAGCTATTGCAAAAAAAGCCTTGCCTGGCCAGTTTATTATTCTTAGACTTGATGAGAAAGGCGAAAGAGTTCCCTTTACCATCTCATCAACAGATGATGAAAATGTAACTATTATTGTCCAAATCGTTGGCGGTACTACAATGAGGATGAATGCCTTAAAGGCAGGAGATGGCTTCCTCGACTTTGTAGGTCCACTAGGAAAGCCTACCGAGCTTGATTATCTAAAAGGCAAAAATGTTTGTGTAGTTGGAGGAGGCTTGGGTACAGCTATTGCCTATCCACAAGCCAAATACCTTCATGAAATCGGAGCTAATGTCGATGTGATAATGGGCTTTAAGAATAAGGATATAATAATCCTAGAAGATGAGCTTAAGGCTTCTTCAGATAATTTATACATAACAACAGACGACGGATCTTATGGCAGACAGGGATTTGTAACCCAAGTTCTAGGAGATCTCATAAAAGAAGGAAAAAAATACGACCACGTCCTTACTATTGGTCCAGCAATCATGATGAAAAATGTAGTAAATGTTACGAAACCTCACGATATACCTACAACTGTATCCATGAACTCTATAATGGTTGATGGAACAGGCATGTGCGGGTGTTGTAGGCTTACAGTTGGAGGCGAAATGAAGTTTGCTTGTGTAGATGGCCCAGACTTTGATGGCTTCTTGGTTGATTTCGATGAAGCTATGAATAGATCAAGAAACTACGCCACAGAAGAGCGTGAACATATATGCAAGCTAACAGGGGAGGTAAGAAATGGCTAAGTTTAATATGGCAAAGACGAAAGTTCCAATGCCAGAACAAGACCCTGATGTAAGAAATAAAAATTTCGACGAGGTAAGCCTTGGCTATACCTTGGAAATGGCCAAAGAAGAAGCTAGCAGATGTGTCCAATGTAAAAACAAGCCTTGTGTATCAGGTTGTCCAGTAGGAGTAAAAATCCCAGAGTTTATCCATTTGATTCTTGAAGACGACCTAGACGGGGCTTACAGAAAGATAGCAGAGACCAACAATCTTCCTGCAATCTGCGGTAGGGTCTGCCCACAAGAGGTCCAATGTGAAGGAAAATGTACTAGAGGCATAAAAGACGAGCCTGTTGGAATTGGAAGACTTGAAAGATTCGTTGCAGATTATAGAAATAATAAAAAATACAACAAGCCAGTCGAAATAACTAGCATAAACAAGAAAGTCGCAGTAGTAGGGGCTGGCCCTTCTGGTCTTTCAGCTGCAGCTGACCTTGCCAAAAGGGGATACTCAGTAGTTATGTTCGATGCTTTTCACACAGCTGGAGGAGTCTTAATGTATGGTATACCAGAATTTAGACTTCCTAAAAAGCTCGTCCAAAAGGAGCTTAAAAACGTAATAGGCCTAGGTGTCAAACTTCAGACTAATACGATCGTAGGAAGGACAATTTATATAAAAGACCTCTTCGATCAAGGCTTTGAAGCGATCTACCTTTCTACTGGAGCAGGTCTTCCAAGATTTTTAGGTATTCCTGGAGAAAACTTAAATGGAGTATATTCAGCTAACGAATTTCTAACAAGGATGAACCTCATGAAGGCCTACAAGTTCCCTGAATATGACACGGCAGTCCATATAGGAAAGAAAGTTTGTGTAGTAGGTGGAGGAAATGTGGCGATGGATGCAGCAAGATCTGCCAAGAGAATGGGAGCTGATGTAACTGTTGTCTACAGGAGAAGCTTCGAAGAAATGCCTGCAAGAATCGAAGAAAGCCACCATGCCAGAGAAGAAGGTATCAAGTTTATGAATCTTCACAATCCAGTAGAAATCATAGGAGAAAACGGCTGGGTTAAGAAGGTAAAACTTGAGAAAATGGAATTAGGAGAGCCAGATAGCTCTGGTAGGAGACGTCCTGTAGCTACAGGAGAATTTGAAGAAAGCGAGTTTGAATCTGTAATAATCGCCATAGGCCAATCACCTAATCCACTTATCAAAAACACCAACTCAGATATAGATACAGAAAGCTGGGGTGGAATTATAATAGATGATAGGACCATGACCACAAAGGAAGCTGTCTTTGCTGGAGGAGATGCAGTAAGTGGAGCTGCAACAGTTATTCTTGCCATGGGAGCAGGTAAAAAAGCCGCAGAAAATATAGATAAGTATTTAAGTGAAAAAGATAAGTAAGACAAAAGCTCTTTTAAGCTAATTAAGTCATACACTTTTCATAATAAACAATTATGGATAAGTGAGATTTAATCAAAGCTTAAAGAGCTTTTTTGGATTTTGTCTACGCTCTGACCCACTTTCGTAGGTTCTTGATTATTATTTGATCTTTTGAATTATCCTAGATCTTGTTTCGAAGTCATCGCTTGTGCCTGTAATTGAATTATTCTCTTTAGCAAGCTTACTCATTTTATCTAGGATTTCTGAAATTTCGTTTACTTCAGAAGTTTTATTGGCGATTTCATCTATTCCTTTTGCCTTGTATTCGCTTAGGCCAGATCTAAACTCTTCAAATGAAGCCATGTATTGGTCACTTCCGTCTTTTAGTTCTTTAGTAGATGAGTCTAGCTTCATTATTCCGTCATTTAGTTGGTTAAGACCTGCTGCCATTGGGTTAATAGCTTCTTCATTGATATTTCCTAAGGATGAGAGGGCCTTGCTTCTTTCGGCAAATTGTGCCAATCCTCCTGATAATTCTGAGCTACCTTCTCTTAGTCTTTGAGAATTACCGTCAAGTTCAGATACAGCAGCTGCTAAGTTTTCAACTCCTGCCCTATTTTGGCTAGTTCCTTCTTTAAGTTTAGCTGATCCTTGTTTTAGTTTTCCTGTAGCTTCATCGAGCATTACTATAGATTCTTGTAATTTGGCTAGATTACTCTTATCAAATCCTTGGCTTATTTTTTCAGTTCCTGTGGCAAGACTATTTGAAGCTGTAATCATCTTTTCTGATGATGCTTTTAATTTCTCATCGATATCACTTGCTCCCTTATAAGCTTCGCTAACTCCTCCGCTAAGCTCGCTTGCTCCTTGGGATAGG
This sequence comes from Anaerococcus marasmi, assembly GCF_900290195.1. GTDB lineage: Bacteria > Bacillota > Clostridia > Tissierellales > Peptoniphilaceae > Anaerococcus > Anaerococcus marasmi. Next base: position 167,274 of record NZ_OLMF01000005.1, on the reverse strand, counting down.
ACCGCAAGAGACTCTGAGATTTGACTATAAGCGAATCCAGCTGTAGCCACGCTTTCACTTTCTTGGTAGAGATTATCTCTAACAGCTCTTAGGCTTTCGATTTGACCAGTAAGATTTCCATCTTCGTTATTTTCTTCTAAGTTTGCTATTACTGCATCAATTGCTTGAGCTTGGGCTGTAAGATCGGCTGAACTTTGATCAAGACTTGGCATGTTTTGAGTGGAAGATTGAAGATTGTTAACTCCCCCACTTAGCTCTCGGCTTGAGTCTTCAAGTTTACTTAATCCTTGGCTAAGCTCACTTACTCCTTGACTTAGTGGAGCAATTCCTGTTGATAGGCTATCAAGTCCTGTCTTTAGTTCAGTCATGGACTCAGTAAATTTGCCCAAATCTTCTTTACCATCAGCCATTCCCACTTTTTCTTTTAGTGTTGATGTTGCATTATCTAGTTTTAAAAGACCATCGTCTAGGTCACTTGCTCCAGCTTCTAGTTGTCTACTAGCTTCAGTAAGCTTTGGCATATTTTCATTAACCTTATTAACTCCGGCAGTGTATTGGTTGATACCTTGATCTAGACTGCTTCCTCCATTATTTAACATGTCAATTGCTGAAGTCATTGTTTCGACTTGGTTAGGTAGGTCCGCAAAGGCATTAGCCATTTGATCGAAAGATGATACGATTTTGCCAGAACCTGCAGAAAGCTCGCTTGCTCCGTTGCTTAACTGACCTATACCATCATTTAATCTATTACCCCCATCTGCCAATTGATTTGATCCATCAACAAGCTTTGCTGCATTTGATTCAAGCTCATCTATTCCCTTATTTAGATCATCTAGGGATGAAATATTAGCGGAATCTTGGAAGAGTTCGTTTGTAATTACTGCATAGACCTCAGTAGGCTTGTAGTCTTTTACATCCATTTCCATCTCGATCTTATCCTTGAACTTATCGAGTTTATCATCTTCAAGGATTTCTTTAAAGTTTTGTCTAAGTCCTGGTGCGAGAACTCCAGCTACAATTTCGTTTTTACCATCTTTTACGACCTTGCCGTCGTCTGTGTTTATATTTGTAACCTTATCTTCATCGAAGTTAATCTCAGCAAGTACTAGATATGGTGAAAATACCTTTTGTTCTTTACCATTTACTGTAGCCATTCCGCTTCTTTTGTTCTTAGCTGATATTTCGATTTTTAGGTGACCAGATTTTCCTTCTAGGTCTTTTGCCTTAATTTCCTTACCATTTAGAAAATATTTTACAGAAATATCTACAGGAAGGTCTTCTTCTGCTTGTCCTTGATAGTAGACATCCTTGCTATCTTCATTCCAGTTTATATATCCATCTTTTGGATTTATCTTTTCATCCGTCTTTAGGTTTTTGATATCTTTAAGATTTGACTTATCCTTAACCTTTACATTCCCATCTGAGTTAATCCAGATTGATGCTGTCTTATCTTTTATTTGATTTTCTTCTTGTGTTACATACACGGTTTCGTTTTTCTTAACTGTCCCATCTGCAAAAACAACATTTGTCACAAGCATTGACCCTGCGAGTGCTACAGATAGGCTTTTTACAAGTTTATTTTTCATATTTTCCTCCTAGTTTAATCCCTTAGTTGTCTTTTTGATAAATGGAAATGTTATGCTGATTATGGCTGGTAGGAAGAGTATTATTGAAAGCATACTTATTATAGCTCCTCTTGCCAAGAACATACATATTGTTGAAACTATTTCCATTTTTGAATACAAGCCTACACCTACTGTCGCAGCCATAAATGATAGGGCTGAAGTTACAATAGATTTTGAAGCTTCCTTTACTGTTAGCTTAAGCGACTTGTTTACATCTCCACTTTTCTTATATTCTGCCAAGAACCTGTCCATCATAAGGATAGAGTAGTCGATTGTAGATCCTAATTGGACAACACCTATTATGATTGATGTTACAAATGGGATTGTCTGACCTAAATAGAATGGGATACCCATGTTGATTTGTATAGCAAGTTCGATAACTGCTATTAAAACTATAGGAATTCCAAGTGATTTGAACACAAATGCTAATATTACAAATACAGTCGCAATTGATGCTATGTTTACCATCTTGAAGTCCCTATCAGATATTGTCGTAAGGTCTTTTGTAAGGACTGCCTCACCTGTAAGATATCCATCAGGATCGTGTTCTTTGATTATTTTGTGAATTTCATCAACTTGTTTATTTACTTCATCAGATGCTGTTTGATACTTAGAATTCATCATAAGCATTTGATAGCCATTTTTGTGGAAATTATCTTTTAGTTTATCTGGTAGAACGCTATCTGGAAGAGTTAGTCCTGTTAATGAATTTAAACCTAAAACATTATTTATTCCATCTACCTTATCAAGTTCATCCACAAGTCCATTGATATTTTGCTTGCTTAAATCATCGCTTACAACAGCAAAGTGGGTTGAAGCCATGTCATAATCTTTTTTCATCTTGTTTAAGGCTACAATCGAATCAAGATCTGCTGGAAGAGATCTATCTAGATTGTAGTAAAGGTCTGTATTATGTGCTCCATAAATAGCTGGTACAAAAAGTATCAAGAAGGCTATGAAAAATGTCTTCTTGTGATTTAGGACAAGATTTGAAGTCTTCTCGAAAGATGGTAGAAATACCCTATGATTAAATCTTTCTACTAGTTTTTCAGATATTAATATCATTGGTGGCAATACTACTACTGTAGAAATTAGTCCAAGAAGTACACCCTTACTCATTACAAGGCCGATATCTTTACCAAGTCCCAGCCTCATCAATATAAGTACTAAAAATCCTGCAAAAGTTGTAAGTGATGAAGCAAAGATTGATGCTATAGTCTTTTGCATAGCCTTATCCATGGCTAGGTTATTTGAATCACGTCTTTTCTTTTCTTCTGCATATCTGTGATATAAGAAGATTGAGTAGTCTGTCGTAACAGCAAGCTGTAAAACTGCCGCTATAGCCTTCGTTATATAAGAAATCTCTCCTAAGAAAACATTAGTTCCAAAGTTATACAAAATCGCATAGCCAATATTTAATAAGAAAAGAAATGGTATAATAGTCGATTCATTTGTAAAACTTAGGACGATCAAGGCGAGCACTACCGCGAGTCCTACATATATAGGTGTTTCGTGATCTATTAAATCCTTTGTATCCTTAACTAAAGAGGATATACCACTCAAAAATTTCTCTTTTGACTCAATAGCCTTAATCTGATCTATAGCTTGCATTGTCGTAAATGAAGAAGAGCTTTCGCTAAACTTAACCATAAGCATGGTCGAATCTTCAGCATAGAAAACATCTCTTAACTCATCAGGTAAAAACTCACTTGGAAAGCTATCTCCTACTATAGAAGATTTTGAAATAACATCTTCTACTCCCTCAATCTTTAGTATCTCTTCCTTAAGTTTGTCTGCATCATAATCATCGCCCTTAAGAATCAGCATACCTGTAGCTGCATTTTTGAAATCTTTATCTAATATCTCCTGGCCCTGGGTACTTTCAAGGTCAGATGGCAAATATGACAAGATATCATAGTTAACACCTGTATTCTTATATCCTATCCAAGATGGTATCAATAATAAAGTCATTATTAATAACACAAGTCTAGGATGGTGTGAAATAAACTTTGTTATCTTTTTCATTGTATCTCTCCTGTTCTATTAAACATTTTTTTAATATTAGCATACAAAACCGGCTTCATCTCTCCAATAGTCAAAATCGACTCATCCATTGTAGCACTCTTACAAGTACTCATTACAATTTCTAGGGTCAAAGAAAGTATATAGAGCTTCTGACTTTCGGAATAATCTCCTGTGAAGAGATTCTCATACTTACTAAGAATAAAATGTAAGGATGATTCCGCTTCTTTGAGTTTTTCATCATTTTCAATCTTAGTGTAGAGGGCCCAGGTGATATTTTTACTCACAAGGTCTAGCTCGAAAGGATGAGCTATGAGATAATCGATGATATAATCGAGAAAGTATATGTATCTTTCGATAGGATCTTCCTGATTACAGCTATCTTCCGCCTTAACAATAATATCCTTGGCTATATTTAGGACTATTTTTTCCTTAAGATCCTTCTTATCGGAATAGTAAAGATAGAAGGTCCCCAAGCCAAAGCCCGCTTCCTTCATCACATCTCTTACGGAAGTATTATCAGCTCCCTTCGATTTGAAAATCCTAAGGGCAGCCTCCATTATAGCTTTTCCCTTGTCGTTCGTAAAACTTACCATATAATCACTCCAATTTTTTCAAAATGAACGCCGTTCATTAATTGCTACAAGTATATGATACGCCCTAATGAACGTTGTTCAACTTTTCTTGTAAATTTTTTATTAAAAAAATACCAAAGAAATAAATTCTCTGGTATTTCTAACTACATATTAAATTTTAGCAAATAAGAACCATCAATCATATATTGCTTTCAAAATGATAAAAATGGACCAAAGTTTTTACAGCAGGACTAATTTTTCTCATATCATCTAACGTATTATTCATCGCTATCAAATTGGAATTTCCTTACATATTTCTAATTTCTTCTAACCAATCTTCATCTAGTGGATCATTGGAGAATCTTTGTCTCCTATCAAGGCTTGCTAGGGCGTGCATATCGCATTCTTCAAGCTCAAAATCAAAAATATCAATATTTTCCTTAAGTCTTTTAGCGTGAACTGACTTTGGAATTATCATTGTTCCTTGATCAATATTCCACCTTAGGGCTATTTGGGCTGGAGTTTTATTGTACTTATCAGACAATTCTTTTAGGATTTCTTCATCAAGTAAGCCTCCCCTAGTCCTTGCAAGTGGGCTCCATGCTTGATGTTTTATATTATTTTCCTTAAGGAAGGCCCTAGTCTCTGGATCTTGTAGGAAGAGGTGACTTTCCAATTGGTCCATTGATGGAGCTTCTCCTAGTTCGAGCAGTTTCACCAACTGTTCTGGCATGAAATTACATACAGCAATTGATTTAACTATTCCTTGGTCTTTGTAATCCATAAAGACCTTCCAAGCCTTATCGAAATCCTTGCCAAACCAGTGGAGGTGGATTACATCTAGATAATCTGTCCTTAGGTCCTTAAGGGATTCATCGATCGATCTTTTGGTCTCATCTATCCCAAAGTCTTTTGGCCAAACCTTTGTTGCTAGCATATAATCTTCTCTTTTAGCTGGAGCATTTTCCAAAGCCTTACCTATGTAGGCCTCATTGTTGTAGTATTTTGCAGTATCAAAATACTCATAACCTAGTTCAAGAGCTGCCTGAATTACTTCTTCCATTAGTTTTTCGTCTTCTATCTTATAAGTTCCCATGCCCATTGCTGGAACTTTTAGTCCGTCATTAAGTGTGTAATATTTCATATCTAATCCTTTCTTCTCTTTCTCTATTGATACCCAAAGAGCCCTATCTTAATTACAAGATTTTGTGATAGAATATAGATATGAAAACAGTATTAGTAACAGGCTCCTCACGTGGTATTGGAGCTGCCATATGTAGGAAGCTTAATAAGAATTATAAAATTATAATAAATTATAATAAAAGCGAGGAAGCTGCTCTTAAGCTTCTTAACGAACTCAGGAAAGAAAATCCCTTTGTGATTGCTGTAAAGGCAGATGTTAGTAAGGAAGATGAAGTAGAGAAAATGTTTGAGATAGGAGAAAGTAACTTCGGCCATATCGATATTTTAATTAATAACGCAGGCATATCCCACTTTTCCCTAATCCAAGATACAAAGTTCGATAAATGGAAGGAGATTCTTGCTACTAACTTAGATTCAGTCTTTCTTACTTCCAAAAGAGCAGTCCCAAAAATGTTAAGTAGAGGAGATGGAGTAATTATTAATATGTCTTCCATCTGGGGAGAAGTAGGAGCGAGTATGGAAAGTGCATATGCAGCAAGTAAGGGTGCTATCAACTCCTTTACCAAATCCCTAGCCAAGGAGCTTAGCCCTATGAATATAAGAGTCAACGCCATAGCATGTGGTATTGTAGATACGAATATGATGAGAAATGACTTCGAGCCTTTTGAATTGGAGGAACTTAAGAAGGAAGTAGGTCTTAATAGGTTCGCAAGTCCAGAAGAGATAGGAGATTTAGTAGAGTTTTTAATCTCTGACAAGGCTAAATATATAACAGGTGAAATCGTAAATATTAATGGGGGATTTTATTAAAATTGAGTAAGCAAAAACCGCTAATTCTAGGGGTCTAGAATGTAGACAAAATCGAAATCACCCTAATTTCGACCAGGTAAATAGCCATTGAATTGGCTATTTACCCCTCTGACTAGTGCGAAGCACGGAAAAGTTACTAAGTAACGAGTCAGAGTACGGAGTGAGTGGAGAAATCTAATGAGATCTCTCCATGCGTTCGTTTCACTCACTTAGTCGAGATAAGGGTAACTTAACTATAAAATAAATTTAAATTAAAGCTACTTCGTCTACTCTCTGAACCGCTAATTCTAGCGGTCTAATTTACTTCATCCAAGAGGTCTTTTCTGATAAAGCCGGTATTTCCTTCAAAGTTTAGTTTAATCCATACACCGTCTTCGGCATTTGTCTCTTCTAAGGCTTCGAATTCCCTTCCTCCTGGAACTGCTACAAGTACGTTATCTTCTTCCGTATTTGGATTAGATCTCATATTTGTAATATCACGTGTCTTGTATTTCTTTTTATTATTTGCTTCTTCTGCCTTCTTATCCTCGTTAGGATTATTTTGATTTTCTCCATTAGGATTCGCTTGATTTTCTCCCGCATTTTCATCTGGATTAGGATTGTTATCATCCTTTGGAGCATCTTTCGGTGTATTTTCAACCTTGTCAAAGACTGACTCAACCTTTACATTCTTAGCTTGGTAATCTTCTTCCTTTTTGTTACAAGAAGCAAGACTTAGGATTATAAGGGCAGAAGAGATTATATATTTTAATTTCATCTTCTTCTCCAAAAATTAAATATACTTTTCTTTTCTTTTTTCTTATTAACTTTAACCTTGTCGTATTCACTAGAGATAAACTGATCATTTATAATAAGAGAAGGATTTGTATAAGATAGCTCTTTGAACTTATCTTCCCCTATAATTTCAATAATCTCTTTTTTATAGCTAGTGATTTCAGGACTTCTCCACTCAGACTGGTGGGCATCAGTTCCTATAAGGTGGACCATATTTCTTTCAAGTAAGGTCTTGGTTATTTCTTTGTGTGACTTGATAGATGAATAGTTAATCTGAATTAGGGCTCCCTTTTTTATAAAGTCTAGAAGCCAATCTATATCTTTTTCTACATAGGGATATCTTTCTGCATGGGCAATGATTGGCACGTATCCTTCAAGTCCTAGAGAATAAAATAGTTCTTCCAAGAAATTCGGTTTATTTACAAAGGATAACTCACACAAAACATATCTAGAATCATTCAAAGTTAAAAGCTCGCCTGACTTTAACTTCTTCTCCATCCCAGCTTCTACCTGTATCTCATGGCCTGGGTGAATCTTAAAGCAAAGTCCCTTAGCCTCTATTGTTTTATTTAAAATCTCAACCTTTTCTCGGATCTCAGAGGGATCTACCATATATCTTGACCTATCGAAATGACTTGTAGCGATTATTTCGGAAAATCCTGCCTTCATATAAAGATCTACCATCTTCATACTTTCATCAAGACTCCTAGATCCATCATCAACTCCATAGATTATGTGGTTATGAATATCTATCATCTAATAATAGTTCCCGTATTTCTTTTCTTTCATTGGCATATGGGTAAGAACTGCTCCTAGGATGTGGGCATCTACCTTTTTTAGATTCTCAAGGGCTAAGGCTATATCTTCCCTCTTAGTATCAGAAGATTTGATAACAAAGATAACACCATCGCTTATAGTTGATACTAGTGATGCATCAGTAAATAGGCCCACTGGAGGTGTATCAATAAATACATAATCGTATTCTTTTGACAAATCCTCTACGAATTCCTTAAATGTATTTGATGCTAATATCTCTGCAGGATTTGGAGGAACAGGTCCTGTGAAGATCATATCGAGATTTGACTGTTCTCTATCTTTGTTAATAGCCCTTTGGATATTGACCTTGCCTGTAAGATAATTTGTAATGCCAACATTGTCGTTAATTCCTGCAATCTCTGAAATAGAAGGAGATCTTAGATCACAGTCTAGAAGTATAACCTTATCTCCATTATCAGCAAAGGACTTGGCAAGTTTATAGATAACTGTGGACTTTCCCTCGGCAGGCTTGGTAGAAGTGATAGATATTACCTTGTTTTTCTTATCCAAACTGCTAAATTGTATATTAGTTCTTACAGAACGAATCGCTTCGTCATACATGGAAGCACTATAATAATTGTTTCTACTCATATTAATTTCCTTGTTCACTATCTGGCACTATACCAATAACTGGTATATCGAAATATTCTGTAACTTCTTCGCTTGACTTGACAGATGAGTCTGCTATTTCCTTAAATAGAACAACGGCTATACCAAGTACAAAACCAAGAATAATACCAATTGCTGTATTTTTCTTGATATTTGGTGAAGAAGCTTCCTCTGGAAGGATTGCCCCATCGAGAATTTGGACATTGTCAACATTCATAATTTCACCAATAGAAGATTTAAAAATATTGGCCGTTTCATTTGCTATATCCATAGCTCTTTCTGGGATTGTATCTACAACTTTTACAGAAATAATTTGGGTATCTTTTACAGGTTCGATTGAAACTTTAGAAGAAAACTCTTCATAGTCCATATCGAGTCCTAGATTATTTATTACTCTTTCAGCAATTCCCTTTGACTTAACTATCTCTGAGTATGTAGATATTAGGGCCTTGTTGGCTTGAATTTGTCCTAGTTCTACGTTAGTTTGCGGATTGTTTGGATCGTTGTTTTGATTTGAATTGCTAACTATCATTGTTGTGTTTGAATCATACTTAGGAGTGATGACAAACTTAGATAGAAGAAAACTTGCCGCTCCTAATATAATAGAACATATAATAATCATAGGAAGATGCTTTACAATCTTCTTAGACAATTCAATCAAATCAATTTCTTGTTCATTCATTTAATTTCTCCTTGTTTATAATAAAATATAAAATCTTCATATTTATATCCATCTTATAGTTTATACTAAAATCCCTAAAATTTCAACATATATTTTACATTTTCCCTACAAATTTAGAAAAGAAAAAAGCTCGCTTAAATATTATATCCAAGCTCGCTCTAAATTTACAAAATCGCTCTAATCGCCTTTTGTGGTATGCCAATATCTTCTACTATGCACTTATCCTTGAAACGGTTCTTTTCATAGACGCCTTTTTTCATTATTTGCATAGAAACTATAAGATCACTATCTACGACTTCTCCCCAATTTCTTCCAGAATCTCCATCAAGACCTGAGGGAATATCGACAGAGATTGTATACTTCATAGTTCTATTTATAAGAGAAATCATGTAGGAATGCATGCCCCCTACGGTCCTGTTTAATCCTGTGCCAAAGATAGCATCAATTATAGTAGAGACTTCCTCTAAATTCTTTTCCATTATAGCAAGGTCTTCTATGCTTTTTGGCTCAAAGATTTTATCTGTAAGACGCTTACAAGAATCTAGATTTAGTTTAAAGTCTTGACTTTGTTTATTAAGATCTCCCACTATATAGATTTCTACATATCTTCCCATAGCTAGGAGGTTTCTTGCAATAGCAAGGCCATCTGCTCCGTTGTTTCCCACTCCTACTACAATAGCAAAGGAGGTCCTTTTTTCGAGATTAATATTTTTAATCACAGCAAGGGCTGCCCTCTCTACTAAGCATATAGAAGGAACCTTAAGTACATCTATGGCATATTGGTCAATTTTTTTCATAGTCTTACTATCTATAACAAGCATTTTTACCTCAATCTTAAATCTTCTCCAAATATTTCAAAAATCCTGCTATTATTGCCCATAATTCTCGAGAAAATCCTAGGCCCGTAAATCTCTTCTAGTCCTTCTTCATCTATATTGGATGAAAATATTATAGGCCTACCATCATTCATCCTCTCGTTAACCACATCAAAGAGATTGGACCTATCTGCTGGACGGGTAGACTCAGCTCCCAAGTCATCTATTATTAGAAGGTCACAATCGAATATCAACCTGTACTTTTCTTCTAGATTCTCTCTCCTATCCTCGAAGGCATAATGATAGTCGTTTAGGAATTTAAAGAGTTTGGTAGAAGTCATATAGACTACAGAAAAGTTCCTATCTAGGATCTCCTTGGCTATGGAATTGATTAGGAAGGTCTTTCCCCTGCCAACATCTCCGTAGATATAAATATTTCTAGTCTCGAAAGCGAAGTTATTTATATATTTTCTAACCTCTCTAATTATATATTCCATATTTTCGTAGGGGCTAACTCCATAGACCCTGTTAGTATTTTTAGAAAATAGGTTGATATTAAAAGACTGGAAGTTTTCCTCGGTGATTTGGCTTTTGATATTGGATTGGTCGTACTTTTGATCGATTATTAATTGTTTCCTACAAGAGCACATCTTAGTTCCAATAAAGCCTGTATCCTTACATTTGTCATGGAAATAACGCATATCCATATAGTCTAGGGGATAGCCATTTTCCTTTAGAATCCTCTTTTTTTCATTAGTTAGATGATCTATTTTATTTTCCAAATCCCTAGTATCGACCCCTTCAGTAATAAGAGAAAGAGTTGTAAAGCCAATTTCTTTTATCTGTTTATCTAAGCTTTTAATCTGTGGGAGTTTCTCATAGACTTCCCTAATTCTTTTTTGCTGATTTCTCTTATCACTCTTCCTTCTTTCTTCGAGTATGGCGCTAGCTTTTTGACTAGGAGTCATTATCCTCACCCCTTTGATTTATAATTCTATTGAATCTTTCTTCTTTTCTTCTTTGGATAAAGGATGAAATCTCGTCATTATCGCTCGCTTCTTTCCTAGCTGATGCTGGATTTCTCCTGTATTTACGAGGAGATCTCTTCCTTACAAGTTTATCTCTTTCCTCTTTCATCCTCAAATCATTTAGGCTTTTGATGTTTTGGTCACGCCAGGTTTTTACAAAACCAATTACATATTTAACATCGACATTACCAGAAGCTTTCGCTTGTCTAAAAGCTTCGGTTACAAGCTCAGGATCAGAATTATATTCTAGTAGTGCTTCTTGAATCCTTGTAATATCTGCAGGTGTTAGACTTCTTTCTATGATGGTTTCGATATTTGAAAACATAATTGACTTTCTTTGGGCAAGGTCGTAGGCGGCTTCTGTAGATTCATTATCCTCACTATCACCAAAATACATTTGTCTTAGGGAAACAATTTCTATAAAATCTGTCCCATTGTCGGCCCTCTTTTGCCTAAATACTCCCATATTAACCCAAAAATCGACAGCCTTATCGAATCTTTCATCAGAAAATCTAAGTTGCCTTTTAATCTTTGCACTATCTACCCTGCGGTAATTGTAGCAATCCTTATAAATCAAAAGGTAGACCTTAAGTTGGTCTCCATCAGCCATTTGTACATAGGTATTTAGAAACATATTCTCTAGAGGAGTAGTTCCCATATCTAGTTTTAAATCTTGCATCTTAAAGTCCATAATAGTCATCCTTTTTTATTTTCATTGTTAGTATTTTCGAATAAATCAGTCCTGATTTGTAAGTGAAATAGCGTGGGTCAAAGTCTATGTTTTGATTTTCAAAAACTTCTGTTAATTCACAATCATCTTTAAAGCCACACTTCTTGTAGGCCTTGTATGCTCTTTCATTAAATAAATTAACATCAAGACTTACTTCTTTTAATTTATAGTCTCTAAAAGCCTTATCTAAAAGTAAATCAATAGCTTCAGACCCGTAGCCCATCGATGTATAGGCACTGTCGAAGACTATACCAAGCTTAGCCTTTTTAGTGATTGGATTAATTTGTTTAAGACCAATAAAACCTATGAATCTATCGTCTTCATATCTTTTGACTGCAAAATACTTCTTCCTCGGTGTTGTGATAGACCCGTACCAGATTTTTATTTCAAAATCAGATAGAGAGGAATAGTTGTAGCCAACTAGCCTCGGATCTTTGAAGTCTGTCCACTCTTTAACCAAAAATGCTGTTTCGATATCAATCTTTTCAAGATATATTCTATTCATTTTTTTCTCTATTGGTGAAGTCTCTGAAGGTTGTACATGGCTTGTTGAAAAATAATTCGACTGTTCCAGTTGCACCGTTTCTGTGCTTGGCAAAAATAAGCTTTGCGACATTTGGATTATCTTCTTCGTCGTAATAATCTTCCCTATATAAGAGCATAACAACATCCGCATCTTGCTCGATTGCACCAGATTCTCTCAAATCTGATAGGATTGGCTTATGGTCTGCCCTCTTATCGGCCTCACGAGATAGCTGGGCAAGGGATAAAATAGGACAGTTGAGCTCTTTCGATAGAGACTTAAGTCCTCTAGAAATTGAGGCGATTTCATTTTGCCTGTTCTCTTGTCTACCGTCAGCCTGCATCAATTGTAGGTAGTCGATTACTACAAGATCTAGACCTGATTCAGCCTTTAATTTTTTAAGCTTACTTCTCATCTCAGATAGGGTGATTCCTGGAGTTTCGTCAACATATATGTCCTTACTGGTAATCTCTTTGGTGGCATGGATTAAAAGCTGCCAGTCCTCATCTCTTATGGAACCGCTTATAATATTTTCTAGATTTACCATAGATACCATAGACAAAAGCCTCTGATTAAGCTGGTAGGTACTCATCTCAAGAGAGAAAAAAGCAACAGACTTATCTGCTTTACAAGCATTCCATGCGATAGTAAGTCCTAGGGCAGTTTTACCCATAGCTGGACGGGCTGCAAGAAGGATAAGCTGAGATTTTTGAAGCCCTGATAGCTTGTTATCTACTGTCTCTAGACCTGTAGTTACTCCAGTAATCTCTCCGTCAGATAGGGTTAGTTCGTTTATCATCTGGAGGGTTTCGCTCATGGTTTCAGATAATCTAACTAGCCCCTGGTTGTGTGTGTCCTGGGATATTTCAAATATTTTGGCTTCTGCTTCTGATAAAATAGAGTCGATTTTGTCATCATGCCTGTAGCTTAGATCGATAATATCCTCACTTGCCCCTATTAGACTTCTTAGAATAGATTTTTCCTTGACTGATTTGGCATATGTATCGATATTTGGAGTATAAAATGAGGAGAGGGTAATCTCAGTGATAAACTCCTCCCCTCCAACTTCTTGTAATATATTTTCATTCTTTAACTGGGATATAAGAGAAATCTCATCTACCTTGATGTCTTTTTCAAACATCTTTAGGATGGATTTATATATCCTCTGAGTTCTAGAATCATAAAAGTCTACAGGTTTTATAATTTGATTTACACTATCGAAAGTCTCGTTTTTGGCAAGGATACTTCCGATTATAGCTTGTTCTGCTAAGAAGTCGTTTGGCAGGGGCCTTAGGCCCTCAGTCATTAAGCTTCCTCAGCTACTACATTAACTTTAAGATCAGCATTTACTCCTTCATAAAGTCTTGCATTAAGAACGAATTCTCCAAGACCTTCGATTTTTTCAACACCTTCGATTCTCTTTCTGTCGATCTCGATTCCTTCTTCTGCTAGGCTTTCAGCAATGTCTTTGTTTGTAACTGATCCGAATAGTTTGTCATCTTCTCCAACTCTAACCTTCTTTGTGATTGTTAAAGCTTCGATTTTTTCCTTAAGAGCTTCAGCTTCTTTTCTGTTTTCTGCTTCTTCAGCCCTTAGCTCTTCTCTCATTTTTTCAAGCTCAGCCATATTTTCTTTTGTTGCCTTTACAGCTTTTCCTTGAGGATCAAGGTAATTTCTAAAATATCCTGGCTTTACATCTACAAGGTCTCCCTTAACTCCAACTCTTACAATATTATCTGTTAGTATTACTTTCATTTTCTTCTTCCTCTCTTAAATATTCATTAATTGCTTTTCTTAACATGTCTTCAGCTTTTTCCATAGTCATATCTAGTTGGGTAGCAGCAGCTGTTAAGTGACCACCGCCTCCGATACGCTCTAGTATTAATTGTACCGATATATCGCCTAAGCTTCTACCTGAAATGTGAATTTTATTATTGGATATAGTAAGGACAAAGCTTGCCTTAACTCCCTTTATATTCAACAGATCATCAGCCGCTTGAGAAGCTATTAGTGTTGATCCATCGATATCTCTTTTGAAGTGGGCTATGGCTATGAAATCATTGACTATAAATGAATCTGCTATAACCTCTGACTTATATTTTACTATTTCAAAATCATCTTTAAACATTCTTTTGATATAAACAGAGTCGGCTCCCCATCTTTTAAGAACTGAGGCTGCCTCAAAGGTTCTAACACCAGTCTGGTAGACGAAGTTTTTGGTATCTACTGTTATACCAGCAAGGAGACTTTCCGCTATTGGAGTCCTTGCCTTAAAGTCTTCGTCTAGATATGACAAGATTTCTGTTACAAGCTCAGATGCGCTTGATGCGTAAGGCTCTATATAAGAAATAGTAGCATTTTCTATATAATCCTTGCCTCTTCTATGATGGTCGATAATGAATATATTATCGCTCTTTTCAAGAAGAGCTGGCGATTCAGTAGAATTCTTCCTATGGTTATCTGTTACTATTATAAGCGATTGGGGACTAATCTTTGCTAAAGCTTCACTTTCTGTTAGGATATTTCCCTTAAGTTCATCTAGCTCTGTAGTTACCCTATCGTACATATTCTCAATTGGTCTTGTTACTTCATTTAATACGATATAGACTTCTTTTCCCATATCAAAAGTCCCTTCATAGACTCCAAGAGATGAGCCGAAAGAATCCATATCGGGATTGTTGTGTCCCATTATGAAGATATCAGGTGATGATTGGATCATTCGCCTTAGGGCTTGGGATATTACCCTAGATCTAACCTTGCTAGTCTTTTCTATTGCTCTAGTCTTTCCACCAAAGTATTCGTAATTATCCTCAAGCTTTACAACAGCCTGGTCTCCTCCACGTGATAGGGCAATATCTACAGCCTCTCTAGAATCAGAGTAAATATCTGTTGGGTTTTTCCCCGCAATTCCTACCCCAATTGATAGGGTTGGTGGGAGGGTATTTCCCTTTTCAATATTTCTTACCTCGTCAAGGATTGAAAATTTAGTCTCATAGATATCCCTGTAATCTTGATACTCGCTTATAATCATGTATCTGTCATTTTCGTATTTACGGATTAAGCAATTGTACTTTTTAAAGTATTCATTGATAACTCTATCAATTTCTCCCAGAACCTGGGGTCTGTCGACAGATTCTGTAGAATTTCTGATATCTTCGTAGTTATCTATAAATACAGAATAAAATACTAGCCTCTTATCCTTAAAAAGCTGCTTAATAGACTCGTCGTAAGTATTATCAATCCCATAAAGGAAGGTCTGAGTCTTACCATTTTCTTCGTTAGTTATAGTCTGATAATAAAATTGCAATATCTTTCCACCTATACTGATGTTTCTAGGAAGAGTCATACCATCTTCTTTAAAGTCAACATCAGAAAAATCTGGAATAAACTTCTCTATATCACTTCCTACGATCGATTTTTTGTCAAACAAATCCCTAAAATAAGTATTATGCCACTTAATAGTCCTATCATCTTCTACTATGGCAATAGGAAAGGGCATCTCAAAAACTACATTTTTGGTGATTATATCAAAGGATACATTCATTTCATCTACATAGTTTTGAAAGTCATCTTTCTTCTTTCTGTTTATCTTTCTTAAAAAGAAAAAGAGGACAATAGTTAGGATAATCGCAATCGATCCAAGTATCTGATTGTAATAGAATATAACAAGGGAAGCTAGGACTGGTAGAGCCATTATAGCAATGACATTCTCCATACCCACATATACATCTTCTTTATTCATTTAAGCTCCTTTTCTTTCTTATATCTAGTATTATATCAATAAATCCTAAAATCACGAAAAAAATTAGCAAAAATTCCAATAAAATAATGATGAAAAACCACTGAAATCCTCTAGATACTGGAATAGATGATTTTGATATCATATAATCGTAGGCTGACAGGCCATTAAAGGCTATAACAACTAGGATAATTCCTGTAATATTAAGCTTAACATAGTTCATATCTAGCTTAAATAAAAGCGCTGATAGATAGGAAAGTCCTGCCAAAGCTACAAGGACTAATATATCCTTATACTCCAACCTAAGCTCGTTAGCTTTCTTAAGGTCATCTACTAAATCTAGCTTAATACTTACATAATTTCTAATAAGTTTTATGCCAACTAAAGAGTAGATAAAAGAAAAAAAAGCAAAAAAGCTTGGGTAAAGCCCTATACTTAGCTTAATATATTCTACCGGCAAGTCGTATTCTAGGCTTTCATCGATTATCCCCTTCATTTCATTTGCAAGATAATCAAGACTTAGACCCTCTTTTACTAAACCATAGCTAAATGATGCGACTAGGACTAGAGTTATAAGAATAAATACCGTTAGAATCTCACGCTTGTCGTTTTTTTGATATCTAATCGGTAGATAAAAGCATAAACTCATCAGAAATATCAAGCCTACTATTTGTATCAAATCTTTTATATCCATATACAAGAGCCCTAGGATAAAAGTCCCCACAAAAGTTAATAAAAAACCCTTGTATCCGTATTTAAAAATATAAATACTCAAAAGAATTGGCCCTGTAGCGAGCATTAATAATGATACATTTGATAAAAATATCAGTATACTTATCAAAGCCACCATAAAAATAGGCTCAATTACTTTTTTATAATTTTCATTAATATCCATAAATTTCCTTTCACTTAATAAATTAAGCTATAAGTATTTTACTCTATCTTTCTTTTTACTCAATCATAGAAGTTTGTATTGATAAATAAAAAGAGCCACGAAGGCTCTAATTATGCATAAGAATGTAGGGATGGAAGGAGAGTATTTACTCCAATGTAGGTGAAAATTACTGATATAAATCCTACAATTGAAAATATAGCTGCTCTTTTTCCACTCCATCCCCTAGATTTTCTAAGGTGAAGGTAGATTGCATATATGATCCAAGTAACGAGAGACCAAGTTTCCTTTGGATCCCAAGCCCAGTACCTACCCCAAGCGGATTCAGCCCAAATTGATCCTGTAATCATCACCAAAGTCAGAAATATAAAGCCAAAGACCGTTACCCTATAAGAAATAAGGTCCAAGACTTCCTTGCGAGGTAGATTCATAGCTGAAGATCCTCCCCCATTAACCCTATCTCTTAATAAATACATGGCTGATACACCACATGCTACCGCAAAGGCTCCGTAAGAAATAATGGCAAAGGAAACGTGCACTGCCAGCCACTTACTATCTAAAGCTGGCATTAGAGGCCTAACTGACTTATCTCTCATAGCCGCATAGCCTATTATCAAAAATAGGATAGGACTTACGAAAGTCCCCATGGCAAGAAGATTAAATTTCCTTTCGAATATCAAATAACAAAGCGCAATTCCCCAGGCGAAAGCTGTAGCAAACTCATATTGGTTTGATAGAGGAATTCTTCCTGCATTAATTCCCCTTACAACTAGGGCAAGGGTGTGGGATATAAAGGCTAGTAAAAATATATTCTTAGCAAGCTTCCCCAATTTCTCAATTTTATTTACAAAAAAAAGTATAAACAGAACCATGGATACCAAATATCCAAATAGTCCTATATAAAACAAGATATTTTCTAATTTTAATAAATCCATCATCTAAGCTCCATTTCTTCTAGTATTTTTTCTATTTTTCTTTCAAAAATCTTGTCGTTTTTTGCTTGATTTACATACAATCTCTTCCTATCATTTTCCTCTATTACAATCATCTCTTTAGGATTCATATAAAAGGCTAAAAATAAGCCAACAAGAAGGATTGCGCCACCGACAAGGGCAAAGAAAGTTCCAGGATCATCGGCAACTTGAAGGAGGGTAAACATCCTAGGATTTTCTAAAAGGAAAGTATACTCTTCCCATTCGATAGGATCTCCCACATGATTAAGTCCCATATCAACCCTTTCTCCATCATAAAAAAGTGCGTATAGGGCAACTGGATGTTTCAAGAAAGGAGATTTTGTCTTTGGTTTGGTTGGATTATCAGAATCGAAATCCGGATAGAAGTCTACTAATTGAAGGGCGATTTTCTTATCGTCTTCTACAAAAACCTCAGAATTATAGAGAATTTTCTCCTTATAGGACTTATTATCTTTAAATAAAAGTGCATCTACAGCCCAGCCAGTTGAGTTCTGATATACGCTAAATTTATCAAATCTTAGGGGATGGTTGACCATGGATGTACCCTCTTTTACGCTTTTTCCATCCTTATCAAGGATCGTCATCTCCGTTATATATTGCTCTACCGTAAAGTCTTCTCTAAATAATACATTATAATTATCGATTTTTATCTGATAGTCAGAATTCTCAAGCTTTAAGGTCTCTCCAGGGACTCCATAGACATATTCGTCAAATCCTAAATACCTACCGCAGCCAAAGGCGAGTATTATTATAATTATTGATAGGTGGGTAAGCCAGGAACCTAAATGACCAATCTTGTTGGAAAACTTATAGCGGATCTTCTTTCCATCTATTTCTTCTTCCTTAAATGATCCAAAGCCCAAATCCTTAAATAATTTCTCATCACTACTTCCACTCTTAATATCAATAAATTTATCCAAGTTCTTAATTATCTTACTAATATCGGGGTCTTTAAAGGATGCCCTTATTATCGGTCTTGCCCTATTAATTGAGCAAAAGAATAGGTTTACTAGTAAAAGTCCAGTAAGGGTTATATACCATTTAGAAAAGAATAAATTGTCAAAGTTAAAGGCCAGGATTATTTCAGCCATCAGCGGAGAATAGCCTTGTCTATAGAAAGTCGGATCATTTCCTTGAGGTATAACAGTTCCTATTAAGGAAGCCAGGGCTATTACGATCAAAAGAATAATTCCAAATTTCATAGTGTAAAAAGACTTAAATATTCTCTTTATTATATTATCATTTTTCATAAATCTCCCTTTAAAACAAAAGGACTCATAAGAAGTTTCCTTCCTGAGTCCTTATATTTTATTTGTACTTATCTAAAATTTCCATACCTTCATCTATCAGAGCTTCAGCTTCATCCAAGTTCTTGTGGGCACTTGTGGAATTATGGAATCCTTCTCCGTTTTCTACAAAGACAAAATCCCATTTAAACTGTGCTTTTCTGTGGATATCTTGAAGTTTTGCCTTATCTTCTTCAGATAAGTCGCCCTTTTCGATATGAAGGGCTAGTTCATCGATATATAATTTTAGTTTATCACTAACCTCATTTGTCCTATCATAGACTTCGCCTTGAACTTCTTCTACCCAAGCTATTAGCTCATCTGAAGTCTTTCCAGCGTGACAAGATAGGCAGGTATTTTCTAGAGTCTCTTTGTTTTTGAGTGGACTTGTCCAATGATGAGACTTAACCATCTTGCCATCTTCGCCTTCAACTTCTGGCATGTGACAGTCTATACAAGTAAGACCTGCTTGTTGGTGAATTGATCCGTGGAAGGTCTCAAACTCTGGGTGTTGAGCCTTAAGCACAGGTGCTTTGGTTTGAGGATGCTCCCAATCCTTAAATTCGGTCTCGTCATAATACTTTAACATATCGTCTGTTTCTAGACCGTATTTGGTTGGCATTATGACTTCTTTTGTTTCAGGATCTTGGTAGTATTCAACGTGACATTGGGCACAAGTTATGGTTTCAAGATCAGCATTATCTGGGATTTCTCCCTTCTCAATGGCCTTTTGAGTATGGCTTCTTGTAACTTGTAGACTTGGCACATCATTCATATGGCAATCATAGCAAGATATGGTTGACATATCTGGATTTTTTTCTACAAATTCATCAAAATCCATAGAATTTACATCCACTCCACCCTTTTCTAAGGCTACGACAAAATCAGCACTCTTACAAGATAAACAGCTTGCACCAGCTTTTGGCCTTTTGGTATTGAGTATATCTTCTAGAGCGTATGTATGGCCTCTCGCCCTATCGTATTGCTTGCTAAAGCCATAACCATCATAGAATTCTTTAAGGTTAGGATATTCTTCTAGATAGTCTACTTGGACAGAACCACCGAATTTAGTTTCACTCATATCGGCATTGGCCTGGTATGTAGCATAAACATCAGGATACTTTTCCTTCCAATCCTCAGCGCTTTTAATTTCACTGTCATTAGAACATGATGAAAGTAAAAATACAAATGTAATAGCAGATAGAAGGCTTAATATTTTCTTTTTCATAGGACCTCCTTTTCTTATTTTCTACTATCATTATATAATATATATAAATATTTGTAAACGATTTATCAAATTGTTTTTATACATTAGAAAACTCCCAGAAAATATTCTGAGAGTCGATTCTAATCAATATTTAATTCTTCCATTATTTCATTTCTATAATCGGTAAATTCCTTGCTCGTCCTAGATCTTGGATAAGGGAGGTCAATGTCTACAATTTTCTTAATTCTTCCAGGATTTGCCTGCATAACTAGGACTTTTGTTGACATGTAGATTGCTTCGTCTACATCGTGGGTTACCATTATATTTAGATTTTCTTCTTCTTTCCATAAGTCAAGGATTAAATCTTGCATATTCATTCTTGTGAAGGCATCGAGGGCTCCTAGTGGCTCATCCAAAAGCATTACTTCTGGTTTGTTGATTAGAGTTCTTATAAGAGATACCCTTTGGGCCATTCCTCCTGAAAGGGCCGATGGATAGACATCCTTAAACTCTTCAAGGCCTACCTTATTTAAAAGTTTTTCTACCATCTTATCATCAGTTTTCTTAGCTAAATCTCCCGAAAAGGCCACATTTTCCTTAACTGTTAGCCAAGGAAATAGTGTTGGCTTTTGAAACACCATGCCCCTGTTGCTCCTTGGCTCGGTGATTTTTTCTCCATCTAGGGTAATTTCGCCAAAGCTTGGTCCAATAAGACCTGCTATAAGTCTTAACATTGTACTTTTCCCACAACCAGAAGGACCAACTATGGATACGAATTCTTTCTCTTTGGCCTTAAAGCTAACATCCGATATGGCATGAGTTAGCCCATTTCTGTCTGCTCTTGTAAATAATTTGCCTACATTATCAAATACTAATTCTGTCATTATATTGCCCCCTCATTCTTCCAAACGAGTACCCTATCGCTTAGCTTTTTGATTAGAATATTAACTATAACGAAGGTCACAGCTAGTAGGATTATAGCTCCGTACATGGCAGTATAATCTGCCCATGAGCTCTTCCATGTTATATACCAACCAAGGCCTGACTCAACTCCCATCATCTCAGCAACGATTAGGGCGTTACAAGCAGCACTCATCGCAGATACAAGACCTTGGAAGATATTTGGACTTGCAGAAGGGATTGCGATTCTTTTAACCAAATCTTTATTAGTCGCTCCTAAAGTCCTTGCTGCCTCATAAAAGGAAGGGTCAACATTTCTAATTCCTGTAATAGTTGCAAGAGTAACTTGAAACCAAACTCCCAAGGATATGATAAATACAGCTCCTTGAAATAAATTTATAGCAAGGACCATGACAAGTGGAAGCCAGGTTGTTGTAGGAATTGGTCCAAGTAGTTTTAGAATTGGATCAATCCAGTAATTTACTTTTTCGAAGTAACCTGCTAGAATTCCAGTTACTATTCCCAAAAGTCCTCCTATAATATAACCAGTAAATAGAAGTTTGAGTGATGACACTACTGATTCTATTAAGTAAGACCTATCAGCTGCCATTGAATTTAATACCTTATCTAGCCAAGGGAAATATGGCATCTGTAATATATTAAACTTAAGTGTTAAAAGGTCAAATACAATAAATATTACAAAAATCGCCGTGTACAAAGGCCAGTAATAGTTTAAAGTATCTCTAACCTTTTCAACTTTAATAGATACTAGAAGGAAGATTAGATAAATCCCTCCTAAAATCATAAGGAAAGTTGGATACAGATTTGTAAGTTCGATATTTGGATCATAATTTTTTATATATTTGAACTCTAATAAAGCTAAGATTGCAAAGACCAAGGGAATGAAAAGCCTAATTAT
This sequence comes from Anaerococcus marasmi, assembly GCF_900290195.1. Classification (GTDB taxonomy): domain Bacteria; phylum Bacillota; class Clostridia; order Tissierellales; family Peptoniphilaceae; genus Anaerococcus; species Anaerococcus marasmi. The sequence goes on along the minus strand of NZ_OLMF01000005.1, from coordinate 145,205 downwards.
AGAAGGCTTTCCACCACCATTTTCAAGTTTTTCTAGGTCTTTTGCAGTTAGCTTTTCTTTTAAATTTTCATTAAGAAGTTTGCTATCCTGCATGAAATCTCCTCGTTATTCTACTATTTCGACTTCTCCATTTCCGAGTGGTCTCCAGTATTCTTCTACATATTCATCTGTAGACTTACTATCATCAATTAGTCCTAATTTCTTGTAGTCATCAAAGTAAGATCTGATTGTCTTAAGTCCTGCTTCATTGTCCAAAGTGTAGTCAAATTGTTTTAAAAGATTTACAGCAGCTTCTTCGTCTCCACCAGGAGCAAGATTTTTATCTTGGAGTTTCTTAACAGCTTCTTCTGGATTTTCAGCCATATATTTGTTTGCTTTTTCAATTTGTTCAGCTACAAGCTCTGCAATCATTGGATTTTCGTCAACGAAGTCTTTGTTAAAGGCAGTTACACAGCATACTTCATCTTTGAAGTCTTCATCTTCAAGAGATCTTATAGGTCTGATTTTTCCGGATTTTACAAATTCTTGGGCGAATTGATCATCAAGAACTGCTCCCTTAATTTCTCCACTTTCCATAGCTTGGATAACTGCAGATGACTCTACTGGTTTTACATTATATTCATCTGGTTCTATGCCATCTTTAATTAAAAATCTTAAGAATGTGTTGTGGTCAGCATTTCCTAAACCATTTGTAACAGCGATATTTTCATTTATTAAATCTTTCGTATTTTGATAAGAGCTATCATTTAATACGTAAAGTGATTTACATCCTGAATGGCTTGGTGTTGAGAACACATAGTTAAGTCCCTTAGTTGCTGGTACTAACATACCACCAAACTCACCTGTAGTGGCATCAATTTGACCAGCTCCTAAGGCATCTTTACCTGATTTAGTGTTTACAAATTCAACGTCTAAGCCAGCTTCTTCAAAATAACCTTCTATATCTGCCATATTTGGAGCAGCTATACAAAGTCCACCATTAAAAGCAAGTTTGATCTTTGTTCCATATCTTGGCTCATCTTTTATGCTGTGTTCCTTGTTTACAAGGCTTTCTCCTTGAACGCTTTCTTCTTGACTAGTCTCTGTCTTAGTATTTGCTTTTTCTTCTTCTCCATTTTTCACACAGGCTGTCAGACTTACTGAAGCTAATAGTAAAGCTGCTAATAGTTTCTTGTTTTTCATAATATCTCCTTTTGTTTACAAGATGAATCGTATCTACTTCTTCTACACAGAAGTTTGGATCATTATAGTCTATGATCTCTTACTTCTTAAAGTTTCCCTCGCTCTTAAAATCTAAAATCTCTTATTTTACTAATTTTTTCTCTCTACTTCTTACTTTGAAGTAGAACAGACAGTAAGTAAAACTAGTGAAGAAGCTATGATGATTTTTCTAGATAAATTCATATTCTCCCTCTATCCATATTCCTTTATATATTTTTTAGTATATAAAAAGCCCGTCCCTAAAAAAGGACGAGCTTAGCCGTGATTCCACCTAAATTCATTTCTATAAAAATAGAAATCTCATTTGCGATATAACACTCGCACTGTTATAGCCTAAAAATTCAGCCATAAGACTCAAAGATGCACTTCCACATAAATTTTTTTAACCTTCTCAGCTAACGGTTTTCTCTGTAAAAAAATCACTTATATGTACTTTTCTTATCAAGGTCATATATACTACTATTTTAGTATACTTTACTTTTTTATAAATTGCAAATATGATTTTCATCAGTGTAATTTAAGCCGTTCTAAGTATAATAATATTATGAAAGAGATTATTAAAGACAGAGAAAAAAATATTATAAAAGATTTTGATATATCAATTATATCAGACCCCCATTTTCTAGCAGGTGAGCTAATGGGACCTAGTGAAAGTTTCATAAAAGAGCTTAAGCTAGAAAGAAAGCTTGTCGTAGAAAGCGAGGGGCTTTTTAGGCGTGCCCTAGAAATCGTAGATAAGGCAGGCAGTAACTATCTAATCCTTCCTGGAGATATGGTCAAAGAAGGAGAGTATAAGTCTCATAAGCTAGTCGCAAGTTATTTAAGAGATTGGAAGAGTAAGGATCCTAGGAGGAAGATTTTCCTTACACCAGGTAACCACGACATCAACTGCCACAGGGCCTATGACTTTTCTAAGGATCAGAAGACTAAAAATGTTAGTCCGAGAGAATTTGAAGAAATCTACGATTTTATCTATGAGGATGATTCCATATTAGAGTTTTATAGAGATAGCCAGACTTTTAAGAATTATTTAGACTTTGTCAACAAAAAATATAACAGAGATGTAAAATACTCCTACTATGCTCATGGGTATTTTTCCTATCTAGCAAGGATAAAAAAGGACTATGAAGATAGTAATGGACTTAGCCTAATAATGCTCGACACTTCGATTTACTCTGCGGATGGGGAAGAAAAACATAGAGATGGCAGGGAAAATATTCCAGGATCTATTACAAAAGAAGAGATTTATTGGATGCTAGAAAAAATCGAAGAAGCTAAAAAGAGAAAGGATATGGTAATTGTCGTAGCCCATCATGCTCTTCTACCAAACTTTAGAAATCAAGAACTTGCCTTCTCACCCTTTATTATAAAAGAATGGAGGGATAAGTTTGAAGACGAAGATCCTAGGATCGATGGGAAGACTCCTATAGAAATACTTGCAGACAGTGGAGTTAAGTTTGTTTTTACAGGCCATCTTCACGAAAATGGAACAGCCAAATACACAAGCGAGACAGGTAATACAATCTATGATATCCAAACAGGATCAACCATAACCTACCCCCTTCCAATAAGACATATAAAAATCAATAACAAGACCTCTACAGATCATGGCTTTGAAGTTTTTGTTACAACAGAGCTTATAGATAATTTCTCCTTCACTGACTATAATGGCGAGGAAGAAATAATAGAAGATGCAATCCTTCACACAATGACCAACCAGCTAAGCCTTAAAGAGGTAATTCACAACTATATTAGGATCCAAGCCAACAACCCGCTTTTTGATAATATGGATTATAAAAAAATAATTATAGATAATTTAAAATCAAAAACCGGAATGGATATTCCGTACCAGGGATATATGAATAAGATAGTTTTTCCAAAAATTGCTGACCGCTTCCCAATCTATAGCAAATATATAGGTAGGATTGTCATAAGTAACTTAAACTATGAGTACGAGTTTAGGATTAAGGCCTTGATGAATACACTTTTTATAAAGGCTAGAAATATAGAAGATGCAATAGATATAATTATTGAACAAGCCGAAAAAATCCTAACCCCTCACTTTATAATCACTGCCATGGATAAGATTTCATCTAAGATCTTTGCCATGCCTATTGATGATAAGGGACATACTTTCTATGACTTTTCTAATTATATCTACCAATATAGGTCAACTAGCGATGAAGACCGTCCTTCCTATGTGACTAAAATGATTGATAATATAAACGATCCTGACTACGATATTATAAATATAGTGCTTGATTATGCGGCAGATGAGATAAATGAGGTCTTTGATACAGTTACTGAATCAATAATCCTTGAAAGAAATGGATCAAAGAAAGAGTTTTTTGAAAGACTCATCCAAACCAAGGGCTTTCCTGTAAACTACGCCTATAAATATCTGATAAGAAGGGTAGACACCCTAAGAGATTTACTAGATTTCTTTTCAAGATTTATCACTAAAAAGAGCTCCATCACTGGAGTAGACCTTGCAAAGACGATCGCCCACTCCAGAGCTGTAAGAAGAGCTAAGATGAATATATCTGATAAATTCTTCGGCCAAAAGTCCCTCCGTGTCTTTATCCTAGCCCTCATAGGAGAAATGAACGAAGAGATGACTACAATCTATCAAAACGCCGACCTAAATGAAATCGACCACTACTTTAACTATATCGAATACGACGATACAAAAATAATCACAGAAGAATAAATAAATGAAAACGACGAAGAAGGAACTTAGATAAGCTTTTTTCTCGTCGTTTTTTAGTTTGTTCTTATTCGATTTTAGTAAATTCCTTAAAGTTATACCAGTAGATTAGGGAAGTTTCTACCTTTTTTCCTAGAGATTTTTCTATAGCCTGTCTATAAATTTGGATTTGCTTGTCGTATAAGCTCTCTCTCTTAGTCCTATCCGTCTTAAAATCGATTAAGATTACCTTGTCATCTATCTCAAACATCAAATCTATCTGCCCATTGACATAATAGTCCTCGTAGGTCATCAGGAAGGACTCTTCCTTTCTGATATTTGTAGCCTTTTGGGATATATCTTTGATAAAAGGATCTTCGAAAAAGCCTAGGATTTTATCTAATTCTACTAGGTCCAAGCCATCTTCCTCAATCCTTTTTTCCCTAACAAGTCTATCGATTTCTTCTTTTAGGCTATCTTTATCATAATCATTAAAGTCTAGGGCTTGGAAGATTCTATGGATCATAGTTCCCCTATCGACAGCCTTGTAGGATTTTTCTTCTGATACGAAACTCGCCTTCCTAAAATCTGAAGAAAGCTCACTTTCCTCATAGTCAGGAAGCCTATAACCATCAAGGGAAGGATCGAAGTCCTTACTTATTTCTGTAACAGATCTTTTGATAGATTCCCTTGTTTGATCCTCATAAGGATATGGACTATCGAAAATTTGCTTAAGTTTATTATAAATTTCTTGATTTATATCTTCACTTTTAAGAAAGTCTGTTATATCCTTAGACTCAAACTTATCTATAGGGTCACTTTCTTCTATTACTTCAAGTGAAGCAAGGCCATCTAGGTCATCGGTCTCATAGTCTTCAAATAATTCTTCTGAGACCTTATCTCTTGACAGAATTGAAAGAATCCAATCCATGTAGGTATTCATATTAAGAAAATCAATTCGACCCTTTAATCTTCCCACTGTCTTAAGATTTCTCTCACCTGTGATAAAAAGCATTTCTTCTGCCCTAGTCATGGCTACATAAAGGATTCGCATCTCCTCTTTCTTATTTTCCTTAGTTATTTTATCATTGATGAGATTTTTCCTAAGAGATGAGAATCTCAACTTGTTCTCATAATCAGAAAGATTAATCCCAATTCCTAGATCATCATCAAAGACAATTGGTTCACGTAAGTGCTTGTTGTTAAATCTCTTGCCACAATCTGCAAGGATTACTACTGGAAATTCCAAACCCTTGGACTTATGGATGGTCATTATCCTAACTAAATCTTCCGCCTCAGAAAGCTCTCTTGTCGTTTGGATATTATCCGATTGATTCATAGAAAGTGAATCGACAAAGTCCAAAAATCCAAATAGGCCATTGTCATTAGATCTATCATACTCATCCATTATATCTATAAAGCTTTCGACATTATTTATCCTATCACTTGCCCTATCTCTTGCCAGCAAATATTCATAAAATCCTGTCTTCTCAAAGACATAGTTGGCAAATTCGTAAAGCGAAAGGAGATTTTTGCTATAAGTTAAGTCGGCAAAAATTGTCTTAAAGTCATTGATTTTCTCAACTATTTCTTCATCCTTGTCATATTCATCAAAGGCCTTGGTGAAGGAATAAGAATCAGAACTTAATCTAATTTCAACCAAATCATCTTCATCAAAATCGAAGATTTCAGATCTAATTATAGACAAAAGAGTTAGGTCATCTTTTGGATTGGCAAGATATTTTAAAAGATTAATAAAAAATGTAACCTCAACCGCCCTAAAGGAGACCTTGCTTATATCGTTAAAGAAAGGAATCTCTGCCTTCTTGAAGGCCTCTTCGTAGATATAGGATTTTCCTCCACTTCTTAAGAGAATTGCTATGTCACGATAGTCGTAGCCCATAGTCCTGATTTCTTCGATAAGTTTAACCAGATAATCTTCCTCACGAATATTACTATCTATAACCTTTATGTTGGCCCTTTCGTAAGAACTTTGCTCATTCTTATTGAAGTTAAGTCTGTGGCCTCCATCCCTGTAGTCGATGTCGCTTTCTTCCTTGGTCATTAGCCTATCGAAGATAAAGTTATCGAAGTCTAGGACGTCCTTCTGGGACCTAAAGTTCTTGTTAAGGTCAATCCTAACTGACTTATCATCTTTGTCATAAGCTTCTAATTTTTCTAGGAAAAGTTTTGGCTCAGCCCTCCTAAAGCCATAGATGGACTGCTTGACATCTCCTACAAAAAATAGATTATCTTCTCCCTTAAGCTTTTCTATAATGTAGTTTTGGATTTCGTTTGAGTCTTGGTATTCGTCAAAGAATATATATTTGTAAGTTTCCCTAAGCTTATTTCTAGCTTCTTCTATGTCGATCAAGTTGATAAACTTATGTTCCATATCAGAAAAGTCAAGGTAAGCCTTCTCTTCTTTTAGTCTCTGATAGACCTTCATGAAGTCCTTGACCAAGACATTGATTTCAGAAAGAAGGTCCTCTTCCTTCTTGGCAAAAAGCTCCATGGTTAGGCTATCTGTATTTGTTACAAACTTGGCAACACTTTTGATATCTTCCTTATATAGATCTCTCGTATCTTTGATGAAGCTATAATCTTCCTCGACATCCTTCTTGGACTTAGATATCCTTCCAAATTTAATTTTGCCAATCTTTCTTATAAACTTATCCCAATCCTTATCAAGTAAGATAGTAAGATTATTAATTTGAGAGAAGTCATCGAAGATTAGCTCTTGGTGCTTATCACGCATGCCTTGGCCCATAGTAAAGTCGTAGTTGGTCCTAGCTAAGTCTAGGATTTGATCCATTTCGCCTCTTACAGTTTCCTTAAACTTATCAAGCTTAAAGCCTTCCGAAGTCGCCTGGTCTAGCCAAGCAATTGGCCTTACTTCAGCCATGATTTTCTCGTAAGTCTTTAGTATAATATCTTTTGCCCCACTATCTGACTTATTAGTAGCGAAGTTATGGAGGAAGTTTTCGAAGGCAGGATCCATCTTTTCATATCTATTATCAAAGACCTCATCAATGGCATTTGACTTTAGGATTATTGCCGTATTTTCACTTATTACCTTAAAGTTTGGAGATAAATCGTCGAAATAATAGAAGTTTTCTCTTAGCATATCCGCACAGAAGGAGTGGAGGGTCTTGATTTGGGCATGCTTTAAGTTTTTGAGCTGGTCTTTGATAAACTTAACATCACTCCCCTTCTTCTTAAGCTCTTCTTCAAGGGCTGACCTTATCCTATCTTTCATCTCGACTGAGGCCTTGTTGGTAAAGGTAACTATAATAAAACTTGATATGTCCTTCCTATCTTCTATAAGAAGGCGGATAATCCTTGTAACTAGGACGCTGGTCTTCCCAGATCCTGCCGCAGCCGAAACTATTATATTTTTATCTCTAGTCTCTATAGCAGCCTTTTGGTCTTTGCTAAATTCCATCTTAGTCATCTTCACCTCCCAAATCCTCTATTGTCTTATCCTTATCAAAATTCCTATAACGAAGCTGGTCGATAGTTTCATCGAACTTACATATTCCCTTAAAGTCGCAATACTGGCACTCATTCCTATTTGAATCGTAGGCCAAAGGCTTAAGGCTGATATCTCCTTCTTTGATATTTTTAATAAAGACTCCCACTAAATTTTTGGCAAAGTTTTCAAGCTTGGTCACTTCCTCAGGGCTAAGGACGTCCGTATTCTTATAATCAAGGATGGTAGATTCCTTCGGACTTTCTGCATTTTTATCTATTATCTTAAAGATTTCTTCGTTAATTTTAACTATAAGGCCATTTATCCTAAACTTATCATTCAAAGCCTTCTCCAAGGTCTCTTGAGAATATCCCTCGCTATTTACTGACTCCATCTCATCGTATAGGGGCATGTAGAAGGATCCTACGGGAATCATAAGGTCTTTCTCGTTTTCTGTAGCCGACATCATATAGACTAAAAGCTGGAGGTCTAGGCCATTAAGGAGATTTATTATCTTGAAGGTCTTATTGCCTGTCTTATAGTCGATAATCCTTACGAAATTGCCAGCCTTATCGATCCTATCGATTCTTCCCCTCAGATAATTTTTATCGTCAATATAGACTTTTGGCAGATTGTCTTCATTTTCGTAACCAAAATCTTTTTCTACAGCATAGATTTTGAAGTCTCCGCTTTTTACCTGGTCGATTAACTTTTCTGAATTCCTCTTGGCAGAATTTAGGACATTATTTAAGATAAATTTATTCCTAGGATCTTCTCTTCTGGTCTTGTCGAGATTTCTAAGGGTGGCTTCCTTGAAGTTTTCTATCAATATATCCTCTAGATCACTTGCCTTAAGCTGTTCTATGTTTTTTTCAGATAAGTTTCTTGAAATATCTTCGAAAAGTTTGTGGACAATATTTCCCACTTCCATATGGTCTACTTCATAGCTTTCGTCGATATTTGGTCTTAGGCCGTAGTTTACGAAATACTTGTAAGGACACCTAGAATAACTTTCTATCTCGCTTACATTGAAGTGGTTTTTCTTATATAAAGAACCTGCCAAGTCTTCTCTAAGATTTTTCTTATCATTAGTAAAGTTTAGGCCTTTTTCTATAAGCTCATATGAGTCATTTTCCTTAAGATATTTGATAAAGGCTCTAGCAATTTCCCTATCATTTTCATCTACATTCTCATTTCTCATCATCTGTCTGATACTTCTTAGAGCTCTTACTTCCATAGTCTTGTAGGAAAATTTCTCTATGGAAAGACCCAAGTCATTGCCATAAACCATCCCGTAAGTCTTCCCTTCTCTATCTGAGAATATATCCATAATTGAATTGATAATGACGGACTTATTAATTGCCTCACTTTTCCTATTGGCAAGGGAATACGATAAGAAAAACTTATCTGATATGGTAATTAGCTTATAGAAGACAAGCTTCTCACGCTCTTCATAGTCTTCGTCGAAAACCTTTAGGTCAAGGTCAAGGGCCCTTAGCTTATCCTTTTCTCCCTTGCCTACAATGTTTTCTTCCCTATTAGTCGAAGGGAAGAAAACATCATTTAAGCCTAGGGCAAAGTTTACTCCCCTATCGGCAATCCTCGCTCTGGCAAAGCTTGTTATCTCGATGTGGTCCTTGGTAGGCGGGATAATTCCTACATTGATATCCTTACATGTAGCTTCAATCAAGGAATAAACCTTCCTAAGGCTCGAATTCCTTTCTCCCATAAGATCAACGATCTCTTCGAGTATTTCTACAAACTTATCCCAAACTTGGTCATTTTCCTTGTATTCATCAAGCCTTCCGCTTTCCTTTAAGATTTCCTGAAAGCTAGCGATTCCCCTTCTTATGTCTTTATCATCTATAATATTAAAGATTCCTATACAAATATCCTTAGTCTTTTCTTCTTTTAGCTCTAAAAGAGGATTAAGAAGGTCCAAAATCCTATCTCTTAGCTCATTTATAACTTGGTATTCGTAAGTCTTTGCCCCTAGTTTCTCTTCTCTTTTGGGATCATTCTCGTAGAGATTTTTGTAGAAATCTTCATCATAGGCAAAATATTTGTCTTCAAGAAACATCTTGCCCTTAATCTTCCTGTTTTTGATATAATTTTCAAGAATTATGGCCTTTTCCTCAAAGTTTTCTGAGAAGCTAAATAGGCCAGACCTTAGAAAATAACTTAAATCTTGACTGTTAAAATTATAAATCACAAGTCTTAAGATAGCCAAAAACGTCTTTACTATGTGATTGTCTATAAGCTTCCTATCAGAATCCATAAAAATCGGCAAATCATATCTATTGAAGACTTTTATTATTTCATTTTTGTATTCGTCTTCACTAGAAATATAAATAGCGAGGTCCTTATAGCGGTAGCCCTTATTCTTTACTAGATAATTTATAATTCTTGCAGTGTTTTCGACTTCTGTCTTAGTCGATGGATGTTCTACAAAACGAATATTATTAGGACTTCCCCCAAATTTCAAAGAATTAAATCTCTCGAAGTTTCTAGATAGATGGGCTATATCTTCTTTCGCAAGACTCGTATTATCAAGAACTGTATCGTGAATTTTCGCTATTTCATTTAGCTTTCTATAGAGTCTATCAGTAGAATCGAAAAACTCCAGGTCTGAAAAAATATTACTATTAATAAAATCTGTATCTAGATTTAAGCTAAAGAAAACTTCATTTCCCCTATTTATAAGCCCTTCTACAAAGGAGAGCTTAAGGTCTGATAGGCTATCGAACTTATCAAAGTAAAATACTGTATCGGCTAGGAAGTCACAGTACGGAAGTCTTTCTATAATATAAGATAGGCTATCCTCAGAGTCTATGAATTTGCCAGAAATTTCCTTTTCGTAGGCATCGTAGATCATCTTTACTTCTTTAAATTTAATCCTAGTAATAGGATCATCAGTCTCTTCGATTTTCTTAAAGAAGTCTTCGTCAAAATTATTGTCCTTGATAGATGAGATTAAAGAAGAAATATTATTTACAAACTCTATATTGGAATATTTGTTTTGAAATAAACTAAGCTTATCATTCATATCTTGGAGGATATTGGAAATTAGAATAATTTTCCCGTTTTTTGTAAGAAATTTCTCATTAGCCTGACCGATTTTTTCCCCAATATAGCTTTTAAGTGAGGAGAAACTTAATACCTTGGCATCCATTACCGCCTCAAAGGAAATATTTTTAAGAAAATTAATATCAGTCTGGAGGGTGTATTGCTCTGGTACTATCAAAAGAGCCTTCTTGCCTTTATTTAAATCTTCTTCAATTTTCCTATAGATATAAGTAGACATCTCCTTGGGATATCTTGAAATAATTGTCTCTATCATGCTTCTACCTCCACTTTTGATCCCTCGCTTGCCTCATAGAAAACCAAAATCTTCGCATCGATTGCTTCTTTTAATTCGTCCACATGAGAAATAAGTCCTATAAATTTATCCTCATAGGCGAGTTTTTCTATAGCTGAAATTGCATTTTCCAGATAATCCTTGGACAGACTTCCAAAGCCCTCATCTATAAAGAGGGTATCGATCCTTACTCCCCCATTTTCCATACTAATCTCGTCAGATAGGCCGAGGGCTAGGGAAAGACTTGCTAAAAAGCTCTCACCCCCAGAAAGAGTAGATACTGGACGCATCTTTCCAGTATTGGCATCGAGGATTTCTATATCAAGACCGGTCTTTGACCTTTGATCTGTCGTATCGGACTTTCTTACCATGGAGAATTGATTGTCAGTCATATCGAGAAGCCTCATATTGGCAAGCTTTAAGACCTTATCGAAATAATAGGTTAGGACGAAGGTCTCAAAGTCGATTTTCTCCCTGCCCTTTACCTTGCCGAAAGACCCATCCGCCACCTTGGAAAGTCTGGCAAGGGATTCGTTTTCTTTCATATTCATTTCATAATCTTTCCTCAAAAGCTTAAGCCTAGCTAGTACTTTAGAGAAATTATCAAGTCTAGTGTGGATCTCTGATTTTTGATTCCTTATTATGTCTCTCTCATCTTCCTTTGACTTGATTTTCCCTCTTAATTTATCTAGGTCCCTTACTTCCATATCCTTGTATGAAGCAAAGTTCTCCTCGCTTATCATAAGCTTTTCCAAATTATTGAAAAATTCTTCCATTCCTTCTTTTTTACTAGCTAATCCAGAATAATTTTCTAGAGCTTCCTTGTAAGAAGCGATATTATCAAAGTTTTCTTCTAGCTTTTTACCAAATTCTTCCTTGTACTTGTCTCTTCTTAGGTCAAGGTCTTTTATATTTTCCTTGATATTTTCTATCTTTGTTTGAATTTCCTTAATCTTAAGCTCTGCATTTTGATAGTTCCTGTTAACTTCAGTAATATCCTTATCCAAGTCTAATATTTCTTTCTCTAGGATTTTTTTCTCATCTACTAGACTTTCTTTGGATAAGTCTTTCATCTTATCCTTCTGGCTTAGGTAAGTTATCTCAATTTCTTTATTATCTTGAGCCTCCCTTTTTAGCCCATCTTCTTTTTTCTTTTTTATTTCTAGGTCGTTGTAGATTTTATCGAGTTTTTTCTTAAAGCCAATTCTCGCCTGATCTTTTTGCTTATAATTTTCCCTTAAGGATTTTATATTTTTCTCAATTTCATCTTTTCTCTTGTAGTTTTCTGTAAGGATTTTCTCAAGCTCGTTTATATTTTTATCAGAAACTATTTCTTTTCTTATTTTTTCGACTTGATCTTGTCGAAGTTTGATAGCTTCCTTACTACTTATTAGACTCTTTCTTAATTCATCAAGGTCGTAGTCCTCTATTGGGTGCTTTCCTATTGCCTCATCATGCTTACTTCCACATACCGGACATATCCCCTCTTCGTTTGTCCTATCGATAAGCTTGTTGATTATAAGTAAATCTTCATTCTCCTTGGCCTTTAGCTCAGAGGATTCAAGCTTATCCTTTTCTTTAGTTAAGGATAGGAGACTTTCTTCGTAGCTTTTTATCTCCCTTAGCTTTTTTAAGTCTTCCTCTTCTTTTCTGATATTTTCCATGAGATTTGATAGATTCTTACTCTCAGACCTTCCCTTTTCAGCAATTTCAGCCAAAAGTTCGTTATTTAGATCAAATAGCTCTCGCTCTTTTGCCAAATCTTTTTCTAGACTTTCTATTTCCTTTTGAGTTTGATCTAGTAGCTTTGTCCTTTCTTCTATTGATTTGTAGGCTATTTCAGCTTCCTTAAACTTCTCCAAGGAAAGGATAGTATTTTCTATATCTTCTGCTTTTCTTTTTAGCTTATCAAGCTTTAATCTATCCTCGGCAAGCTTTTCGTACTTTCCCCTTACTTCTTCTTTTGTTTTAAGAGCAGTTTTCTCATCTTTTTTCAAGATTTCGAGATTAGCCTTGTTATTATCGATATCTGTAAGGGCAGCTTGGTAGTTTTTCTCAAAGATAGAAATATTATTTGCGAGCTCTGATTTTCTTATTAAATCTCTTAGCTTTTCGTATTCGCTTTCTTTTTCTCTTTCTGCCCTCAGGTTTTTTTCTATTTCCTGGTATTTTTCTATATTTGTATTATCTAATTCAGCCTTTTGAAGGTCTCCCAGGTCAGATTTTATAGCCTGATCAATAGTAGATTCACTTTTCTTAAGAAGGTCAGACTTATTTTCATATCCTAATTTTCTCTCTTCGATGACCCTCTCCATTTCTGGAAAGTCGTGAGTTATAATAAAGTCCCTATCTACAAGATCCGATATTTCTTCGTTATAAGAGATGATATTTGAAAGATCATTATCTATGTATTCCATCTTTTGGATACTGTCTTTAGCCATTTCCTTAATTTTTTCTTGGAAGTTTTTATATTCATAGGTCTTAAATATATCTCCCAAAAGCTTGGCCTTGTCGGTGGACTTGGCAGATAGAAACTCTTGGAATTTCCCCTGGGCAAGGAGCATTACCTTGGAGAATTGCTTGTCATCGAGACCTATAATATTTTTAATCATCTCATCTGTCTCGGTTTTCTTCTCACTTAGAAGAGTAAGACCGTCTGTAATATCGTATAGACTTACAGCATTTGCTATATTTTGACCGATTTTAGTCTTTTTCGCAACCTGTCTTGGGATTCTTTCTATCCTATAGGTCTTATCCCCTACTTCAAAATCAAGAGATACGTAGGTGTAGGGATCTTCTTCTGATAAAAAGTCGCACCTTAATCTATCAGCGGATATGTCTCTTGCTACCTTTCCGTACAAGGCGAAATTTATTGCATCAAAAATGCTGGTCTTACCCGAACCAGTCGCCCCAGATATTAGAAATATTTTTTTCTCGAAAAGAGTCGTAAAGTCTATATCGACCTCTTCCTTGTAGGTTATAAAACCTCTCATTTTCAGTCTTCTTGGTCGCATAAGCCTATCCTTTGTATAAGTTCTATGTCTTCTTCTTTAAGGTCTTCATCCATCTTGAAGCGGAAAAACTCTGCAAAAAGCTCTAGCAAATTCTTGTTATCTATGTCCACATCGTAAGTATCTTCCCTCTCAAATACAGCCTTGTTGGCGTAAGTGATTGAGACAGCCCTAGGGAATTTCTCCTTTAACCTTGCCATGGCATTTTCATGAATATAGGAATCTTCTAGGATAAATTTTATATAATCCTCTGACCTTTCTTCCTTTAAGATTTCTTCAAACATTCCTCTTTTTGTGACAAAGTCCCTCAAGAAGGGGATTTCGATTTTTCTTATTTCTGCCTTATCTTTAAGGTCAACTAGGCTTACAGTTTTTGTAAGATTTTCCTCATCGAAGGAATATTTCATAAAGGTCCCTGAATATCTAATCTTGGGATCTAAGACGTAGTGAGCCCTATGAAGATGGCCCAAGGCTACATAGTCGAAGCCTTCAAATAAACTTGCATCCATGGCGTCAGTTCCTCCGATAGTAAGAGGCTTTTGCCCTTCGTCATAGACTTCTTTGTCAAATGAACTCATATTTGAAGCGTAGCAATGAGTAATAAGCACATTCCTATCCCTATAGTCAATAGCTTCTAGGGCATATTTATAGACATCGGTGAAATTATCTATGGATGAATCAAAGATTGTTTTCGCCTTGTTTATGGAAATAAAGGGAATGAGATAGAAGTTAACTTTCCCAAAATCATCCTCAAAGCTAATATGATTTTTGTCATATTCGCTTACTAGATAGTAATTATTGGACCTGTAGAATCTCTTGTTGATATCAAGTCTCTTAGATGAATCGTGATTTCCAGAAATAGCTAGGACCTTCTTACCTAAATCAAAGACTATCTCTTCGATAAAGTTAGAATAAAGATCCATGGCCTCAGCACTTGGAATAATAGTATCGAAGATATCTCCTGCAATCATCACTATATCGACATCTTCTTCTTTTATAATTTTGATAATCTCAGCTAGGGCAAATCCTTGCTCTTCGATTAGGGAATATGAACCGATATTTTTTCCTAGATGCAGGTCTGATAAGTGGAGGAGTCTCACGATTTTCTCCTAACAAATACGAAATTATCTCCAGTAGACAGAAAAGGATCGAAGATATATCCGTCGATTTCAATCTTCTTGATATCTTCTGGATCTTCTATCTTCTTAGTAATAATCTCCTTGAGAAACTTCCCCCTCATCTGTTTAGTCCAAGCGACGATTGATCTGAGCTTGCCATTTTTCTCATCCTTAAAATCAATAGTAATAAATTGATCATCTTCCTTAAGAAATGGCCTAATAGTCTTAGAATATTCCTTGCTAGCAAGATTAATCACAGTCTCTCCATCCCTGAAGACTTCCTTGTAGATATCATCCTTCCAAAAATCATAGAGATCGATCATCTTATTATCAAAATACAATCTATAATCTCTTATACCCGAATATGGCTTAAGGGCTCCATAGAGGGCAGAGATTATATAGACGTGCTCATTTAAGTATCTAGGATCAGTAAAGTCCTCCTCCGAAAATTGCTTAAAAACCAAGCCATCATAGGAAAAAATAGCAGGATTGTCCAAGTGATCAAAGTCAAATTCCTTGTAATCAAAATAAGCCTTCTCGGTTAGCTCATCATTGGTCTGATTGAGATTGCCTATTTCATTTAGGCTAAGCTTTTGAATCCTTTCTACAAGATCTCGAGTTTTTTCTTCAAATAAAATATTATCTGTCTTTCTATTGTCAAAATGTTTAAATCTTTTTGCTGGTGATATAATAACTTTCATAATACCTTCCTTATATATACACTATACTATAAAGTCCCTTCTCTTTTGTAGGAGATAAATCTCTACGAAAAAAGCAGGCCGCAGCCTGCCCAGATGGTAGACAAAGTATCTTAATTAAAAAATTATTCTATCTCAAAGTTACCCTTATCTCGACTAAGAGAGTGAAACGAACGCATGGAGAGATCACGTTAGATTTCTCCACTCACTCCGTACTCTGAGTCGTTACTTAGTAACTTTTCCGTGCTTTCGCACTAGTCAGAGGGGTAAATAGCCAATTCAATGGCTATTTACCTGGTCGAAATAAGGGGGATTTTGATTTTGTCTACAGTCTAAGCAAGACTATGCCTGCCTGTATTTATGTCACTAAATTTTACGATGATTTTTATAACTTCTAAATTATCCTCCAAGCTATTTCTTAACCATAATCTTTTTTCTATTAAGACTTATAAGAGAAACTAATATCAAAAATCCTATGGCTATAAGGACTATAGCCCCTCCTGGCTTTACTCCCTTATAGAAACTTAGACTTATACCTGAGATCATAAATATGAGGGATAGGATTATGGAAAGGATATAGGATGACTTGTAGGATTTACTAAGGATTAAGGAAGTCGCAACCGGTATTACCATAAGGGAGGTTATCATCAAGGCACCTACCGTCTTTGCAGATATTGCCACTGTTATTGCAGTAATCAAGGTGAAGAAGGAATCCACAAGCTCGGTCCTTACTCCAGAAAGCCTACTCATCATTGGGTTTATGGAATTATATAGGAGGGCATTATAAAAATAAAGGGAAACTACAAGTACCACTACAAATATAATCCCAATAAGAATGAGGTCATCCGCCCCTACTGTAGTAATCGAACCGAACATGAAGGATTCAAAGCTCGTTCCCCCGGGGGTGAAGTCTGAAAGAACAGCCGCAAGACCAATTCCTGCACTCATCACTATAGCTGTCGCCATATCTCCATATTGGTCGAACCTTCTTCTAATAATCTCAATAGCAAAACTTGCGAGTATACATATTATTAAGGAAGTCCACAAGGGATTGACACCAAGGATTAAACCAATAGCCACACCAGAAAGGGAGGAATGACTTAGGGCATCCCCTATCATAGAGGTCCTTCTGTTTATCATTACCACACCAATCATGGGAATAATTATAGCAAGCATAGCTCCTGCAAGAAGGGCTCTTACCATAAAATCATACTTAAGCATTAATTAGCCTCCCTTCCTTAAGAACTACTGTCCTTGTTACAAATTCCTTAATAAGATCCATCTCATGGCTTATAATTAGGATACTTATCCCATGATCTTGATTTAAATGAAGCAAAAGTTTTAGGAAATCTTCCTTATGCCTTGCGTCAATTCCTACAGTTGGCTCATCTAAGATTAATATTTCTGGTGTCGAAACTAGGGCTCTTGCAATCATGACCCTTTGTTGCTGACCTCCAGAAAGATTATTGAAGGGTCTATCCATCAAGTCTTCAATAGACAGGGATTCGAAGACATCTTCTGTCTTCTTCCATACCTTCCTTGTAGCCATATTGAAGAAATTAAACTCCTTATAAAGGCCCAGACTTACATATTCCTTGCAAGTAACTGGAAAGGCAATCTTTGCCGAGTCATTTACCTGTGGAACGTAGCCGATCTTCTCGAATTCATCGAAGTCTTCTATAGGCTTACCCAAGATATTAATCTCTCCAGCATCCTTCTTCAAAGCCTTTAATATTAGCTTGATTAGAGTCGACTTTCCTGAGCCGTTCTCTCCGCTTATAGCAAGAAAGTCACCCTTATCGAGCTCTAGGTTGATATCATTTAGTATTAAATTTTCTTCATATCCAAACTTTAAGTTTTTAATTCCTAGTAATTTCATATACTTAATTATACCCCTAGGCTCTTTATTTTTATAGTCTTTGTAAAATCATTTTTCTCCTATGATAGAGAATCGTAGATTGCTTCTAGGTTTTCCTTAATCATTTCTTGGTAGGTCTTGTTTGAAGAAAGCTCTTCGTCAGTTGCAAACTCGAGTGTGTTGATTGGCTTAGCCTCAGCACCGATTTCATCTGCTAGGGTCTTTGCCTCCTTATCAGAGCCGCCCATCTCATAGAAGACTGTCTTAATTTTTTCAGCCTTGGCTAGGTCAGATACTTCCTTAAGAACCTTAGCATCAGCTTCTCCAGTAGATGTTAGTGAATTAAGTGGGATTTGCTCTAGGTCAAACTCACGAGCAAGGTAGCCAAAGGCTTGGTGAGGAACGATAAACTTCTTATTATCTACATTTTTAAACTTATCCTTGTATTCAGTAACTATATCATCAAGTTCTTTTGCAATTTTCTCGTAATTTGCCATGTAATAATCCTTGTTGGCAGGGTCTACTTCAGAAAGCTTATCAGCTATTACCTTAGCTTGTGCCTTACCATTGGCTGGATCTAGCCATGTGTGTGGGTCAAACTCACCGTGGTGGTGATGGTGTTCATGACCTTCCTCACCATCTTCATGGTCGTGATGGTGGTCGTTATCTTCATGATCATGGTCGTGATCTGCATCCTCGTGGTCATGGTCGTGATCTGCGTCTTCATGGTCATGATCGTGATCATCTTCACTTGCCTTTATAAGGTCGACTCCCTCACTTGTATTTACTATATCAATATCTACAGTGTTTTTTACGGCTTCTTCCCACTCTTCCATGCCAGCACCATTTACAAACATAAGTTTTGAAGTAGATAATTCTGCAATTTCCTTTGCAGAAGGCTCAAATCCATGACTTTCTGTCTTAAGATTTGTGAAAGATTTCACCTCAAACTTATCTCCTGCGATTTGCTTAGTAAGATTATAGATTGGGAAAAATGAAGCATAGATTACATTTTCTTCATTAGCTTTTTGAGAATCTTGATCCTCTTTACTTTCACTAGACTTAGCTTGGTCTTTGCTATCTTCCTTTACACTGATCTCTTCTTTTGTTTCATTAGAACCAGTCTTTGCATTTTCTTGAGCATTGTTTCCACAAGCAGCAAGAACTGCACTTAGGGCTAAAACTCCTATTATATTTTTAACTTTCATTTAAAACTCCTTTTCTTTTTGCAACTAGTTTGCAACAATGATTATATTATCATTTTTTTATCTGTCAAATAAAAGTATAATGAAAAAGAGGTGAGAATTTGAAAATAGAAGATATTCTTAAGGACAAGGGCCTAAGGATTACCAAGCAAAGAAAGTTAATACTAGAAACAATCTCTAAGGAAGAAAACCCCATTTCTGCCGAAGAGATTTACGAAATAATAAAAGATAAGATAAAACTTGACCTATCCACGATATATAGAAACCTAAATACCCTAGAAGAAGCTGAAATTTTACTAAAAACAACCAACGTCGACAGTATCAGCTACTATCAGCTTAATAATGATGAACACAAGCACTTCATAACCTGCACGTCTTGCAAAAAGAGGTTCGTCATAGAAAACTGCCCAGTCCACTTACTAGAAGAAAATATAGAAAAAGAAACAGGCTTTCTAATAAACGGTCACAACTTCGAGTTCACAGGAATTTGCCCTGACTGTCAGAAGAAAAATAAGAAAAAAGTCTATTAATCAGCTCTTTAAGTCATTTAATGGACTACTTTTTTTCCACAAAAAATCGGCAAGCTTTTGATAAGCTTTTGCCGATTCATTTTTATTTTTCAACTTTTCTAATATATTTTTCCTTATCAAAGGATCCTACTGAGTTTGCTACTATTATTGTTCCAGTGGCATCTCCTGAGATGTTTATGGCAGATCTTGCCATGTCTAGGATTCTGTCGATTCCCATGATCATTGCTATTCCCTCTACTGGAAGGCCTACTGATTGGAGGACCATGGATAGGGTGATCAGACCGACAGATGGGATTCCTGCTGTTCCTACTGATGCTATTGTCGCTGTAAGTATTACTGTAGCAAAGTCTGCTGCTGTTAGGTCGATGTTATAGGCGTTTGCAATAAATACTACCGCAACTCCCTGCATGATTGCAGTTCCGTCCATGTTGATGGTCGCTCCTAGGGGAATGGTAAAGGAAGATATTTTTCTATCTACTCCCATTTCTTCTAGGGTTTTGATATTTACTGGAACTGTAGCGTTACTTGATGCAGTAGAGAAGGCGAAGGTCATTACTGGAGCAAACTTCTTAAGGAAGTTTATTGGATTTACTCTTGTAAATACTGTAAGTAAGAGCATGTAGACAAGTATAAGTTGTACGAGAAGTCCACCTAGTACAGTCGCCATGTAGGATAGCATGGAGATTATTACATCATATCCAAGAGATGCGAAGGTCCTTGATATTAGGAAGAATACTCCAATTGGGGCAAGCTTCATTACCCACATGGTCATTCCCATCATAAGATCGTTCATCTCTGTCACGACATTTCCCAATGTGATTAGCCTATCTTCCATAGAAGCTATGAGTAGACCTACTATAACCGCAAATATAATTATTTGAATCATTTCTCCATTAGCTAGGGCTCCTATTGGGTTGGTTGGCACAAAGTTTAGGATAGTTTTTGATAGGGAGAATTCTTCTCCCCCCTCTACTTCAAACTCATTAGCTCCTAGACTCATATTCATCCCCTTACCTGGGTTAATTACTCTTGCAAGCATTAGGGATAAAAATATTGCAAGAGCTGTTGTACATATATAGAATAATACAATTCTTACTCCGACCTTACCTAGGGTTTCCGTATCTCCTAAGTTTCTACAGCCGTCCGCTATAGAGAAGAATACTAGTGGAACTACTAGCATTTGCATAAGTCTGATAAAGACTTGTCCTATGGTGTAAAATATTCCTTCTACTAGGACATCATCACGGAAATGGCCCGCTGGCATGAAGTAGTGGATTAGGATTCCAACTACAAGTCCTGCAATTAAGGCTATAAATATTTGTTGGGAGAGTCCTAGTTTCTTTTTCTTATTTTTTTCCATTCAGTCCCTCCTTGTCAATGTATTCGTGCAGAGCAGATTTCCAATCATTAAACCTGTATCCACCTGTTATATCTAGGTAGTAATTTCTAATTCCTCTAAAGCTTGGCACCATGTCAACTTTACTTTCATCGATTACTTCCTCGATTTCCGCCTCTAGTCCCATATAGTTCATTACTTCTTGGGCAAATTCCTTGTGAGAGCAATAGCCTTCGCATGAAGCATGGTAGGTGCCGAAATTACTTGTTTTAATTAATTCTATTAGGAACTTACTTAGCTCAAAGGCTGGTGTTGGTGATGAGAACCTGTCTTTTGGCATTATAATCTTGCCTGTTTTTGCTTGGTCTATTATATTTTCTACAAAGGCATTTTCCCTAGAATATAGTCTAGATACTCTGATTATAAAGTAGTAGTTTGAGAAGTTTCTTACGAATTCTTCTCCTAAAAACTTACTCTTACCATAGACTGTGTTAGGTCTTGGCGTATCTATTTCCTTGAAGGGATTGATTGTATTACCGTCGAAGACATCTCCTGTCGATAGTTGAACTATTTTAGTCTGGTGACGGTTGGCTGCTATAGCTATATTTTTGGCACCAATAGCATTTAAAAGATAAGCCTCGTCAGGATTTTTCTCACATTCATTCTTCTTGGATAGACCTGAGGCATTTACGATTATGGTTGGCCTAAGTCTTTCTATGAATGTAGAAACTTCCTTTTGATTTGTAATATCGACTTCATTTTTGTCTGTTGCAACTATTTCTGCATCGATTGGATCTAGGTATCTGTAGATGGTAGAGCCGAGTCTACCGTGAGATCCTGTTATCCAAATCTTATCTCTTACTCCAAGTTTCATAAGAACCTCTTTTCTATTTTTAATGTTTCTATTGTATTATTATATACTTTAATGAAAATTTAGCAATGTTTTACAGCTATTCACTAAGGCAGAGATTATAAGATAGTTTTACTTTATAAAGAAAAAAAGTTCGACGAATCGAACTAAAATGGCAGGCCTGGAGGGAATCGAACCCCCATCTTTGGCTTCGGACACCCTTGTTCTGCCACTAAACTACAGGCCCATTTGCGATAGTAATATTGGAAAATCCTATTGGATTTAAGAATCTCAATGGCAGGAAGGTATTTCCTAGCCCACTATCGACATATATTATACCATTTTTATAGTAAAATACTCCCGAATCATAATCTGGAAGAAAGCCCTCGCCAGGACTAATGAGAGCTCCAATTAGAGGAAGCCTTACTTGCCCACCATGGGTGTGACCTGAGAAGATAAAGTCAAAGTCCCTTGTCCCCTCTGCCCTAACATCCCTTGATAGATGGCTTAAGATAATATTAATAGAATCATTTTCGGGCTTATATTTTTCATAAAATCTAGCATAGTGGCCCAGACCGTAGAGATTTATTTTATTTTCCCCTACATAAAAAGATCTTTGATCATTAAATAAATATACAATACCAAGCTTTTTAAGCTTACTTGCAAAAACATCGAGATTGGGACCTGCTTCCTCATGGTTACCGCTTATATAGTAGCAGGGAAATCCTAGACTCATCAAGTGTCTTAAGAAAAATACTGATCTTTCTATCTTTCTTTCTGTCCCATAATCTATAATATCTCCTGTAAGGATAATAAAGTGAGGGTCGAAATCCTTAATCTTACTAAGAACTTCTCCTAGATTGGCAAGGACATTGGAATGAAAGTCCGATATCTGAGTGATTCTAATAGGCTCTTTGGCTTTTTTTGAGTAAAGGGTCACCCTCTTTTCCTTGGCATAGAAACACTGTCTATCAATGTAATAGCCTAGGCCAAGACCTGCTCCTAAAAGTCCTAGGCCTATTTTTTTCTTATTCATTTAGATCATCCAAGTACAAGCCACTTTCCATATCAGATGCTATCTTAAAACCTAGCCTTGGAGAAGTTGAAAGGCCTGTGATATTTGGTCCATCGACAGCAGTTGCCCTCTTAAATTGTGATGCTGAAAATCTCTTGAAATATGAAATAAGCCATTTCTTGATAACTTCATCTTCATAATCATCCCTAAAGGCAAGTCTTGCCAAGTCATATATTTCTTTTGGTCTTCTGTGGTATTTTAAATGATGGTAGATAAAAAAGTCGATTAGCTCGTAAGGGCCTATTATATCTTCTGTTTTTTGACTAATAGTGTCACGATCTTCACTCTTAAGCTCAGGAGAAATCGGTGTATCGATTATATCTTTAAGGACTTTGCCTAAGTCTTTATTATCAGTATTTGAAGCAATATGACCTACAATAAAACGTAGATGGGTCTTAGTCAAGGTCGCATTTAGGACGTAATTACTGATATGATCCCCGTTAAAGGTCGCAAAGCCCTGCATGCATTCAGATAAATCCCCAGTACCTATCACAATTCCCCCATACATATTGGCAAGGTCAAGGAGGACTTGGGTTCTCTCTCTCGCTTGGGCATTTTCGTAGGCTGTATCTTGATTTTCTAGGTCGTGGCCAATATCAGCTAGATGGACTTTTACAGCTTCAGATATATCAATCTCAGTAAGCTTAATTCCCAAAGCTTCACATAGGATATAGGCATTGGACTTAGTTCTCTTGCTTGTCGCAAAAGCAGGCATAGTATAAGCATGGATTTTCTCCTTGGATATGCCAGCCTTTTTGTAAGCATAATCTAGGAATATAAGGGCCATGGTAGAATCGAGGCCGCCTGATACTCCGATGAAGGTATCTTCTACACCGATTTTTCTCATTCTTGTAAGAAGAGCAGACGATGCGATTTCCAATACGTCCCTTACAAAGATATCTCTATCTTCCTTTTTTGGTAAATATGGAAACTTGTCTACCTTTATCTTTTCATCTGTAAAATTATTGAAAGAGCTTAGGCTATTTTCATCTACTTCGAAGGCCTTGGTGTAATAGACTCCCTCATTTTCCTTACAAGCGATAATCTCTCCATCATCTGCTATGAGGTTAAGCCCTTGAAAGACTGTATCCGTACTTGATTCTCCCCTGCCGGTCCCAGTTGATACGTAAACTGTGTTTTTGGAAAGAAATTTAATATCTCCTACAGTCCTATGAATAGACAAAGCTTGTTTTTCGTAGGCGTTTGGGTTTAGAATAATATCTACTCCCTTATCCTTAAAGAAAAGCGAAGCCGGACTATTTGCCTTCTCATCTTCTCCTATAGCTACCCCGATTTTAAGCCCTCCGACTTCTACTGGTGAGATGATATCCGCAGGAAAGTCGCAAGAACCTAGGGTAAAATAGTTTGGAGTTTCTGTAGAAAATATCATCTTCTCGTAATCTTTTAATTCTTCTTTGACAAAGCTTGTTATAATTTCTCCTTTTTTGATGAAAATTATAGTATTGTAGAGCTTTCCCCCACTTCTTAGAGGAGCTCCCAAGCTTACTAGCAAATCATAAGCCTTGGAGAAATCAAGGAGATCTAGTATTGCCTTTTCTACCCTTTTTATTAGGACCTCTTCGTTGTAGAAGTCATACAAAGAAGCTCCCGTAAGGCTAAGCTCTGGCAAGGAGATGATATTTACCCCTTCCTTTTCTGCATTTTTGACTATATTTTTAATTTTTTCTAAGTTTTTATCGACTTGACCTAATTCAAGGTCGAAGTTAGCCGCTAGTATTTTAATATTTTTCTTCATAATTACCTCTCCTTCTATTATATTTGATAAAGGTGTTTTAGTAAATTTTTTTATCTGATATAATTAAAGCGAGGTGAAATTTATGAAAATATATTTAGGATGTGACTTGTTTACTGAAGGTCAAAGACTTCAAGCAAAAAAGGTCCAAGACGCTTTAGAAAATGAATTTAAGGAAAAAATCGACCTATACAATCCAGCAGATAATCTAGAGATCAACGATAAGTCCGCTGGTTTTGCTAGTGGGGCAGATATTTTGTTGGCAGATTATAAGAGACTTAAAGAAAGCGACTTGCTTATAGCCCTTATGGATACCAAGGACTTGGGCCTTGCAGGAGAGATGGGCATAGCTTTCGAGAGAGGAATCCCAATCTTTGAGCTTTATACAGATATTAGACTTACTGGAAATGATAGGGATGACAAGCTAAGAGAAATCAAAAAAGACGTCTTCCAAAACGACTTTCTCTATATCAACAAGCTTATTACAGGCCTTGCCTATGTAGATAAGGATGGAAATGAGTTTGATAAGCCAAGAATCTACAAGACTTCTGATGATTTAATAGAAGCCTTGATAGAGTTTATAGGTAAAAATATTGAAAAGTAAAATTAATCTTCATTAGAAATATCATTATATTGATTGAGGGAATACACATAAAAAAGAGGCCCGAAGGCTCCCTAGACTATAGATAAAATCACAATTACCCTTATTTCGACCGAACGGAGTGAGCGGAGAAATCTAATGAGATCTCTCCATGCGTTCGTTTCACTCACACTAAAATCTAATAGTAAATATGACCTAACCATTAGTTTTAGGGTTAAATGTGCCAATTAAGGCACATTTAACTAGTCGAGATAAGGGTAACTTAACTATAAAATAAATTAAATTAAAGCTACTTTGTCTACTCTCTGAGAGGCCTTGCGGCCTCCTTTATTTTCTTATGCGTTTTTAATTTCTTCTATTAGGGCTGGTACTACTTTGTGGAAGTCTCCTACTATACCGTAGTCACAGTTATCGAAGAATGCTGCGCTTTCGTCGTTGTTGATTACAACTATTGTTCCAGCTTCAGGAATTCCTCTTAAGTGTTGCATTGCTCCTGAGATACCTACACCGATATATAGTTTACCAGCAAATTTCTTACCTGATAGACCGATAAATCTATTTGTAGGAACATATCCTCTAACTTGGGAAGCTGGTCTTGATGATGAAAGTACTGAGCCTGTTTCCTTGGCAAGTTCTTTTATCATTTCAAGGTTTTGTTCTTCACCAATTCCCATACCAGCAGCTACTACTGAGTCTGCTTCTTCGATAGGTCCTTCTAGGTCCACGTCTTTCTTATCGAATGTGAATCCTTCTTTCTTTAGGGCTTCTACTAATTTCTTAGCAGCTTCTTTTTCATCTCCCTTGAAGATTTCTAGCTTTCTATCTCCTACTTGTGATTGTTTTTTCTTAGGAGCTTCTTTCTTCTTGTCTTTTTTAGCAGGTCTTGGAAGGATATAGCCTGAGATTACTAGTCTCATTATTTCGTTTGTTCCTTCGTAGATTTGTGTAATCTTAGAGTCTCTGTAGTATCTTTCTACATCTACTCCCTTGATAAATCCAGATCCACCATAAAGTTGTAGGGCCTTGCTTGTAAGTTTCTCTGCCATATCTGATGCGTATAGTTTAGCCATTGCAGCATCCTTACCATAAGGAACGTGGGCGTCTTTCTTCTTAGCTGCATCGTAGATTAATAGTCTAGCTGCCTTAAGCTCTGTTGCCATATCTGCTAGGGTAAAGGCATTGTGTTGCATTCTTGCGATTGCTTCTCCGAATTGTTCACGAGCAAGTCCGTATTCTTTGGCAGACTCATATGCTCCTTGAGCTATACCTAAGGCTTGGGAAGCTATACCAATTCTACCACCGTCTAGGATCATCATAGCGTATTTGAAGCCCTTACCTTCTTCACCTAGGAGGTTTTCTTTTGGAACCTTAACATCCTTAAAGTGAAGCTCTGCAGTAATTGATGATCTGATACCTAGCTTGTCATAAGGTTCAGAGAAGGTAAATCCTTCGAAGTCCTTGTCTACGATAAACATTGATATACCGTGGTTACCCTTGCCAGGTGTTGTAACTGCTGTTACTAGATAAGTTTGTGCTTCTGGAGCGTTAGTAATGAAAATCTTCTTACCATTTAACACATAGTGATCTCCCTTTAGAACAGCTGTAGTTTCTGTTCCAGCAGAGTCAGATCCTGCGTTTTCTTCTGTAAGTCCGAATCCACCTATGGACTTACCTGTTAGAAGAGGTCTTAGATATTTTTCCTTTTGCTCTCCTGTACCAAATTCGTTAAGTCCCCAAGTACCTAGAGATGTATGGGCTGAGCAAATTACTCCTACACCACCATCTACTCTAGATAGCTCCTCTACAGCTATAGCGTAGTGTTGGTTAGTAAGTCCTGCTCCACCGTATTCTTCTGGAAATGGTATACCCATTAGTCCCATCTCTCCCATTTCCTTTACGATTTCTTTTGGAAATTCTTTAGTTTGGTCTAAGTGAAAAGCAATTGGTCTAATCTTTTCTTCAGCAAAATCTCTTACTACTTTTCTAAATTCTTCTAAATCTTTTGGTAAATTGTATCCCATTATATCTCCTTTTAAATTCATAATAAATTACATAAGTGTTCGTCCTACCATCCATAAAACCTTAGATTAGGCATCATAAAACTATATTTCATCTTTCGTAAGATCCGTTAGATAGTTTCATAGTAGATAAGACGTGTCATCCTAAAACTCATGTAATTGTTTTCATAATATATATACCCAAATAAATTATTTCTAACATACTTTCTTGTTAAATTATAAAATATTATTTTTTTTGGATTATTGCTGATAACAATAATCATTTATATATAATTTATTTTTCTTAAATATCCGGTATAATTTAATTAACAATAAATTATCAAAGGAGTTAGAATGCATAATATTATTGAAGTACTAGACAATATCTATTGGGTTGGAGTTAACGATAGAAGAATTGACAGATTCGAAAATATGTTTGAACTAACAAACGGCGTTTGCTACAACTCATATGTTATAAAAGATGAGAAAAATGTTTTGATGGACTCTGTCGATGCTGCCTTCACTAGAAGATATATAGATAATATCAAGGCAAGTCTTGATGGAGAAGACCTTGACTATATAGTAATCGAACACATGGAGCCAGACCACTGCAGAAACATCGATTTTTGTATGAGAGAGTGGCCAAATGCTAAGCTTGTTGGAAATGCAAAGACATTTAAACTTTATGAACAATTCTACAATGATGAGTTCAAGGACAGATACTACGAAGTCAAAGATGGAGATGAGTTAAATCTTGGTAAGAGAAATCTAAAATTTGTCTTCACCCCTATGGTTCACTGGCCAGAAGTTATGATGACTTACGAAACAACAGAAGGCCTCCTCTTCTCAGCAGATGCCTTTGGTTCCTTTAACGTAATCGAAGGAAATATCGATGCAGCTAAGGTAATCCACAAGGGTGATTGGCTAGAACAAGCTAGAAGATACTATATCAATATAGTAGGTAAGTTTGGCAAGATGGTTCAAAATGCCTTCAAGAAAATCGACGGACTTCCAATAAATACTATCCTTCCTCTTCACGGACCAGTATATAAGGATGAAGAATCAATCAACTTCATCATGGACAAATACAACCACTGGTCAACCTTCACAGCAGAAGAAGACGGAGTAGTTATTGTTTATGCATCAATGTATGGAGATACTGAAGAAGCAGCCGACATCCTTGCAGTCAAACTTGCAGAACTCGGCGTAGAAAATATCAAGATTTATGACGTTGCTGACTGGGATGTTTCTTATCCAATTAGCGACTGCCACAGATTCTCTCACTCAGTATTTGCACCAATCAACTACAACTCAGGACTTTACTACAAGATGGATGCCTTCCTAAGAGAGCTTGTCGGAACAGGCTTTACAAACAAGTCTGTATCCTTCCTAAACAACTGGTCTTGGGGCGGTAGAAGTCTAGAGATTTCTAAGGAAATCCTATCTAGTGCAAAACTTGACTATGTAGGAGAAGATGTAAAAATCAACTCTGGTGTCAAAATGGAACAGGTTGATCAAATCGAAGAACTTGCTAAAGCTATCAAGGCTGATATGGATAGCAAGAATAAATAAATAAGTAATTAATTAATTAAATTAACCAGACCTTTTTATAGGCCTGGTTTTTTCGTCCAAAAATTTTATTAAGATAAATATCTCATATTAGAGGTATTCTAAGAAAAATTTGTTTCCTTTGCATACGACTAGTGGGCTTATATTATCTCATATTATTGTAATTAAAGCACTTTTTTAACAAAGTTTAATTTCCCATCTTCATAAGGAGGGTATTTTATATTTGGCTTCATACTTGATGGAGTTTCCATTATGCTTTTTTTGTTGGAGAAATTCACAAAGCTATTGTAACCGTGATATCCTCCCATACCGCTTTCTCCTACTCCACCAAATTCTAGATAAGGGCTTGCAATCTCAATTATACAATCATTGACACAGCCATTACCGAACTCCATATTATACATAATCTTTTCTATAAGTCTCTCATCTTCTGAGAAAAGATAGAAGGCAAGTGGTTTTGGCATGGTCTTAATCTTGTAAAGGATTGGGTTTATATCATCATAGGTCAAAATTGGAATAATCGGACCGAATATTTCATCTTCCATAAGCTTGCTATCAAAGTCTATTCCATCTACAATTGTAGGCATAAGCTTGAGATTTTCCCTATCGTAGGTGCCTCCTGCTATTATATCTTCTCCTTCGAGAAGTCCTAGGAGCCTGTCGAGATGGTCTTCATTGATGATTCTTCCGTAATCCTTGGATGTTAGAGGATCTAGGCCGTAAAAGTCTATCATAGCCTCTTTTAATTTTCCTATGAACTCTTCTTTAACAGCTAAATCAACTAGGATATAATCTGGTGCTACACAAGTCTGTCCAGCATTTAGAGTCTTACCCCACATGATGGACCTAGCTGCATTATCGAGATCTGCTGTTCTATCTACAATACAAGGGCTTTTTCCACCGAGTTCTAACGTAACTTTTGTGAGGTTTTCGCTGGCCTTTTTCATAATATGCTTTCCGACACTTTTACCTCCAGTGTAGAAGATGTGGTCGTATTTTCCTTCGAGTAATTCTTTATGGCTTACCTCATCATTATCTACAACATATATAAATTCTTCCTCGAAGTAATCATTTAGCATAGATCTGATAAGTTTAGAAGTCTCCTTGGTCTTAGAAGATGTCTTAAGAATTACGGTATTTCCTGAAGCAATAGCTCCTATTAGAGGATCGATTGCCAGAAGGAAAGGATAATTCCATGGAGCTATGATGAGAGTTACTCCCAAAGGCTCATATAGGCTATAAGACTTCCCAGGCATGGCAGTAAGGGGAGTCTTTTCTCTAACTGGTTTCATCCAATCACTGAGATTATCTAGGGCGAAATTTATCTCTTCCTTGGCAAAGGATATTTCACTTACATAGGCTTCGAAATTCGCCTTTCCCAAATCTAGATCTAGGGCATGGAGGATATTTTCTTCGCATAAATCTATTAAATCTCTTAGTCTTTCAAGTTTTTTCCTTCTGAAGTCTTCTGTCTTAGTGAGGCCTCCATAGAAATATTCTCTTTGTCTATCAATAATTCTGTTTAAATCAGTCATTTAATTCTCCTTATATTAAGTCTAATCCTTATCCTATTTATACCCATAATTTCTTTTACAAATAAAAACTAGCAGAAATAAATCCGCTAGTTATGTCTTTATGCTTTAGTTTTTCTCATTTTCTTATACAAGGCAAAAATTAACATTCCAATAACTGCATTTACTACAATAGCTCCTCCTGGTTTGATATCGAAATGAAAGGAAAGAATGATTCCTGCCATCATATATATTATTCCAAGAATTATAGTTACAAAGAAAGTTTGCTTATAAGATCTAGATATAATCAAACTAGTTGCTACTGGAAGAACTATTAGGCTTGTAACCATCAAGGCTCCTATAATTTTAACCGCAAGGGCAATTGTTACAGCAGATAGGAAAGTAAATATCATATCTATTATCTTTACCTTAACTCCTGCAAGCCTAGCTGTATTATTATCTATCGAAATTGCCAAAAGTGCTGAGTATCTACTTATGCATAGGGCAAGAACCAAGATAAAAATAAGGCTAGTGTTTAATACATCCGCACTTGTAACTGATGAAATCGAACCGAATAGATAAGATTCAAAAGAATTACCTCCCGGAGCGAAATCTGAAAGAATCGCTGCAATTCCTAGTCCTGTACTCATGATAACAGCTGTTGCCATATCCCCGTATTGAGGGAGCTTTTTCCTAATAAATTCTATAAGGAAGGCAGCTATTACACATACAATAGCCGATCCTAAGAGCGGATCAAAACCTAAGATTAGTCCCATGGCTACTCCTGTAAGGGCCGTATGGGATAGGGCATCACCTATCATTGAAGTTTTTCTATTGACCATTACAATCCCTATAAGAGGAATCATTATAGATAAGAGAAATCCCGAAAGTAGGGCCTTTCTCATAAAGGCAAATTCTAACATAAACTCAATCTCCCTTCATTCATCCTATACTGGGTCTTAGTCATTTGTATATCCTCCATTTCCTTAAGCTCATGGGTAATCATAACTATAGTTATACCCAGATCTTCCTGTAGTTTCTTTAGTGTCTTAAAGAACATCTCTTTATTTTCCTTATCGACACCAGCAGTTGGCTCGTCTAAGATTAAAAGTTCTGGCATATTTATCATAGCCTTGGCAATCATTGCTCTTTGGGCAAGTCCTCCAGATAGTTCGTTTACTGGAGTATTGATAAATTCCTCCATGCCCATTTTGATGAGTATATCCCTTGCCTTATCATAGTGAACTTTCTTAGGTATTTTGATAAAGCCAAAGTCTTCATATAGGTTGAGGGCCACAAGCTCCATACAAGTTATAGGAAATGCGATTTTGTTTACGACATTGACTTGGGGAACGTAGCCAATTTTCTTATAGGACTTGTATTTTGCAATATCCTTACCCAAAATCTTTATACTTCCCTTATCAGGCTCTAGCTCACCTAGCATTAGCTTGACAAGGGTTGATTTTCCTGATCCATTTCCCCCTATGATTAATACAAGTTCTCCAGATTCAACTTCTAGATTGCAAGATTTAATTACATTTTCTTTTCTATAAGCAAAGCTTAAATCTTCAATTGCTATTGCCTTCATAAGCTCCTCCTTTCATAGAATCATATAAGTTTTCGAGATTCATCCTCATTAGGTCAATATAATCCATTCCCTCTTCTTCTTGCTCCTTAGTCACAAACTCCATGGAAGCAAGTGGGCTGATCTTACCACCTAGTTCTTCGGCCAAGGCCTTGGCTTCCTTAGGGTTTTTACCGTATTCATAAAATATGGTGTCTATTCCCTTACTATTAGCAAACTCTACCGCCTTTTTTATAGTCTTTAGACTTGGACTTTCAAGGCTTGTTAGTCCTTGGAGAGGATATTGGATTAAATCGAAATCTCTAGCCAGATATTGGTAGGCATAATGGATTACGAGAAATTCTCTCTGATCAAGGCCTTTAAATTTCTCCTTATATTCTGCGTCTATATCTGTAAGTTGATCGACATATTTTAGTTTGTTCTTCTTGTAAATCTTTTCATTTTCCGGATACTTTTCTATCAATTTATCCTGGATATCGTTTAAATATTTTTTGGCATTTACAATCGAAAGCCAGGAATGAGGATCATAGCTTATCTTGTCGAATCCAGATGATGAGCCTTCCATAAGAGACTCTTCTCTGCCATCATCTTTTAGTAAATTTCCATTTTCATCCATCAGATAATATGGAAGAAGGTCCTCGCTTATCCTATCTGATATGAAAATCCATGATCCTGCTTCAGGCATCTTGTAGAAGATTTCTCCTGACTCATGGCCCATCTCGAGACCATAGACCTTGCCCTCTTCTACCTCTATGGTAGATTTCTGAGCTACTAGATTTCCTTTCTGATTCATTACTTCCTTGGCCTTTTTAACAAGGTCTTCTCCTCTTAGTCCGGTATCTTTTATGAAGGCTACCCTCATCATGTCCTCGTGGGTATGGGCAAAGTCGAACTTTTGAGTTTTGTCGGTCAAGTCTAGTCTTGCCATATATTGGAAATCTCCGACTGCAGCCTGGCCCTTGTAGGTGATTAGATCAACCGAATCTGATAATTTCAATATTTCTAGATTCGGTAGGTTTTCCCTTACACTTTCAAGCCATGGCTCCATATTCGCTCCATTTACTACTAGTAGGTCTGCTTTTGCGAGCTTTTTCATATCCTTTGGTGAAGGCTCCCATAAGTGGGCTTCCTTGCCCTCCGGCATAAAGGATTTAACATTTGCCGTATCTCCAGCTATTTTATTAGTCAAGTCATTAATCGGATAAAAGGATGTATAGATTAATGGCTTATCCTTATCTTCTTCTGCTTTATTACAAGAGGTCAGAGTGAAAACAAGAATCAGTAGATATATTAATTTATTTATTTTCTTCATTATTCTCCTCACAAAAAAAGGGACGAGCTAAGCCCACCCCCTTACAAAATCTATTCTGTAATTTCATCCATAATTTGTTGGTCTGTTGTGTTTGGCTTAACAAATGTTGGGAACCATTTTTCTTCTCCTAATAGTTCATCCTTATCATTACCATATCTCATATGGAAATGTGTCAAACTTTCCTCTCCGTGGATTGGCATCATAAGTAGGTACTTATACTCAGAATCTGGGCTTACTGCTTCAAATATATCCCATTCTAGCATGTGATTTCCGTGTTTTACTTCCTGTTTATCAACATATTTATATTCAACTTCTGCTGTGGCCTCTTTGCCTTCATCAGGAAATTCATCGTAGAACTTAACCTTATTTCCTTCAATCTCTAGACCATTGAAGTCGCTGTGTCTTTTTTCTACATAGGCTTTCTTGGCGCTTTCTTCATCAGTGTTTTCCTTCTTAGCTAGGTCTGTAAAGGCTTCTTGGACCTCGTTTTTATCTAGATAAGCAGACATTGAATTCCATTTTCCTTCCCAATCAGCTAAAGAAACTTCATCCATCTTTTGATCAGAAGTATTTTCTTCCTTATTTTCTGCATCATTTTCTTTGCTTGACTTATCTTCTGTTTTAGTCTCAGCTTTCTCTTCTACTTGTGCCTTGTTATTAGCTTCCTTATCTTTAGCATTGTCATTTCCACAAGCTGCTAGTATTAAACCAAGCGAAAGAATCGCTGTTAGTGCTATAGTATTTTTCTTTTTCATATTTATCTCCTTATTTAATTTATATTTTATGTAGGTAAATCATTCTGTTAATCTGTAGACTTATCCTGACATGCTTATAATATCATTAATTTTATCTGTTGTCAAGAATGATTTGCATTATCTTTAATTATTATTTTTTTAACGAACATGGGCAAATAAAAAATCCCGCTCTTAAAAGCGAGATTTAAAGGGTCTATAATAAATCGTGTTGGTAGAAGTAAATGATACTTCTGTCAGTACGATTTTTTTGTAAAAAAAAAGAAGACATATTTAATCATTTACCTTATAATTAAATCACCACAATCAAAAAAAGGAGATTAAATATGTCTAACAATTATTTTATTACAAATTTACTAAATATCAAAGATGAAAATCTTAATTTTTCTGATGGAATATACCACAAAGTCATTAAAGGTGTAACATATACAATTCTAACAGCTAAATTAGAATATTCTGATCAAGTTTGCCCTCATTGTGGCTCTAACCATAACTTAATTAAATACGGCTTTAAATCATCTACTGTAAGATGTTCCAGATCAGGTGATCATCCTGTTTTAATTGACTTAAAGAAGAAGAAGATGTTCTGTAAATCTTGTAATAAATATTTCTTACTTGAATCTAATATAGTCGATAAGTATTGTAATATTTCTAATCAGGTTAAAAGACATGTTCTTTCTAGTTTAACAAAAAAGCTATCTATGAAAGATATATCTGCTGATAATTACATATCTACAACTACAGTTTCTAGATTCATGGCTAAACTTGATAATGTATTTAAAGTGGACTTTTCTTATTTGCCTGAACATTTATCATTCGATGAATTTAAATCAACTAAGGATGCCAAAGGAGCTATGAGTTTTATATATCTAAATTCAGATAATCACAAGGTAATTGATATTATTGAGAATCTACAGCTATACTTTTTAAAAAGATACTTCTTATGCTTTCCTAGGTATGTTAGAGATAAGGTTAAGACTGTATGTATTGATATGTACAGTCCCTATATATCACTAATTAAAGAACTGTTTGTTAATGCAGAAATCATTATTGATAGGTTCCATATCGTAAAACTATTTACAAACTCTTTTAACCATACTAGAATTGACACGATGAAGGAGTATTCTACAAGCAATATTAAATACAAAAGACTTAAGAAATATTGGAAACATTTCTTAAAACCATACAAACTCCTTGATCCTATTCATTTTTTTAAGCGTGTTCATTTTCCTGGTAAGTTTGTTTCTGATGAGGATATTGTCGATATTAGTCTTGATGTTGATAAGGCTTTAAAGAATACTTACTACTGTTATCAATGCTTAAGAGAAGATATTGAGAAGAAGGATTTTGAATCATTTAAATTTCATTTAAATTACTTCAAGGATAAAGTTAGTGATAGGATGAGAACATCAATAGATACTTGTTATTATTACCTAGATTTCATCAAGAACTCATTTATTTATGATTATTCTAATGGACCAATTGAGGGCATTAACAATTTTATTAAGGTTTTAAAGAGGATAGCTTTTGGATACAGAAATTTTGCTAATTTTAGAACAAGAATATTCATAACAAGGAATTTATTAACTAACTAAAATACCAGGGATAGAAATTTCTATCCCTGATTAAGAATTTGGTTGATTTTTATTTACCAACACGATTTGACAAAGAGCCGATTTAAATATTTTATAAATTGTCTATAACTTCTTCTATATCAGGAAGTTCGCTTCCTCCATATACCTTAACCCATTTTACTTTTCCTTCTTCATCGATTATAACATTGGCACGCTTGCTTGCGCCGTTTTCTTCGTTGAAGAGTCCATAGGCCTTGGTTACTTCGGCGTATGGGAAAAAGTCTGATACTATCTTAAGATCTTTTAGGTCTAGGATATCTGCCCATTTTGCCTTAGCTGGGAATGGATCTACAGAAAGACCTATAACTACTGTATCTCCCTTTTCTTGGATTCTATCGTAGTTTCTTTCAAGAGATCTCATTTGATCAGTACAAACTGATGTGTATGCTAGTGGGTGCCAAGAAAGAATTACCTTCTTTCCTTTAAGCTCGCTAAGTTTAACATCTTCTTTGAATTGATCTTTTAGTGTAAAGTCTATTGCTTCTTGATTAACTTGAATTGTCATTTTATCCTCCTATTTCTCTCTAATATTATTTATACCCAAGATAGGAAGAAATAAAAATTAATTAAGCTAGAAAGCTTGTCGCAAACTTGACCATAGCAAAGATACCATAATCAAGGCTGTCTTCATCTAGGTCAAATTCTGGTGTGTGATGCTCTGCCCCACTTCCCTTTTCATCATTAGCTATTCCTACTAGGGCAAAGAGACTTGGAGCAAGCTTTCTATAGACCTCAAAGGATTCTGATGCGAACCATCTTACATCTCTTTTAATATT
Organism: Anaerococcus marasmi; assembly: GCF_900290195.1. Taxonomy (GTDB): domain Bacteria; phylum Bacillota; class Clostridia; order Tissierellales; family Peptoniphilaceae; genus Anaerococcus; species Anaerococcus marasmi. The sequence goes on along the minus strand of NZ_OLMF01000005.1, from coordinate 109,297 downwards.
ATCTCCAAAATATTCTTTAATATTTTCTTCCATTAATGCTGAAAGGTCTGGGTCATTTATAACAGGATCGTATTGTTCGATTCCTGTTTCATTGATAAATTCACATCCGTGGGCTCTAGCAATGTTTTTTCCTACTATATCTATTTGATCCATTGCCTTTTCGACTTCTTTTCTATCAAAATATCTCAAGGTCCCATCGATTGTTACCTTATCAGCAATAACATTGTGGGCACTTCCCCCATGTATTGTTGATAGACCTAGGGTTACGGTCTTGGTTGGATCTAGTCTATTGACCCAGCTTGATGCTAAGGATTGGATGATTGCAGCTTGGGCAAAGATTGGACTTACTGCAAGGTCAGGTCTTGATGAGTGGCCGCCAAGGCCTTTGATTGTAAACCTAGTTCTGATAAAACCTGCCATAATGGGACCTTCGCCAATTGCTATCTCTCCTGTTTTTAGGAAACTTGCCAGATGGTTTCCGTAAAAGGCATCTATATTTTCTTTTTCTAGGGCCTTAATCATAGGTATAATTCCACAGCCTGTCTCTTCACCTTCCTCGAAGATAAAGATAATTCTTCCCTTGATTTTGTCCTTATTTTCTACTAGAATCTTCATACTCTCTAGAAGGATTGTCATATGGCCGTCGTGACCACAAGCATGGGATGCTTCTTTGTCAGCTGATACTGAATACTTTTCCCTAGTTAAATTAAAGGAGTTTTCACAGATTGGTAGGGCATCTATATCAGTTCTAAGACCTAGGATCTTGCCAGGTCTTCCACTATCTAATACAGCATAAAAACCAGTTGTTGGCACTTCTACTATGGCAAGTCCTAGCTTTTCTACTTCTTCTTTTAGGAACTTACTAGTCTTAAATTCTTTGCCAGAAACTTCAGCCATCCTATGAAGTTTCCTTCTTGTATCTATTATTTTCTTCTTATCTTTTTCTATCTGATTTTGTATTAAAAAATCCTCCATGAGGTCTCCTTTTTTATATAAAAAAACGACAGATTAAACTGCCGCCTTTATGTTTTATAAGCTTGCGATAGCTTCGATTTCTAGTAGACCGTCTTTCGGAAGATTTGCTACTTCGAATGCTGATCTAGCTGGTTTGTGGTCTTTGAAGAATTCTGCATATACTTCATCAAATGCCTTGAAGTTGTTGATATCGTTTAAGTAAACAACACATTTGATAACCTTATCCCTGCTTGATCCTGCTTCTTTTAGGATGTTTTCTACATTTTCTAGAGCTTGCTTAGTTGCAGCTTTGATCTCTGTAACTAGTTCACCTGTTTTTGGGTCTAGTGGAAGTTGTCCTGAAGTAAATACTAAACTATCAGTTGCTATACCTTGTACGTAAGCTCCTACTGCTTTTGGAGCATCATTTGTGTTAATTGCTTTCATATAAACTCCTTAATTTAATTATAATTTACACTTATATTATATCGAAATTCCAAAAAAATACAATCAGTTAATCTTCAAATACTCTTCAAGACTTAAATCATTTTCATAGATTTCCTTGGCGTTTTCTACACCGACAAATCTAAAGTGCCATGGCATAGGTCTGTGATTTGTGAAGTCTTCTTTACCCTCTGGGTATCTTTCTATAAATCCATATTTGTAAGCATTTTCACAAAGCCACTTGTATTCATTGGTAGTAGCAAACTTATCACTATATTTGCTTCCTTCTGTAAAAAAGTCGAAGGCTTGGCCTAATTGGTGCTCGCTTGTAGCAGGATTTTCACTATCTACTTCGCCTGCTTCTTTCATCTTTTCTTCTAGGGCATAGTCCCTATAGTCAGATGCTATCTTTATACTAAGACCTTCTCTTTCCATATCTTGGCGCATAGTCTCAAAGGCACGTTTGGCGGTCTTATCCACTCCTGGATTGAAATCACTTGGCAAAGGATAAGCTTCGCTTACATAGCTTATTCCATTTACAACTTTGATGTTTTCTTCAGGATTTAACTTTTCTAGGCCAAATTTATTGACATAGTAAAAGCTGTCGTCCATTTTGATTTTTGAAAAACCATTTTCACTCCCGTAATAGGCGACATAATCTCCTTCTTTTATGAACTTTTCTGTCTTGGAATAATCATTTGGATATTGGTAGGCGTATTGGGTCTTGGCGCATCTTACAAACTCTACTAGACTATCCTCATACTTATCGTCATTAATTTTTTTATCTTCTTCTATTTCTATATCCTTAAATCCAGCTTGGGTAGCTATGTGGATTTTATCTCCATTTATCTTTTTTTCTTTGTCTTCTTCTCCATCATCAGCTGCCTGGGCTTGCCTGTATTCGGCAGGTCTTTGGATTATAAATTCTTCCTCATTGGTTTTTAGAAATTTTGTTCCAAGCACTAGGGCTATAGCCGCAAGGCTAGTTAGTAGGAACTTTTTTCTTCTTTTTCTCGCTTGTCTTCTCTTTTTTCTCTTTAATTCTCTGATACCTCTGTTAGACATAACCTTCCTCTATTTATTTCAATATTTTGTCTTTTGTAAAGTCTAAGGGATAAGCAATCATTCGCCAGGACTTATAAATATATTTCAATTTACAAAACCTACTTTAGATTGCTAAATTCTTATATTTATTATAACATGTAAAGGTAAAAAAATACAGCCCTATTTCAAGTATTTTTAGACTTTTAAAGAGTTTTTTCAGATATTTCCTAAATTAAAAATTATTCCCTTGTAATTTTATAAATTTAATTTATTTTTGAAAGTTTTACTCATAAAAAGACTGCTACAAAAACAAATCATTTGTCTAGGTATATAAGGATTTTCCTATAAGATGACTAATTTTTATAGCAGTTTGACTTTCGAACTTTTTTTAAATTTTGATTTAAGAAAATAATTTCCCCAAGAAGTAACCCAGTTTCCACCCAAAAGATTTCTCATTTTTTCTATTGCTCTTAGAAGCTCTTTTGTCTCCTTTTGTATTTTCTTTGCTTCTAGGAATTTCTCTAATACTTTTCTCTTGGCTTCTTTTTATTGCAATTTCAATTAACTTATCTTGGGCGATAATATTTTCTTTGTTTTCTACTTTGTAGTAATTCCCATCGGAAGATAATTCTCTAATTTTGACATCGTCCGCAAACATTATATCAAGAAATTCTAGGATTCTTTCTCTGATAGTGACGTCATTTATAGGAACTGCTACTTCCATTCTATTTCTGATGTTTCTTGTCATGAAATCAGCTGATGAGATATATAGCTTTATCTTTTCTCCCTTACCAAATTGATAGATCCTATGATGTTCTAAGAATCTTCCCACAACTTGATAGATTCTTATATTTTCGGTCTTTCCTTTGATTCCTGGAAGGATGCAGGTAATTCCCCTAACCATCATATCAATTTTTACACCCTTGTTGCTCGCTTCAGATAACTTATCTATAAGTTTCCTATCAGAGATTGAATTCATCTTTAGCCTAATGTAGCCTTCCCCTGTTTCTTCTTGGATCCTTATCTCTTCATCTATCAGCTTATCCAATCCTTCTTGCATAGATTTAGGGCTTACCATCAAATGTTTATAATCTCCCTCAAGGTTTCCTATAAGGATGTTGTCAAAGATTTCTTTGGCATCTTTTCCTATTTCATTATCTTTAGTCATAAAGGAAAAATCCGTATAGAGCTTGGCAGTCTTTTCGTTGTAGTTTCCTGTTGCAACTTGAGTGATGTAGCTAATCTTGTTATTCGAATCGACTTTTGTGATAAGACATACTTTTGAGTGGGTCTTGTAGTTTTCGAATCCATAGACTACATTACATCCTGCCTTCTCAAGTCTTGATGACCAAAGAATGTTGTTATCTTCATCAAATCTTGCCCTAAGCTCCATTAAGACTATGACATCTTTCCCATTTTCACTAGCCTTAATCAAGGCTTTGGCAATCTCACTTTCCTTTGCTATCCTGTACAAGGTGATTTTGATAGATATTACCTCAGGATCTGTACTTGCTTCATTGAGAAGTCTTATTACAGGGTCCATCGACTCGTAAGGATAGGAAAGTAGCTTATCACCCTCTTCTATTTGACTTATAACAGATTTCTTCTCATCTATAAAGTAGGAGTTTTGAGGAATAAATTCACTATAGCTATGATTTTCCCTAAACTCTTTTGGCATGTCACTTATTAGGTCAAAGATAAAATCTGACTGGATGAGAGACTTCGTCACAAAGATTGATTCTTTGCTTAAATTAAACTGCTTGGTCAAAAACTTGATGGAAGCGTCATCTAAGTCTTTATCGACTTCCACCCTTACAGGATGAAGTCTCTTTCTTTTCTTAAGCTTACCCATCATATAGTCCCTAAAGTCTTGTTCGACCTCATAGTCGTCATCGTTGAAGTTGATATCTGCATTCCTAGTTAGGGAAAGGGCGTAGGACTTTTCTATCTTATACTTGTAGAAAAGTTCTCCTGCAAAGGTCTCTATAATATCTTCAAGCAAGACGAAATGATTGTCGGCTAACTTTAAATATCTAGGAAGTCTATCTGGAAGGTAAATAATACCTATCTTATCCTTTTTTTTCTTATCAGAAGCAATTAAATCAAAGATTATAACTATAGATAGATTGGCAAGTCTAGGAAAAGGATGGGTCCTATCTATCAATTGAAAATTTAGTATAGGCTCAATCTTGCTGTCGAAATAATTCTTACATGATATGAGGTCTTTGTCATCAAGATCTGATAATTTAGATATCCTAACTCCCTCCTCTTTAAGATCTTCTAGAATATCGAAATATACCTCGTCTTTCTTGGCATAGGATTTGGGTAAAATCTCTAGGACCTTGTCGATTTGCTCCTTAGGGCTTAAGCCTGATTTAGAATCTATGGCCTGTTTGGATAGGCCTGATAGGTCGGTAAGAGAACCAATTCTCACCATAAAAAACTCTTCTAGATTGGTATCAAAGATCGATAAAAACTTGAGTCTCTCAAGCAGGGGAACAGACTTATCTGCTGCCTCCTCTAAGACTCTGTCGTTAAATTTGAGCCATGATAGCTCCCTGTTTTGTGTAAAAGATACGTCTTTCATATTATTTCCTTTCTAATAACTTGCTATATACGTACCCTTCCCTAACGCCTGTTTGGCTGATATTTATTTCATTTACATAAAAATATTTTGCTAATCTATTTAAGATAACCATACCAGGAATCAAAGTATGAACCCTATCTGGTTTTATCTCTAGAATCCTATCCAGGATATCTCTATCATCCATCTCCAAAATCTCTTTGACCATTTTGTTAAACTTCTTGGCATCCATAGTAGAATTATAATTTGAAAGATTGTAATACTCATTATAAAACTTAAGGGATGCCCTAGCAGAACCACCCACAGCAGAGAGATTACTTTGTTTTTCCCTATACATCTTGTTTTCTGCCAAAAGGAGCTTTACAGCGTTATCAATTGCCTTTTTCTCCTTCTTGTTAGTAAATAAGCCCGTTACATAATCGTTGAAGGCTGATAAAGATCCTATAGAAAGGGAGGTCGATTTAATTACCTTCCCTTGATCTATTATTACAACCTCAGATGAACCTCCGCCGATATCTGTCAAAACACCCTCACTGACATCTACCGACTTACTAGCTCCTATAAAGGAAAGTCTCGCCTCATCTTCTCCTGAAAGAATCTCTATCTCAAGATCTAATTCATCCTTAACCCTCTTAAGGATCTCGGACCTGTTGGCTACATCTCTAATGGTTGCTGTAGCGAAAGGATGGACGCTATCTATATCATCAAAGTTTGAAATGATAGAATTAAATCTCCTCAAGGTAGCAATAAGTCTATCGATACCCTTATCTGTAAGATTTCCCTTCTTGACATAATTTCTAAGAGAGGCTTGCTCTTTCTCGCTAAAAAGATGGACTGCCTTATCCTCGACTTGTTTGTAGACTGACAACCTAACTGTGTTACTTCCAATATCCATTATTGCATAAATCATAAGTTCTCCTTCAAATAATTTAGCTTATAGGGAAAATCTATAAGTTTCGGTATCAAATTCTCTGTGGCAGGAGTTTTCTTGGACATAAATATATTAATATCCAAATTATCGCTCGCACTTTCTAGACTCTCGCTTAAAAAGATTGCTGGATCTATAATATTTGCCTTATAATCTAGCCTTCTCTCGATTTTATCCCTTATAATTGGATAATGAGTGCAGGCTAGGAGGATATTTTCTATTTTCTTCTCCTTGGCAATCTTTATATAGGAGTCTATATATTCATTTAACTTTTCATCATCTTTTTTGTCATCTTCTATCAAATCTACAAGCTTACTAGCAGCGACTTCATAAACAGTAGTATTAGGATTTTTTTCTAAATTCTTCTTATAAAAATGACTGTTTACAGTTGTCTCAGTTCCTAAAACCAGGAATTTGCCTTGGTATTTCTCACAAGCCCTAAGGGCAAGATCTGTGATGGGAATGAATTTTTTCTTGTATTTTTCCCTAAGAAAATCTGTCACAGTAACAGAAAGAGTATTGCAGGCTATTACATAATAGTCTATAGAAAATTTTTCTAGAAAATCTACAATATCGACAGAAAATCTCCTAAGTTCTTCTTCGCTCCTTCCCCCATAGGGAACTCTAAGGCTATCTCCGAAATAAAAATACTGGCTCTTGTTAGTTTTGGCAAGCTCCCTTAGGACAGTAAGTCCCCCTAGACCTGAATCAAAAACTCCAATCCTAGTCATCTACTAACTCCACTTTCTCTACGAACTTATACTTTCCATTAAGCTTATCATAGGCAAATTCCAGGCTCTTATCATCAGTAAAAACTCCAAAGACACTCGCTCCAGATCCACTGACCAAGGCCTTTTCTGCCCCGCTATCCTCAAGTCTTGAGCAAATATCCTTGATATGGGGGAAGCTTTCAAATATTACATCCTCCATCACATTTCTAAAGCCAGAGATTGCAGATTTTTCTCCCTTGCGGAGCTTATCTATAATTTCTGAAGTATTGATTACTCCATAATCATTAAGCCTCTTGTAGACAAAGGCAGAGGAGATCTCTGTCCCATCGTTTATAAGGAGAAGCTTCATCTTAAGCTTATTGGTAAAAGGGCTTAGAATTTCTCCGATTCCACGTGCTCTAGCATTAGACTCTAGGAAGAAAAATGGAATATCTGCTCCAAGCTTTTTGCCAAGAGCCATCTTCTCATCTAGAGAAAGACCTAAATTCCAAAGCTTATCAAGACCCTTAATCATTTCTGCGCAATCAGTAGAGCCTCCAGCAAGACCTGCTGCAAGGGGAATATTTTTAATCAAAGTCACATCGACTCCATTCTCATCTACCCTATCCTTTAGCAGACTCCAAGCCTTATAGATAAGATTATCCTCAAGGGCGCAGATATTAGGGATATTAGTCTCGTAATTAAATTTATTCTCTTTATTTTTCTTTATAATCAATTTATCAAACAGATTAATCCTAACCATAATACTATCGATTTCGTGATAACCGTCATCTCTTTTCGACAGGCTATCGAGGGTAAGATTAACCTTAGCATAACATTTTCTTTCCATAATTACCTCTAATTTATTATATCATAAGTAGGGTGTTTTCGTATTGGGAAATTGTAAAGAGTAGAAAAAACAAACAAAATGTAAATATAAAATATCAAAAAAATCGCACCAAAAAAGTACGATTGTTTGTTAATATTTTTGTCTTTCTTATTTTTTTGTTAGAATCACTTTCTACTCTAGAAAGAAAAAAATGCATTTTTCCTACTTGTATATCTCTTTTCTGTGTCCAATATCAATCGCTAAAACAATAAGTTCATCATCCCTTATGTCGCAAATAACCCTATAAGAACCTATTCTATATCTCCAAAGTCCCTTATATTGACCAACAAGAGCCTTGCCTATACTTCTATAATTTTCAAGCCCATCTAATTTAGACTTCATATCTTTAGCTAACATAAGAGATAAATACTTAGGTTCTATAATCTGATATATATTAAGCTAAACTTAGATAAGCTTTTTAAAGCTTCCATTATTTAAGTCCAAAATCTTATTAGCCATGCTTAGAGGATATTTTCTGTGGCTTATTATTATATATATCTTATCTTTATTGTTCATATTCATGAATGTGTCCACAATCTCTTTTTCATTCTCTTGATCTAGGGCAGCTGTAAACTCATCCAAAACTATAAGGTCAGAATTTTTATAAAGAACCCTAGCTATGGCAAGTCTTTGCTTTTCTCCTCCCGATAATTCATCATTAGAGATAAGACTTTCTAATGATTTTCTCGAATTTATTAATTTTTCGAGTCTCGCTTCTTTAAAAATATGAGATTTTTTATCTAGCCTTCCGCCATAGGAAATATTGTCCTTTAGTGTATCAGTGAAGATGAAAACATCCTGGCTTATAAGAGATAGGTTATCATAATAAGATTTTTTATCTATTTCATGTAAGTCTATTCCATTTACAAAAATACTTCCCGCTTTGAAAGCTATATTTTTTAGCAAGAGATTAGCTAGGGTGGATTTACCCGAACCACTTTCTCCGACAATGGCAAGTATGTCACCTTTGTTTAAGTCAAAAGAAATATTTTTTAATACTTCTTTGTCCCCATATGAAAAATCTAGGTCTTTTACTTGTATTTTTTCTATAGAATTTACCTTGATTCCTTCTTCGCTTCTCATTTCATAATCTAAGAAGTCAAGGATCCTATCAGCCATTCCTAGGCTCACATTGATATTTGTGTACCAATCAATTAGGTTGTTCATTGGCTCGTATAAAAAATCTAGATAGGCATAGAAAGAAAATAAAAATCCTAGCTCAAGATTACCTTTATATACCATTATTCCGCCCACTACTAAGGTAACTACTGGCAATGCTCCTGTGATTATTGTAGAAAAACCATAGGATATGGCTCTTAATAGCCTCATTCTCTTCAAAATATTGGTATATTCTTTTATCTTATTTTTAAATTTTTCAAGAAAAAACTCTTCTTTATTGTTTATTTTAATCTCAAATATTCCAGATAAATATTCATTTACAGTTTTTGATATGAGGGAATAGCCTTCTCTTTCTTTTTTAGATTTTTCCCTAATGTCTTTGTTTATAAAATGAAATACTATAATGTATATAGGAATCACAGTCAGAGGAATTAGACTAAGCTTTGCATTCATCCTGACCATAAAGAATATTACAATAGCTAGTCTTAAAACATTTAATATTAGCATAGGAAGTCCAATACTTATATCCTCGGCAATATTAAGAGAGTCTTGAAGGATTCTTGTTGCATAGTCTTCATTCTTATTTTTATAAAAGCTAGTGTCTTTGTTAAGTCCCGCTTTTAGTAAGAGAGTCCTGAAGTAATTTAGGTATTCAACAGAAAATAAATGCCATTTATAATTTTGATATGTATTTAAAATACCAGAAAATAGAGCGACAAGAATTGTAATTAGGCCTTGCTTTATAATCAAAGCTACCGCTTCTCCGTTATTTATAATGTTTATCAATTCTCCTATCAAAAAAGGTGTTAGGGATGCTAATAAAATATCGAGCGAACATATAAATAAAATAAATAATCTGGTTTTCTTAAAAGGACCTATATAGGACATTAATTTTTTATACTTATCTAGCATTAACTTCCTACCTCTATTACCCCTTCATCTTCTAAATAATCTAAAAACTTTATAATATCATCGACCTTTAACTTAGACTCAAAATCCAAGCAAATATCATCAAGATTTTTATATTTTCCAATTTCAAGAAGATTGAATATTTTATATGAGTCCTCATCTAATTCAAAAGTTTTATCCAAAGACACATGGTAAATAATATAAGAATTTTCATTATAGGCAGTTCTAATTGGTCCATATTTGAAATTAATATTCCTATAATCAAGTTTGTAAGTAAGTCTCATAGTTTTTGCACATTCTTGAACTTTATCTGTGTCTTGCATATCAATTGGGCAAGGAAAGCAAATATCTTTAAAAAATTCACACTCCAAACATGGCCATATATTAGCATAATTTCTGGATTCAAGCATTTCGAAAATATTAGAAAATTCTTTATCATTCCATGCTTTATTGAAATTTATAGAAGTCAAATTTATTGTATTATTATTAATATGTTCATTTCTAACTCTATCACAAGAATAAATGTCACCCATATTATTAATATAAACAAAGGATAAACCAGCATTACATCCATGACTTGTATAATCTAAATTCGTAGAGAATTTTCTATTTATGTATTTTATCATCAATGGACGAGCAAATTTAGTTACAACTTTTAAATCACTTTTCATATTAGAAGCAATCAACTTTAGTGCCTCGAGCTTTTCTTCGAAATTTAGAGATAAACCAGATCCCATAGCATTTCCAGACTCTATCAAATCTAATAAATCTAATTCAGTAACATTTTTATCTATGCAGTATCTCATTAATTCGTTCACTAATTTATAATTTTTCTTGCTCAAAACTGTATTAATAATTATTTTTTTATTTTTATTGATCTTCTTAATATAATCTAATGTTTTGTCTATTTTGTCAAATACTGATTTGCCTCTTATCTCATCGTTAGTCTCTTTTGTAGGGCCTTCTAAACTAATAACGATATTATCTAAAAATTTGAGTTTGAATAATTTATTAATGTAATCTTCATTTAGTTTTAATGTATTTGTATTAAAACCAAAGGATATCTTTTTTTCATTTAAAAACGTACATATATCTAAAAAATCATCACGTACAGTAGGTTCACCACCTAGAAAATGTATATAATCGATTTTTATGTTTTCACTAATGTCATTAATTATATTTTTAAATTCATTTATATTAATACTATTATCGTTTTTATTCAAGTATTGTCCATTTATACAATGTTTACAATATAAATTACATGCATAAGTTATATCCCATTTTATTGTTAATCCCATATATAATCCCTTCTCTAATAAGAAATCATGAATAAAATATTAGCCCCACCATTTTAAATTATGTATTAAATCTTTAAAATATAATATATAAACATTATTTTAATGGTGAGGCAATATTTTAACTTCGTTTTTATTTGTTTTTACTTAGGTTCAGAACAGTTATTATTACAATTATTATTAATACGTGAAGGCTTGTATTTTCTATCTACTCTTTTATACTTCATAATGACTCCTTTCATGAAAATGTTTTCTATTATCTTACCTTATTTTTATTTTATAGTCAAGTCCATAATATTGTGTGAATTTACTATTACAATATTAACTATTTCATTTTAATATACAATTTAGGAGATGTAATCCAATCCTCATTAATATCAATGAGGATATGGGGCTGTTGCAGAATGAATAAATCATCCCAATATCATTAGAAGAACCTCCGCGAAAAGTATCACAAAGCCTACGGGCTACATGCCTCCATCAGCCGGCAGGCACTGATATGCCCACCGGCAAGGAGAAGTAAAATTTCCTAATGGAACCTTCTAATGATGGGACGATAATTATTCATAATCTAGCAACAGCCCCATTTTTTTGGTTAGTTAAAAAATAGACTAAATAGTGTATATTTTAAATTTTATTTTGCTATATTATTAAATTATATGCTTGTGATATTTGAAGTAGTAAATAAACTTATATTTCCTTTTTATTGGCTCTGTTAATGATTGCCTTTTGAATAAATCTTTTAAAGTCAATTATAATTTTGACCACAATTTACCCAATCGAGTAGGGGCTAAGTTATAGCCCCTCTCACACCACCCGTACGTGCCGTTCGGCATACGGCGGTTCAATATTTTCTTGTATCATATTATTTATTACTGATGTTTCTATTTAACTTTATTCTTTTTGTATCCGAACCTTGAGAAATGAATACGTCATTCCTTGTATTCCATCAAGTCATAGTCTATCCTTTTCAAATATTACAATAAATATCGTTCCTCCCTTCGCTCCATTTCCATTACAGAAACTTCTTCACTACTATGGAGTCTGCTGACTTCTCATAGTTCGTTGTTACTACTGTGTCGTCTATGAGACCTCACGGGATAAGTCCTAATACTTTCATCGTTTACTCGCAGAATTTACGCTTTGGGTTTACGGTTACCTTTTGGGTCTTTGCTATCTTTAGCTAGCTTGCCCGCCTGCTACGCCTTATATTCTGTTCCTGTTCGTCAAACCACGATTTCGCTACCCGTTCTTCTCTCCTAGATGTCGCCACCTAAAACTTCGGGATCGCTATTAGATTCGTTGGTAACTACGCTCTGTAGGGAATTTCACCCCAGCATTAGAACATGCCCGTCATACATAAAAACAAAAAGCAGGACTGAGCCCCTGCTTTTTGTATGCCCATTTGGGAACTATTGATATTCACTAATATCACAAAGTTTGAGAGCTTTGTGGCTTTGTTAAGAGGTCGCTTCTCTTAAGATTATTATATTTTAATAATCCTTAAAATCAAGGATTAAAGGGTAAACAAAAAGCACCTCACTTATAAGGTGCTGATTTGGTGCGGGATAGAAGACTTGAACTTCCACGACCTTAAAACCGGTCACAAGATCCTTAGTCTTGCGCGTCTGCCAATTCCGCCAATCCCGCTCGTGTATTACTTTTATATAATACACTTATTTTTTCCTTTTGTCAAGTTTTTTTATAAAACCATGGACAAAAATTGTTTGCTACGTTCTTCTTTCGGATTTTGGAAGAAGTCTTCTGGATTTTCTGATGTCTCTACGACCTCTCCCTTGTCCATAAAGATTACTTTGTTTGATACTTCTCTAGCAAAGCCCATCTCGTGAGTTACTACAACCATGGTCATCCCGTCGTGAGCAAGCTCTTTCATAAGTTCTAGGACCTCTCCTACCATTTCTGGATCGAGAGCGCTTGTTGGTTCATCAAAGAGCATGAGCTTTGGCTTCATCATAAGAGCCCTTGCTATAGCTACCCTTTGCTTCTGTCCACCAGATAGGCTTACTGGATAAACGTCTTTTTTGCTTGAAAGACCTATTCTTTCTAAAAGCTTCATGGCCTCATCTTCTGCCTCTTTCTTGTTCATCTTCCCTCTCATTACTGGAGCGAGGGTAAGGTTATCGATGATAGACATATTGGAAAATAGGTTGAAGTTTTGAAATACCATTCCTATCTCTTCCCTGAGTTTGTTTATATCTACATTATTATCGTTGATTTTCTTCTCTTCGAAGTAAATATCTCCCGAATCTGGTTTTTCTAGAAGGTTAAGGCAACGAAGGAAGGTTGACTTTCCAGAACCAGATGGGCCTATGATTGATATTACGTCCTTTTTGTCGACATCTAAGTCGATACCGTTTAGGACTTTCAATTCATCGAATGATTTTTCTACATTTTTTACTTTAAGCATATAGGAATCCTTTCTCTAGTTCTTTGAATATTTTCTCCATAACTAGGACTATGACAAGATAGATTATAGCTGCGGAGAAGTAGGCTGTTGCTGCATCAAAGGTTTGACTTATTACGATTGATGCACCCCTTGTAAGATCAGCAAGTCCTATAAAGCCTGCTATTGATGTTTCCTTAAATAGGGTTATAACTTCGTTACCTAAGGCTGGCAAAGAGTTTTTGACAGCTTGTGGCATTACTACCTTTTTCATCATTTGTAGGTTGGATAGGCCAAGACTTCTTGCTGCTTCTTTTTCTCCCTTGTTAACTGAGTTAATTCCTCCCCTAAATAGCTCCGCCATGTAGGCTGATGAGTTTAAGGCAAAGGAAATTATAGCTACTAGAACTAAGTTATCTAGGTTTACTAGGATTACATTAAACATTATCAAAAGTTGGATTGTGGAAGGTGTTCCACGGATTATTGATACAAATATTGCGAATATTTTATCTAATAGAGCAAGTAGGAATTTTGGAATCCCTCTTAGTTCATCTCCAATGTCAATCTTTGCAGACCTAACTAGGGCAATAATAAGTCCTAAGACAAAGGAAAGGATTAGGGCGCATACTGTTACTTTCGCTGTTATTTTTAGGCCGTCTAATAGATATTTATAAGATCCATTATCGATAATTGTTGATTTGAATCTGCCAATAAGTCCCTTACTTTCTTCAACTTCAAAAGGACCTTGGTATTTGGCCATTATTTTGTCAATTTCTCCCTCTTCTTTAAGCTTTGCGATAGCTTCGTTCATTTTTTCTAGAAGGACAGGATTATCTTTATTAACTGCTATGGCATATTCTTCTTCAAGATATGGTGTATCTACTATTTCTAGATCTTTGTTAGCATTTACGAAGTTTTCTGCACTTTGCTTATCTAAGATTACAGCGTCTATTTTCTTACTTTGAAGGGAGAGGATAGCATCTGGGACCTTATTAAAGGAAGATACATTTTCTTCTCTGAAATCGTCTTTTGCTATGGTGTCTCCGATAGATCCCAGTTGGGTTCCTAGTTTTTTCCCTTCCAAATCTTCGATTTCTTCTATATCAGAGTCTTTTCTCTTTACTATAATTTGGCTAGTCTTGGCAAAGGGTTCGGTAAAGTTTACAGATTTCTTTCTTTCTTCAGTTACTGTAAATCCTGCTGCTCCTCCGTCGACCTTACCTGATTGGATACTTGCTATGATATTATTAAAGTCCATGTCGTGAAGTTTAACCTCAAGGCCTAACTCATCGGCTATTGCCTTAACTATATCAGGGTCAATTCCTACGATCTCGTCTCCTTCATAGTATTCATAAGGAGGGAAGTCTGCGCTTGTACCTAAGTCTATCACTCCATCATCTACTATTTTTTCTTCTGCAAATGCTTTTGTTGGTATAAGTACAAGTAGAGCCAAAAGCATAGCCAGTAGTCCATATTTTTTGTTTTTCATAACTTACCTTTCTAATTTTTCCTTTACATAGGCGATCTGCCTTAGAACTTCTTTCTCACTAGGTCCACCTAGGGAATCTCTCTTGTTTACCGATGTGTATAAATCTATAGCTTGGTAGATATCTTCTTCAAATAAGTCCGATTCATTTTTATAAATTTCTAGGGGAAGATCTTCCAAGCACAGATTTTTTTCCATGGCGTATTTTACAAGCCTTGCTGATATATGGTGGGCATCCCTAAAGGAGAGATTCTTCCCAACGAGATAATCCGCTACGTCAGTTGCGTTAAGATAGCCCTCCTTAGAGGCAGCTAGCATCTTCTCCTTGTTGACCTTAAGGCTTTCTATCTGTCCTGCCATTATTTTAAGCATAGCCCTAATGGTATCTATACTTTCAAATATTCCTTCCTTATCTTCCTGCATATCCTTAGAATAAGCAAGAGGAAGGCCCTTCATCATAACCATTGACTGATTTGTATTTGCAATAAGTCTTGCTGCTTTAGCCCTTATAAGCTCAGCCATATCAGGATTTTTCTTCTGGGGCATAATGGAAGAGCCTGTAGAATATTTATCGTCGATTCTTACAAATGAGTAAGGTTGGGAGGAAAATATTATTAGCTCTTCTGAAAGTCTAGATAGGTGGATAGATATAAGGGATATAATCGAAGATAATTCAATCACATAATCCCTATCGCTTACTGCATCCATGGAGTTTTGCATAAGAGATGTAAATCCTAGCTTATCTTTGACAAAGTCCCTATCTATATCATAGGTAGTACCCGCTAGGGCACAAGCTCCCAGTGGAAGCTCGTTCATCCTTTGCCTAAAGAACTTTATTCTTTCTATATCTCTTAATCCCATCATAGCGTAAGCCATGAGGTGGTGGGCGAAAGTTACGGCTTGGGCTGCCTGAAGGTGGGTATAGCCTGGCATTATGGTCTTGGTGTTTTTCTCAGCAAGTTTTATAAGAGATGCCAGATAATCCTTGATATCTTCTAGGATATTTTCACACTCATCTCTTAGATAAAGTTTAAAATCTGTTGTAACCTGATCGTTCCTTGACCTTGCTGTGTGCATTTTCTTACCGACAGGACCGATCTCTTCGATAAGCCTTGCTTCAACAAAGGTATGGATATCCTCGTAGGATTCGTTGACTTCTTCCTTGCCTTCTTTAAGATTCTTATAGATTAAAGAAAGACCTGTGATGATTTTTTCTTTTTCTTCATTTGAGATTATATTGTTTTTGCCGAGCATTTCTACATGGGCGATAGATCCTTCTATATCACAATATACTAGTCTTTTATCGATTTTTATCGAATCGTTAAATTCTTCTGCAAGCTTATCCAACTCACCTGAAAGCATTCCGCTCCATAACTTCATTTATTTCTCCTAATCTTCTTTCATTACTGCTGCATAAGTCTTTGTGGATAGACCAAAGAGGTTGATAAAGCCGGTTGCATCTTCTTGGCTATAAACATCATCTTCTTCGAAGGTTGCAAGTTCTTCATCAAATAAAGCCTTATCTGCAAAAATTCCTGCAGGATACATATTTCCCTTGTATAGTTTTACCTTAACACTTCCGCTTGTATTTTCATTTACCTTTTCCATAAATAGGTCCATAGCTTCCTTAAGTGGGGTCATCCATTTTCCTTCATAGACAAGACTTGCATAATCAAGGCTCATCTTTTGCTTGTAGGCTAGGGCTTCTGGATGTATTGTTACTGATTGGAGTTTCTCCAAGGCGAAGTATAGGAGACTAGCTGCTGGGTTTTCGTATACTCCCCTGCTCTTCATTCCAACAACCCTGCTTTCTACCATATCATCGATTCCTATTCCGTGACTTCCAGCGATTTTATTTAAGGCCTTAACCATATCGCTTCCCTTAAGTTTCTTACCATTTAATGCAGTAGGTTTTCCTTTTTCAAAGGATATTTCTACAATTTCAGCCTTATCAGGAGCTTTTTCTGGCGGAGTGATCCAATGGAGGATTTTGTCAAGGTCTGCTTCATTTTCTGGATTTTCTAGGTCGAGACCTTCGTGGGATAGGTGCCAGATATTCTCATCCATGGAGTAGTCTTCTTCCTTAGTGAAATCTAGCTTGATGCCGTGGCTTGCTGCATAGGCTTCTTCTTCGCTACGACCCTTGATATCCCAAAATCTCCAAGGAGCAAGGACCTTAATCTTAGGATCTAGAGCTGCTATAGAAAGCTCAAATCTTATTTGGTCATTTCCCTTTCCTGTACAACCGTGTACTATTAGATCTGCTCCTTCTTTTTCGTAGATATCTACTAAGACCTTGGCTATAAGTGGCCTAGCTATGGCAGTTCCTAGTAGGTACAAGTTTTCGTATTTGGCTCCAGCGAGAAGGGACTTGTAGGCATACTCTTCTATAAATTCATCTTCTACATTGACATTGTAAAACTTGCTAGCTCCTTGACCTAGGGCCTTTTCTTTTAGCTTATCTGAATCTCCCACCTGACCTAAGTCGACTGATACACAAACCACTTCGCCTACACCCTTTTCCAGCAACCAAGTCGTAAGGACTGATGTGTCTAGCCCACCTGAGTAGGCAAGTATAACTTTTTTCGCTTCTTTTAACATTTGATATTCGTTTTGTTTCATTTTTAATCTCCTTAATTTTTATTAATCAATATTAGCTATACGTGCCTAAGACTCTTCTGGTAACAAAAAAGAGCCCTCATCCCAAAAGGGACGAAAGCTCGTGATACCACCCATATTTATCTATCCTTCACAAGATAGACCTCATCAAGTACTAACATACTCTAACTCTGTAACGGGAGTCCCCGTATAGGTCTCCTTGTATCGACCTATATGCTCTGAGGTTCTTTTCATTAACCGTCTGCTTATCCCCTCGCACCAATCGGGATTCGCTTGAAGCTTCAAATTAATTACTCTTCTCTTCAACACATTTTCTAACTAAATCTATTGATTGATTACATTTTACAAGGTCATGGATGATTTGTCAAATATTTTCTTAAATAAATAAGTTTGCGCATACAACTGATACTACAGTCATAAGTTTGATAAGGATGTTTAGAGATGGACCTGATGTATCCTTGAATGGGTCACCTACAGTATCTCCAACAACTGATGCCTTGTGAGCATCTGATCCTTTTCCATCTTCTCCTGGGAGTGTTTCGATATATTTTTTAGCATTATCCCAAGCTCCACCAGAGTTTGACATAAAGATTGCCATTAGTACTCCAGTAACTAGGGCTCCTGCTAATAGTCCTCCTAGGGCATATGGTCCTAATACTTTTCCTACAAAGATTGGAACGATTATTGCAAGAACTCCTGGAAGGATCATTTCCTTAAGAGAAGCTGTAGTTGAAATATCAATACATCTTGCATAGTTTGGTTCAACTTCACCCTTTAGGATTCTATCATCTGATCTAAATTGGCTTCTAACTTCTTCGATCATTTCTGTAGCAGCCTTACCAACTGAATTCATAGTAAGTGCTGTAAATAGGAATGGAAGCATAGCTCCTATAAACATTCCTGCAACAACCTTGGCATCAAGAATTGAAATTGCACCAAGATCTAGTGTTTCTGAGTATGTTACAAATAATGAAAGTGCTGTTAGGGCAGCTGATCCAATTGCAAATCCTTTACCAATTGCGGCAGTTGTATTACCAATTGAGTCTAGCTCATCTGTGATGTCTCTAACTCCTTCTGGAAGATAGCTCATTTCAGCAATTCCACCAGCGTTGTCTGTGATTGGTCCATAAGCGTCAACTGTAACAGTTGTTGCTGTTGTTGAAAGCATACCTACAGCAGAAAGCGCTATACCAAATACTCCATTAGCCCAGTAAGCAACCATAATTCCCAAAGCAATTAGGACAATTGGGAATACTGTTGAAAGCATACCTGTTGAAAGTCCTGCGATAATGTTTGTGGCAACACCAGTTTTAGATTCATCCGCGATGTTTCTAACATATTTATACTTATCAGATGTGTAATATTCTGTAAGAAGACCTACGAGTATTCCTACCACAATACCAACTATGATAGCCAAAGCTGCATTTAGACTCTTAAAATAAAAGAATGAAAGAATCAAGCTTGCAACAAGAACAATTCCTCCTGAAACATAGATTGTATTCATTAGAGATTTTTGTGGGTTGGTGTGCTTTTTAGTCAAGAACATAATGCTTGAGAAGATACTAGCTAAAATTCCTATAGCAACTAGGAAGAAGGTAAACTTCATTCCGCTATCGCCGCTTGCTATAATACCTAGTGTTACCGCAGAGATGATTGCTCCTGAGTAAGACTCGAAAAGGTCAGCACCCATACCTGCCACGTCTCCTACGTTATCTCCTACATTATCAGCGATAACTGCTGGGTTTCTTGGGTCATCTTCTGGAATTCCTGCTTCAACCTTACCTACAAGGTCAGCTCCAAGGTCAGCTGCCTTTGTATAGATACCACCACCAACTCTTGCAAAAAGAGCTACTGATGAAGCACCTAGGGAATATCCCATTAGGATAGCTGGGTCTCTATACACAAGGTAAGTTATCATAATACCTAAAAATCCAAGACCTGTAACGGCAAAACCCATTACTGATCCACCAGAAAATGCTACCTTTAAAGCACCATTTGTTCCATCTTCAAGAGCCATATTAGCACATCTAGCATTAGCTTCTGTTGAAACCCTCATACCGATGTAGCCTGCTAGCATTGAAAATACTGATCCTAAAATATAGCAAATCATAATCTTAATATTTAAGAAGATTGCTATTAGGACTGATACAACTACGACAAATATTGCGATGTACTTATATTCACGGCTTATGAAAGTCATAGCGCCGTCTTTAATATGAGAAGCAATTTCTGTCATTCTCTTATTACCTGCAGATACAGGCATAATTTTTGATTTGATTGTAAATCCCATAAATAATACTGCGAGGATCGCCACAATCAAGGCCAAAATTTCTACGAACATAATTTCCTCCTATTCATAATAATTTTAATATATATTGGTAAATTTTCAAGTTTTATTATAAAAATCACCAACAAAATAAAAAGAGGACAGAGCGAAGAAAGAAGATATAGCCTTCGCTAACTCCATCCCTTAAAAAACCATCAAGCTAATTGGGCGAGATCGCCCCGCTTGATCGATTTTCTCATGGATGGGGCTAACAGTGAAACTATAAATTCACTCCGCAACAGTCCCCTTAATATTGCTTATTGAAATTTATCTATATATTATCTATTTACTTAGTTTTCTTCGTATGGTAATAATGCAACTTGACGAGCTCTTTTAATAGCACGTGTTACTTCTCTTTGATGTTTTGCATTAAGACCTGTTACTCTTCTAGGTAGAATCTTACCTCTATCTGTAATGAATCTTTTTAAAGTTTCAATATCTTTATAATCGATAACTTTTGATGGATCTTTTACAAATGGATCTACCTTTTTTCTTGGTCTGAATCTTCTTCCTGCCATCATAAATCCTTTCTTATATTAGAATGGAATCCTTCCATCATCCTCAATCTCAGTAAAATCATCATCAAAGAAATCATCTCCACCATCAAAAGCTTGGTTATTGTTATTATTTCCCCTGTTTTGTTGATAGTTGTTTGTTTGTGAATAGTCATTTCTATAGGTATCTTGATTGTCGTAGCTGTTGTTATTGAAACTTGAAGATTGATTATCAGATCTTGATCCAATAAATTCAACATTATCCGCTACAACATCAGTTGTATAGACAGTTTTACCTGTTTCTCTATCCTGGTAGGAACCTGTTTCGATTCTACCATCTACTGCGCATTGACTTCCTTTTCTGAGGTATTTGCTGGCATTTTCTCCTGGAATTCCCCAAACGGTAATTCTTAGAAAATCTGCTGTAGGACGATTTTGAGCTTCCATTTCGTTCTTCTTCTCTCTGCTAAGTCTCTTATCTACTGCCAATGTAAAAGTACATACGGCTCTTTGAGATTGAGTATATCTCAACTCAGGATCTCTTACGAGTCTTCCGATAAGGATAACTTTATTCATTGATTAGTCCTCTTTTCTGATAACCATGTATCTGATTACAAAGTCTGAAAGTCTTAGTCTTCTTTCAAATTCTTTGATATGTTCTGGCTTAGAATCGAAGTCTACGATGTAATAATAACCTTCTTTAAGATCATTAATTTCGTAAGCTAGTTTTCTTTTTCCCCAGTCATCAACGCTAGTTACTTCACCGTCTTGAGCAATGATATCTTTAAATCTGTCAAGTAGGCTTTCTCTTTCACTATCCGCCATATCAGCTTTGAAAATCAATACTGCTTCGTATTTATTCATGTATCTTTCACCTCCCTATGGTCTTGACCCCGTTAATTTCTTACGGAGTAGAGAATTATTACCTATGTATAATACTATAGGCAATCTCTTTTGTCAAGATTTTTCTTATAGATTATAGCTATTAAGATTAGAGGTCATTTGACCTATAAATCGCATTGGCTATAGCTTGCGACATAACTTTAGCCGAAAGGGCCCCAACTATATTTACATCAGCTGCTATTTTGTTAGTAGCTAGGGCAAATATTGTATCACCATCAAACATGGTATGGACTGGGTTAATTGATCTAGCATAAGCGTCGTGGCTCATCTGACAAATCTTTGTAAGCTTTGTCTTATCGAATGTCGCATTTGTCGCAACAAGTCCTATTGTTGTATTTTTCCCTTCGACTTCAGAAAAGCTTTTGGCAATTCTTTCAATATTATCCATTGTATTTAAGATCTTACCTTCTACCTTAGGACCTGCAATTTGAGTTCCTTTCTCATAATCAAATATATCTCCAAAGGCATTTACACAAACTATGGCAGATACAACTAGCTTTCCTAATTTCATAGAAGCTTGACCGAGTCCTGACTTCATGGCCTTATCCATGCCAAGCCCCTTTCCTACAGTTGCACCTGTTCCTGCTCCTATTATTCCTTCTTCCCTATTATCGTAAGTGGCATTCTTATAGGCAAGCTTTGCCATTTTAGCATCTGGTCTTGCAGAAGGATCCTTGTAGGCCATATCAAATAGGACTGCCTGGCTTACAATTGGGACAATACCGCATCCTACGTCAAACCCTCTTCCGTCTTCTTCTAAAGCTTCCATTAAGCCACTTGCCGCATCAAGTCCATAGGCAGATCCACCTGAAAGAATTATGCCATTTACTTCGCTTACTTGATTGATTGGACTAAGTAGGTCCGTTTCCCTTGTTCCTGGAGCAGATCCTCTAACTTCTACGGCAGCTGTATTTCCTGAATCTGGGATTATCACACTAAGGCCTGTCCCTCCTTTAAAGTCACTCGCATGACCTAGCTTGATCCCACCAACATCTGTTAAAAATCCTTGATAAGTCAATGTAGGTCCTCGTTTCTATAAGTATCCATCATAGAGCCAAAGACTTCTGAACTTGAAGGTGGAGTGTAGGAGATTGCATTGGCTCCTGCCTTAATAGTTTCTAGAATTTGCTCGCCAGTCTTTCCTCCTGTAGCTATAATCGGGAACTTATCTCCAACATTTTTTCTAATCTCACGTACTAGGTCTGCTGTGTATTTTCCTCCTGATACGTTTAGGATTTCAGCACCTGCTGCAATTTTTCCCATATAGTCATTTTCAAAGCTTACAACCGATGCGATCACAGGTATATCAACAAAATCCGATATGGATTTGATATCCTCATTTGGCATAGGCGAGTTTACTACAACACCATAGGCTCCAGCAAGTTCTGCCTCAATCGCAATGTATTTAGACCTTAGTCCTTGGGTCGTACCTCCTCCAACTCCGATAAAGCATGGGACGTTTGATACGTCAAGGATTGCTTGGGAGATAGAGTTTTGTGGAGTGTAAGGGTAAACTGCCATGATAGAATCCGCATTTGAGTTTCTTATTATGGCAAGGTCTGTGGTAAACAAGAGTGACTTGATTCTTTTTTCAAAAATCATAATACCACTGGCCTTATAGATTTCTTTTGGAACTGTGATAAATGATTTTCTAAGTTTTGAATGTACTTGGGGTATGTATTTTTCCTTTTTGTCTGTCATTTTATCCTCTATTTCTATTTTTATAAGCTTTCATCTCTCAAATTATATTCTACAAGCATTAAAAGTTTTTACAATAAAAGACCCAGCAGCTGCCGGGCCTTAAAAGATGTACTTATCTTCTAAACTATTTCCAGTAATATTTTTAGCTATTAAATACTTCTCTATTTAGCTTTCCTTCACTTGCTGCAACTATTAGGGCAGAAGAGTTGGCTGCAACAACATTTGTAGATGTCCTTCCCATATCTGCTAGAGAAGAAATTGGTGCTAGAAGAACTACCATTTCTAAAGGAAGTCCCATAGCTGCAAAAACTGCAGTAGTTGCTATTGTAGCTGTACCTGGTACACCGACAGTTCCTAGAGAAACTAGAAGGGCTATTAGTACTAGCTTAACATAGTCGAATCCTCCAAAATCAAGTCCCATAACATTGATAGTAAGGACAGCATTCATCACTGGCCAAAATCCAGCACAACCAGGCATACCCATGGTTGCTCCAAGTGGAGCTACGAAGGAAGCTATATCATCTGATACTCCTTGAGTCTTTTCTAGATTTTCCATATTTACTGGAAGAGAGCCCATTGATGATTGAGTAGTAAAACCAACTACTTGAGCAGGCCAAGCGTTTTTGAAGTACTTAACAGGATTAACCTTAGCAAATATTGAAACAAGAGCTCCTGTAGTAATAAATGAGTGGAAGGCACTTGCTACATAGCTTAAGACTAGTATTAGTAGAAGTGGCTTAACAGCTTCATAGTCAATCCTTGATACAGCTTCTGCCATTAAAGATAGGACAGCAAAAGGTGTAAGGCTTGTAATCATGCTTGTAAGCTGATAAATTATTTCTGCAAATGAATTTATAAAGTCCTTGAAGGCTGTAACTTTCTCTCCTTCTCCCTTGTCAACTAGCTTAAGAGCAGCTATTGCAACTAGGATAGAAAATACTATTACAGGTATTACCATTCCATCTCCTGCATTTGATATTATATTGGATGGGAAAAAGTTCGTAATTGTCTCTGCTACAGTAGGTACTTCTTTAACTTCGCTTGCTTCTGGCAAAGGAATATTCGCACCCTTACCTATAGAAAAGGCTACGGCAAGGATTAGACCAATTGTTGAACCCAAGACATTGTGTAGACTTAATATGCCCACAGACTTAAGTCCTACACTTCTAAGCTTACCCAAAGATCCTGTGTTTAGAGTTGTTCTTATAATGGTAGCAAATAAGAGCGGTATAACCATTGCTGATAACAATCTTATAAAAACTTTTCCAAAAATTGCCACATATTCAGTTGATCCAGCAAAGAAATATCCCAAGGCTAGACCCAAGATAGCTGCCAAAATTACTCTCTTAGCAAAAGAAACATTTTTTTCTTTCATTTTACCTAAGAGGAAAAATAGGGCTATCGTAATTATCAATGAAATAAATTTCATAATTCCTCCTATATTTTATTTACTATATATAATATCATTTTTCTAGGAATTGTAAAATATTATTTTTTTATAAAAATCAATGTTTCAAAGGGTCTTACTAAAAGATTTGCGACCAAACTTCTTTGACCATAGTTTCCCAAGGCTAGCTTATAGGAAGAGTAATCTGCCAGATACATAGAAATAGGAAGGAGAAATTCCTTTTGACTTAGATTATTGATTACAAGGGACTTCTCATTTTCATATCTTCTAATATAAGCAAAGATGTCCTTATCTTTCTTAAAAATCTCAAGGAAATCTCCCCTTGTCAAAGACTTGTTTTCTTCTCTTATCCTAGAAAGATTTTCTATATAGGAAGTAAGCTTATAAAGTGGTCCCTCCATTTCAAAATCTATATCATCGCTTTCCAAATAAACCGCTCCTTTGAGGGCCAAAATATTAGAAATTTTCTGACTTATGCTAAAGTAAGCAAAGTTTTTTGAGAATTTGTTTGAAAAATTATCCCAAGTCTTAGCAAAAATTGGGCCACTTTTATAAAAAGAATTTAAATCTTCTATCTTAAGATAATCTATCCTAGCTTGGATGAAAGAAAAGTCAGTCTTAGCCTTAGAAGATAAGTACTTGATAATCTCAGGCTTATCTATTAGGCCTGTAGTAAGCACATTTTTATTTAAGTGGCGGACGTTTTTATTAATTTCTCTTATATCTTCTAAGAAATTTCTATCATCGACCATAGCTGATAAATTCAAAAAGTCAAAGGCAGATATGCCTCTTTTGACAAGGAAGTTCAAGAATGATAGTCCAGCCCTTTTGACCTTGGTGTTTTTCCAAGTTAGATCGTCTACTTTAGAATCTAGGAGATTTTTGGATAAGATTAATAAATCTATCCTAAGCATAAGGGAAAATCCTCGCTTGTTCAAGAATTCATTTAGGAAAAAAATCTCCCTTAAATAATCATCATTTATAAATTCATCCATATCTATGGACAAGATGTTAATGCCTAACTTCTTATAAATAGGGAGACTTCCCCTTATTTTTTCTATTGAATTTTCTTTATATATAAATAATTCACTAGTATCTATCATAATCTTTCAATACTTAGTGTACATTAATTTGATAGCCTTTACAATTAGGGTATAAATATTGCTATAGAAAAGAGGAAATATGTTAGAACTTAAAAATATCACAAAAATATACAAAACAGGCGACTTCGAACAGAAGGCCTTAGACGAAGTTTCGATTTCCTTTAGGAAAAACGAATTCGTCTCAATCTTAGGAAGAAGCGGTGGTGGAAAGACTACCCTGCTTAATATAATAGGAGGTCTAGATAAATATACTTCAGGTGATCTCCTGATAGATGGTAAGTCTACCAAAAACTTCAAGGATTCTGATTGGGATTATTATAGAAATGTTTCGGTTGGATTTATCTTCCAATCTTACAATCTAATAAGCCACCAAACGATCCTTTCAAATGTTGAGCTTGCCCTAACCCTTTCTGGAGTGAAGAAGGAAGATAGGAAGAGGCGAGCCATAGAAGCCCTTGATAAGGTAGGACTTAAAGATCATATCTACAAGAAACCAGCCGAACTATCTGGCGGACAGATGCAAAGAGTTGCCATAGCTCGTGCCTTGGTAAACAATCCAGAAATCGTCCTTGCTGATGAGCCAACAGGAGCTCTAGATACCAATACATCCAAGCAAATTATGGATCTGTTAAAGGAAATAGCTAAGGACAGGCTGGTTATAATGGTAACCCACAACCCAGAACTTGCCGAAAAATATTCTACAAGGATTGTCAAAATCCGTGACGGGGTAATCTTAGATGATTCAGACCCCTATGAGGAAAAAGTAGATGAGGAAAGCTTTAAAACGAAAAGATTAAATCTTGGATTAAAACAAGCCCTTAACCTCTCCTTCAACAATCTCTTGACCAAAAAGGCAAGGACAATACTTACTGCCTTTGCGGGATCGATAGGTATTATAGGAATTGCCCTAATAATTTCAATATCAAAGGGAGCAGATGACTTTATAGCAGAAAGTCAGAGAAATGCTCTAAAGTCCTACCCTATACAGATCCAGAAGGAGTCATTAAATCTAGAAAATATCTTAACTCCTCCAGAAAAGGAAGATAAGGCGAATTCAACTAAAGATGTAATCTCAAACAATATGATTCTTAAAAGAAGAAGCGAACTTTCCGCATCCTACAGCGAAAACAACCTCACTCCCTTCAAAAAATATATGGAAGATAATAAGAAGAAACTATCTGACGAAATCGGCGGCAATTTTGTGACCTATTCTTACGATACAAACTTTGATATCTTCACCAAAGACCCAAATGGAGATTTGATTAATACAGACGGATCAGAATTTGAGGAAAGGGAGGATAATTTTATGGCAAATCTCCTAAAACCCCAATCCTCAAACAAGAACTTCTCCGAGCTAATAAGTGGAGACGACGGTAAAGTTTCAAAGATGATCACAGATGACTATGAAATAATAGAAGGAAGCTGGCCAAAGGAAGCCACAGACCTAGTTCTTTTTACAGATTACAACAACGAAATCATGACCCAAAGACTCTACGAAATTGGACTTTTACCTAGCAAGGACTACAAGGATATCTTATCTAAGCTTGATAATAAGGAAAAAATCGATCTAAAAGAAGCAAGACTTAGCCCAAAAGATATCATAGGTCATGAGTACAAGATCCTTACAGGATCAGATTATTATGAAAAGTCTGGCGATAGCTTCATAGATATAAGTGAGGATGAAGCTAAGAAAAAGGATCTAATCGATAAGGCAATAAGTGCCAAAATCGTAGGAATAGCAAGGAAAAAGACCAATGATGACAATCAAATCATAGACTCTCCCCTAGCCTATTCCAGGGATTTAACAGACCTTCTTATAAAGCATGTAGAAGATTCAGAAATAGCCAAGGCCCAACTTGCGAACAAAGACAAAAACATCCTAAACAACCTTCCTTTCAAGGCATCAAGCCCTGAGGAGAAACAAAATATAGGTAAATCTTTCCTAGAAAATCTCGACACTAAGGAAGAAATGAAGGTAAACACCTATCTAATGAGAAATAAACCTGAGCTTATGGATGAGCTAAGTGAAAAAACCAAAGAAATCCAAAGTAAGAATCCTATGGCTCTTACAGAAAATCAAAACAATAAAAATAACAATAGGGCTCTAATAGACTACGCCCTTGACAAAAACGACAAAAATCTCTATCTCGACATTTACGATGAGTTCCTAAGAGATGCGACTTATAGCAAGAACCTAGAAAAGTTCGGCCTAGTATCCAAAGATGCTCCATCAAATATCTCAATCTATGTAGAAAACTTTGAAAATAGAGACAAAATCAAGGACTTCATCAAAGAATATAACGAGGGTAAGAGTGAAAATGAGAAGATTGCCTACACAGACTATATCGGCCTAATCTCCTCATCAATTACCCAAATAATCTCCGCCATTTCCTATCTTTTGATAGCCTTTGTTGGAGTAAGTCTTGTGGTATCATCTATAATGATCGGAATAATTACCTATATTTCCGTTCTTGAAAGAGTAAAAGAGATTGGAATCTTAAGATCAATCGGAGCGAGCAAGAAGGATATAAGAAAAGTCTTCCTATCAGAAACCTTTATAATAGGTCTCTTGTCAGGGCTAATAGGAATCGGAGCTACCATGCTTATAAATATCCCCCTATCAAAGCTAATCCAAAATATGAGTGGGATAGAAGAAATCAGAGCCTTCCTCCCTGCCAAGGCAGGATTAATACTGGTAATAATTTCCGTAGGACTAACACTAATTGCAGGAATTATCCCATCAAGTATTGCAGCCAAAAAAGATCCAGTAAAGGCTTTATCTCAAGAATAATCTAAAAAATAATATACAGAGCAAGTGGCTGTTGCAAAACTATGAATAATCATCGTACCATCGTTAGAAGGTTCTCTTAGGAAATTTTCAGTGGTGCCTGCCGGCTGATGGAAGCAAAATTTCCGTGGAGGTTCTTCTAATGATATTGGTACGATTTATTCATTCTGCAACAGTCCCTTCTTATACTCTCTTGATAAGAGCGAGGCTCTCGTAAGGAGCTAGTTCTATTTCTTTGTCTACTTTTCTATCTCCATAGTTTCCTAAGAGATATTCAAACTTATCGTAATACTCTAAGATTTCTTCTAAATCTACCTTAACAAATTCATCTGAGAAGTTATTCATATTTATTAAAACTTCTCCCTCATATTCTCTGATGTAGGCTAAAATATGAGGATCATCTTCAAGGATTGGGAAGTAGAGTCCATCGGAGATTATAGGCTCTTCTTTTCTAAGTTCTATTAGTTTCTTGTAATAATAGAATATTGAATCCTTATCCTCTAGGGCATTTTCTGCATTTATATCTTCATAATTATCATTTACTCCTATCCAAGGAGTCCCTGTCGTAAAACCTGCATTTTCCGATCCGTCCCATTGCATAGGAGTTCTGGAATTGTCTCTAGATTTTTTCTTGATAATATTTAGAGCTTCGTCACTACTTTTACCCTTTTCTAATAAGGCCTTGTAGGCATTGATGCTTTCGATATCCTTGTAGTCATCAATTGAAGAAAATTCAGGATCTGTCATACCGATTTCTTCTCCCTGGTAGATATAAGGGGTTCCTCTCATCATGTGGATGGTTTGGGCAAGCATAGTAGCTGTTTCTTTTGGATAATTTTTAACATCTCCAAATCTATTGTTGGCCCTTGGCTGGTCGTGATTGTTCCAGAAAAGAGCATTCCAACCTCCCCCTTCTTGGAGTCCCTTCTGCCATTTGTTTAGGATTTCCTTTAATTTCATAAAATCAAAGTCCATGTCAGTCCACTTGTCCCCATCCTTGTAGTCCACCTTAAGATGGTGGAAACTAAAGATCATGGAAAGCTCATCGCCTTGGGCTGCTGAGTACATAGAAGAATTCTCTATATCAGTCGAGCTCATCTCTCCTACTGTAATTATCTCGGGATTCTTCCCGAAAGTATGTTTGTTAAGCTCTCTTATCCACCTATGAACTATAGGAGTATCTGTGTAGAGCTTTTTCTCCTCGCTGATATCTCCTGAAGAATCTTCTAAGATTTGGCTTTTCCCTATTACATTTAAGACGTCAAATCTAAATCCTCCGATTCCCTTATCAATCCAATAGTTTACGATCTTGTAAAGCTCTTCTCTAAGGTCAGGATTGTGCCAATTAAGGTCGGCCTGGGTCTTATCGTAGAGGCAGAGATAGTATTTTCCACTATCTCCAAACTCATTCCAGGCAGGACCTCCAAATTTGGACTGCCAATTTGTAGGGTAGTTGCCATCTTTTCCTTCTCTTATATAATAGAAATTCTGATATTTTTCATCTCCAGCTAGGGCCTTCTTGAACCACTCATGCTCTGTCGATGTGTGGTTTAGGACCATATCAAACATTAATTTGATATTTGCCTTGTCAAACTCTGCGATGAGATTATCAAGGTCCTCATCAGTCCCAAAGGCAGGGTCCACATGGTAATAATCTGCTATGTCATAGCCATTATCGTTTTGTGGAGAGATAAAGAAAGGATTAAGCCAAACCATATCTACTCCAAGCTTTCTTAGATAATCTACCTTTTCGCTAATTCCCTTAAGATCTCCTATGCCATTTCCTGACGTATCCTTAAAGCTTCTGGGATAGGCCTGGTAGATTACTTGTTTTCCTAGATTCATTTAACCTCCTAACTAAAACTTGGTGTCTTAAATTCTATCTTGTTATGAAACATATTCTTCTTTTCAAATACCACAGTGAGTATTACAGGCACAACTATAGCAATAGCCATGGCTATGGCGAAGTTTAACCTAGATCCTCCCATGATTGAAAGTATTCCAGGAAGTCCTCCTATACCGATATTGTAGGCCATGGTTGAAGTTGATACAGAAAATACCGCTGCAAGGGCAGACCCAATCATTCCCGCTATAAAAGGGAAGCCGTATTTGATATTGATACCAAAAAGGGCAGGTTCTGTAACTCCAAGATAGGCAGAAATTGCTGCTGGAACTGAAATTTGTTTTTCCTTCTCATCCTTTCTGTGTAGGTAGATTATAGCTACTACTGCTGAGGCTTGGGCAATGTTTGATAGGGCAATCATTGGCCAAAGGATTGTTCCACCGAAGTCATTTGCAAGCTGTAGGTCGATTGCATTTGTCATATGGTGAAGTCCTGTAATAACAAGTGGTGCATAGAAGAAGCCAAATACTGCAGCAAATAGCCAGTTAAAGGCTGATGTCAATCCATTATATACTCCAGCAGATATTAGTGAGCCTATCTTCCAACCAATAGGACCTAAGACTAGGTGAGCTAAAAGTACTGTTGGTATTAGTGAAAATAGGGGAACAAAAATCATTGATATTGCTTGAGGGATAATCCTTTTAAAGAATCTTTCAAGATAAACTAAGAGAAATCCTGCAAGCATGGCTGGGATTACTTGGGCCTGGTAGCCTATTCTTTCTATAGTGAAAAATCCAAAGTCCCAAACAGGAATCTCTCCTCCGCCAGCTATTGAATAAGCGTTGGCAAGTAGGTTAGGTGAAATCAAACAAATACCTAGGACAATTCCTAGAATTTGGGTTGTACCCATCTTCCTTGTGATTGACCAAGTAATTCCTACTGGCAAGTAATGGAAGATCGCTTCACATATAAGCCACAAGAAGTCATTTACTCCATTCCAAAAGACAGAAGTCTCTACAATAGTCTTTCCTCCAAGACTATCAAAAGGCATCTCTCCTAGAATATTTCTAAAACCTAAGAGCAAACCACCTACGATAATTGCAGGAATCAAAGGCGCGAAGATTTCTGCAAGGACTGAAGATACCCTTTGGAGGACGTTCTGATTTTTCACAGCATCCTTTTTCACCTCATCCTTACTCTTTTCTGTGGCATGTGATATAGCCATAAAGTCATTATAAAACTCATCTACATCATTTCCAATAATAACCTGGAATTGGCCAGCCTGGGTGAAAGATCCCTTAACAGAAGGTAAATCTTCGATTTTTTCTACATCGGCCTTCTTAGGATCATTTAGTACAAAACGCATCCTGGTAACACAATGCGTAACTGACGAGATATTGCTATCTCCTCCAATATATTGATGCAAAAGCTTCGCATCATCTGTATATTTTCCCATAAGTCCTCCTTATAATATTTTATATAATACTTATACCCAATTTTGTCGAAATAATTTAGCCCTACATGCAAATTAGAAACTTATTTTAAATCGTTTATTAATCGTAGATAAAGCAAATAAATATAATCGATTAAAAAATTACTAATCAAAAAAAGAGGAGGCTACCTTCTATTATAGCTTCCTCTATATTCAAATTAATATCTCTTATTCTTCATTTTCTTCGTCCAAGATTTCTTGAACGGCTTCTTCAGATTTTTCTATCATATCCTTATTTTCTATATGGCTTCTTTCTATCAGTCTTTTAAGTTTTTCCTTATCTTCTTTGGTATATTCCATATCTTCATCGAGTTTTTTTCTCATATAATGATTGATGGCAAATCTTCTTATGTTTTCGTACTTGATAGCAGTTCTTTCCTTATGATAAGCGAAAAGTAAAATAACAAGCATGATAATTCCAGCATAACCTATGATTGGATAAAATACTGATACAAGCTTTTTGAAGCCGCCAAAGCTTAGGATAAATCCAGCAAGTGTTATAGTTACAAGAAGGATTTTAAACTTCTTCTCCTCACCCCCAGAAAACCTACGAGCCAAGGCATAGAAAAGAGAAATTCCTGTATTAAATATCATGCCAAATATGACAAGTGCCATGACAGTTCCAAGGATTGGACTTATATCTTCTATTACATAGAGCATTGGTATATCTAGATCTTTTACTTCGTTTAACCTAATAAACAAAGTAAGAACAATAAGTATACCCAATATTCCAACTAGAAGACCTCCAATAAGGCCTCCTATACCAGCTTCTCCTGTATTAAGTTCATCTCCACCCAAAACTAGGGCCATAGAGACAGCTGTCATTATCGACATACCAAAATAGTTGAATAGGGAAAGAGTAACGCTTGAGAAGTTGCTTGGTAGACTCCTTGCAACAAGGTCAAGGCTTTTCCAGTCAGGTGTGTGATGGGTAAAGGTATAGATCGAAGCGATTAGGGTAAAGACTAAGATTAAAGGAGTAAAAGATCCTATAATCTGACTAACCCTCTCAAAATCTAGCATACCTACAACTATAATTAATAGGGCACAGATCACAGCTCCCAACCAGTTAGGTGTACCAAAGGCCTGGTTTAAGTTTGAACCAGCTCCTGCAATCATCACAAAACCTATTACAAAGCAAGTAAATATCAAGGATAAGTCCATAAATTTACTTATGACCTTATTGGTAATCTCATCAAAAACTTCCGAATGGTCATTTGCTAGATAATGGCTACCAAGTTGAAGTAGGAGTCCTCCTATTAACATATGTAAAAACGCGAGTACTACTGCTCCGACTATGCCAGGAATACCCATTGATACAAAATACTGCATAAGCTCTTGGCCTGATGCGAGTCCTGCTCCTGTGATTACTCCTACATAGGCTAACATTATTCTTATAATTTTTTTATTCATAATTCCTCCACTTTACCATGATACTTTTTTTAGTTTATTATTCAAACATAAATACTTTTTAAAAGTTAATTATTTTTTATATCTACTTCTATCTTTTATGCAAAATTATGGTAAGTTTTGAAGATTTTTCAATTTATCTTGAGATTTTTTATGCAAAATTCAAATATTCGGGTATATATATAGGGTCAATGATAATCCGAACTAAAATACGAAGGAGACAAAATGGAAAAACAAAAGAAAAGCAAGAAGGTTGACCTACTGGCCAAGTTAGGCCTTTTAATTACGGCCATACTTTGGGGTTCTTCCCTAACAGTAGTAAAGCAATCGTCCGATACCTTTAACCCAAACTTTATATTGATGGTGAGGTTCGGTTTGTCAGCAATAATTCTTGCTATAATATTTAACAAGAAAATTAGAGAAGCTAGTAAGCACGACATTAAGATTGGCCTTATTATAGGAATCTTCCTCTTTATGGCTTATTCCTCACAGACTTTAGGAGTAACTTACGCAGATCCTGGTAGGAGCGCCTTCCTTTCAGCATCATATTGTGTAATAGTTCCTTTCCTAGCCTGGGCTGTAACTAAGGTTAGACCAGATAAGTTTAACATTATTGCAGCGATTATCGCAGTAATCGGTATTTATTTTATATCCAAATCTGGAGTAGAACCAGGAACATCAATATTCGATGCCGATAAGGAAATGCTTCTTGGAGACGGCCTTGCCCTACTAAGTGGTTTCCTATTTGCGGCCCACATCGTAGCTGTAAGTGTCTTATCTGAAGGGAAAGATCCAATACTCATGACAATCTTCCAGTTCACCTCTGCTGCCATTATTGCGGCAATTGTGACATTTACTATGGAAGATAACTCAAATATCGTAGTTAATGGCAATGGACCATACCTAGAGCTTGCTTATCTTGCGATTTTCTGTACAACAGTTGCCCTACTTCTACAAAATGTAGGTCAAAAGTATACAGACGAATCATCTGCAGCAATTATCCTAGGTTTTGAATCAGTCTTTGGTATTCTAATTCCGGTAATGCTAGGAATAGAAAAACTAACTGTTAATTCAATCATTGGTTTCGTGATGATCTTTATAGCGATTATAATTTCAGAAACTAAGCTTTCTTTCATATTCGGAAATAAGAAAGAAGAAAAAGAAAAAACTAATGAATAAAATTCGCAAAGTAAAACTGCCCTGTGGGATTAACCTGCAGGGCAGTTTTTGGAGGGAAAACTGTTTATCTTAGAATCCTTCTGCACCTTTGTAGAAGAAGTATCCTAGTGGTGTGTAGTATAGGCCTTGGATGTTTGGTTTTACCATATAAGAGTTGTTGTAGAAGTATAGTGGTGCAACTACGTTATCTTCTCCTATAAGAATATCTTCGGCTTTGTGCATATTTTCCATTCTTTCGTCTGGATCTGATGTTGCTTTGGCTGCTTTTACGTACTTGTCGAACTCTTCGTTCTTGTATTGGGCGTCGTTATTTCCACCGCCTGTTAGCCACATATCTATAAAGCTCATTGGATCGTTATAATCTGCTATCCAACCGTGTCTTGCTATGTTGTAGTTTCCTTCTTTTCTTTCTTTGAGGAATACATTCCAGTCTTGGTTTTGTAGGTTAACTTGTACACCTAGTTTTTCTTGCCACATATTTTGTAGGGCTTCTGCTATAGCCTTGTGGTTTTCATCAGTGTTGTACAAGTAATCGATTTGTGGGAAGCCTTCGCCGTCTTTGTAGCCTGCTTCTTCCATTAGTTTTTTAGCTTCTTCGATATTTTTTTCGTAATCTTCGTCATTTATAGAGTAATAATCTCCACCAACAGTCCTAAAGTCATCTCCTTCAGCTCCCTTAGCATCATATACTCCTGATGGAACGTAGGCTGTAGCAGGCTCTTGGCCTTGACCTGTAACTTGGTTTACGATGAAGTTTCTATCTATGGCTAGAGAGAAGGCCTTTCTAACTCTTGGATCGTTGAATGGTTCTTTTTCAGTATTGAAGCATACGAAGTATGTTCCTACATATGGTTTGATCTTAAGTTCTTTTGTATCTAGAAGTTTTTGGATTTCTTCTTGTGGAACTGAGTTAATAAAGTCTAAGTCTCCTGACCTATAAGAAGCATAGATTGCGTTTTGGTCATCTTGGAGATGGAAGGCTAACTTTTCTGCCTTAACTGAGTCTCGATCATAGTATTCTGGGTTTTTGACCATAGATAAAGTAGAGTTGTGGTCCCATTTTTCTAGCTTGTAAGCTCCATTTGATACTAATGTTTCTGGGCTATTTGTCCAAGTCTTGTTAGCTTCGATAATGTCTTTTCTTACTGGCATTACTGCAGGAAAGGCACATATTTCTTCGAAGTATGGACATTTTACGCTTAGATTAACTACAAATGTTTTTGGATCTGGCGCAGAGATATCGAGTTTTTTCTCATCATAGCCCTTTACCATATCTAGCATATACTCATAGTCTGCTCCTGTTGCAGGGTCTACTAGTCTGTTCCAAGAATATACGAAGTCATCTGCTGTAATATCTTTTCCATCAGACCACTTGGCATCCCTTAATTTGAAGGTCCAAGTCAATCCGTCATCTGATACTTCCCAACTTTCTGCTATACCAGGTTTAAGGACTGCATTACCTTCCCCATCGTCGTCCCATCTGATTAGGGATTCGAATAGGTGGGATATCATTATAGCTCCATCAACTGAAGTGTTGAGGGCTGGATCTATTGATTCAGGCTCACTTGCTATATTGATATCTAGGACTCCGTCCTTCTTGCCTTCTTCCTCATTTACTACTGCTTGATTGTTTCCATCTCCTTCGTTTGCCTTATCATTATTTCCACCGCAGGCAGAAAATATCATTGACAAACTCAGTAAGCCTATTAATAATTTACTCTTTGCTTTCATTTTAAAATTCTCCTATATTATGGCAACTTGCGAAGTGTCCACTTTCATATTCTTTAAATTCAGGTTCTTTACTCTTACAAATATCTGTAGCATACAAGCATCTTTCGTGGAATCTACATCCTTTTGGTGGATTGATTGCTGATGGGACCTCTCCTTTTAGCTTAATCCTTTCCATAGATCTTGTCTTTTGTGGATCTGGTATTGGAATTGCTGTAAGAAGAGACTGGGTGTAGGGATGAAGAGGGTTTTCGTATAGTCTTTCGCTATCTACAAGCTCTACCATCTTGCCCAAATACATTACTCCTATCCTATCTGAAATATGTTTTACTACTGATAGGTCATGGGCTATGAACATATATGTAAGCCCGCTGTCTTTTTGCATGTCTTGGAGCATGTTTACAATTTGTGCTTGGATCGATACGTCAAGGGCACTTATAGGCTCATCACATACTATAAATTCTGGTTCTACCGCAAGGGCTCTTGCAATTCCAATCCTTTGCTGCTGGCCTCCCGAAAACTCGTGAGGATATCTATTGGAATGCTCCTCATTTAGTCCTACCTTCCTTAACAGTTCATTGATTCTCTCCCTCCTGTTTTTTTTGTAAAGTCCATGGATATCTAGTGCCTCACCAACAATCTCAGCCACTGTCATCCTTGGATCTAGGGAAGCTGATGGGTCTTGGAAGATTATTTGCATTTTCCTCCTAAACTTATACATATCAGCCTTAATGCCTTTATCACTATCAAAAATCGTCTCACCGTCATAGATAATCTGTCCGCTACTTGGTTCGTGTAGTCTAAGAATTGTCCTTCCCAGACTCGTCTTACCACAACCAGACTCTCCTACAATTCCCAGGGTCTCTCCCTTGTTTATAAAAAACGACACATCATCTACTGCGTGGACTTTCGCCGTATTGTTAAAACTTGTAGAAACTGTAAAGTGTTTTACTAGATTATTTACTATCAATAATTTCTCATCTTGCATTTAAAAGCTCCTTTACATGAAGGAAGCACTTGGACCTGTGTCCATCTCCTAATTCAATCGTCGGAGGTTCTTTTCTTAGACAAATATTCATACATGACTCACATCTAGTAGAAAATCCACATCCTTCAGGTGGATTTAGCATATCTACCGGAACTCCCTTGATACTTTCAAGCCTAGTCTTATCACCTAGGTCTATCCTTGGCATAGATTTAAGAAGGCCCTTGGTGTAAGGATGGCTTGGTCTATAGAATATATCGTCTACACTTCCCTGCTCTACAATTCTTCCAGCATACATTACACTAACTGTGTCACATATTTGAGCAACTACAGCCAGGTTGTGAGTGATAAAAATTACGCTCATCTTATTTTTTTCTTGTATATCTTTTATAAGTTCAAGAATCTGAGCCTGGATTGTAACATCTAGGGCTGTAGTTGGCTCATCAGCTATTAAGATATCGGGCTTACAAATCAGCCCCATACCTATCATAACTCTCTGTCTCATACCTCCAGAAAGCTCGTGAGGATATTGCTTCATTCGCCTTTCTGGATTGGATATTCCTACAAGATCTAGCATTTCGACTGCCAAATCATAGGCTTCTTTCTTGCTTTTGTCCTTGTGAACTAAGACAGCTTCCATTAGCTGGTTGCCTATAGTATAGACTGGGTTAAGACAAGTCATCGGATTTTGGAAGATCATGGAGCACTTAGCTCCCCTAAAAGATGACATTTGTTTCTTATCATAATCTAGGACATTTTCTCCCTTGTAAAGAATCTTCCCATTTTTGACCTTGCCTGGACTTTGCAAAAGTCCCATAATCCCATAACTTTCTACTGATTTACCAGATCCCGACTCTCCAACGATCCCCATGATTTCATTCTCATGGAGGGTGTAGTTTATAGAATCTACCGCCTTGACTTCTCCTACTGGAGTGTAGAAAGATATACTTAAGTCTTCAATTTTTAACATTTCTTTATCTAAATTTTCCATAATAACCTACTTTTTAAGCCTTGGATCTAGGGCATCTCTCAGTCCATCTGCGAACAAGTTCAATGATAAAATCATAAGGGATAATATCAATGATGGAATGATTAGCCTATAAGCATAGGAGTAGATTCCTCCCAAGGCATCCGCTGCAAGGGCTCCAAGAGAAGTCATCGGAGCTGAAACTCCTATTCCTAAGAATGATAAGAATGACTCAAGGAAAATCGCAGAAGGTATTTGCATGGCTGTCATTACTATGACCTGTCCTATACAGTTTGGAAAAAGGTGCCTTCTTATTATCCTTCTCTTAGATCCGCCCAGGGCTTCAACTGCTGTTACGAACTCTTGTTTCTTAAGCATTAGCACTTGTCCTCTTATAATTCTTGCCATTCCTACCCAGTAGAGTAGGGCAAAGGCAATAAATATCGATATGAGGGCTGGTCCTAAGACTCCGACCTTATTGGCAAACTCCGACGTAGATGAGTTAACATATGATTTAAGGGGTTGAGATATTCCTATAGATAATAATATTACTACCAACACATCTGGTATAGAATAAATTAAATCTAGGATTCTCATCATTACCGCATCTACTTTTCCTCCAAAATATCCTGAAATCGAACCGTAAATCGTACCTATGATTAAAACTATCAGAGATGCAAAGACTCCAACTATGAGAGAAACTCTTGTTCCATACATAGTACGAACCATTATATTTCTACCTAGCTTGTCTGTACCGAAAGGATATTTTAAACAAGGAAAGAGGTTTTCATCTCCCCTAAACTGAGTCGTATAATCTCCTTCGACAAAGAGTGGTCCTAGGAAGGCGAAGATAAATATGATTATTAGAAATCCTAGGGAAACCATAGCTACCTTGTTTGCCTTTAGTCTCCTCTTCGCATCTTGAAAGTAGGAAGTTGATGGAGCTTTACTTATAAAATTTTCCTTTTGGCTATCACTTGCCAGCTCGAAATCATCTGAGCTTAAGTCAAAGTCTTCTAATTTTAATTTTTTATTTAAAGATAAAATATTATCCATATTATTCTCCCTTACTCAAATCTATCCTT
The DNA here is from genome assembly GCF_900290195.1 of Anaerococcus marasmi. GTDB lineage: Bacteria > Bacillota > Clostridia > Tissierellales > Peptoniphilaceae > Anaerococcus > Anaerococcus marasmi. The sequence goes on along the minus strand of NZ_OLMF01000005.1, from coordinate 70,500 downwards.
GGATCAATGAAGGTATAGAGTATATCTACTACGAGATTCATAACTATTACCATAAAGGCAAAAAACAAAGTTGTCGCCATGATTATTGGATAGTCTCTATTAAGAACTGAGTTTATAAAATATCTACCAAGTCCTTGGACAGAAAACACTGACTCGACTACCATAGAACCTGTAATAATTCCAGCTGTGAGAGGTCCTAGATAGGTAAGAACTGGTATAAAAGCATTCTTTAAAGCATGCTTAAACAAAACTTTTCTTTCTGAAACTCCCTTAGCTCTAGCAGTCCTTATATAATATTGACCAATAGCATCTAGCATAGAAGATCTTGAAAGTCTTGCTATATAACACATAGGATAAAATCCTAGAGAAAAGCAAGGCATTATATAGGATTTCGGGCTTTCAAGACCCATGGTAGGTAGGACTTTTAGCTTTACTCCAAAGAGCAAAAGTAAAAGAGTCGCTACAACAAAACCTGGTGCAGATATTCCTATAGTAGTTAGAACTCTTAGGAAGGAATCCAGACCCTCGTCCCTATGATAGGCTGCTAGAGATCCCAAAGGAACTCCTACAAGAGTCGCCCACAAGAGAGCGATAAGTCCAAGCTTTACACTAATTGGGAGCATCTCCTTTATAATATCAATAACAGGTCTGTCTTTTTGCATCTTCAAAGATACTCCAAACTCTCCCTTAGCTGCATTTACTATGAATTTCTTAAGTTGAACCAAATAAGGTTCATCCAAGCCGTACTTTTTGTTCAAAGCTTCTAGTACTTCTGGTGATTGCATTTTTTCACTTGCAAATGGTGATCCTGGAACTAATTTCATCAGGAAAAAAGTTATACAAGTTACAAGAAGCAAAACTGCCACAGCTTGTAAGATTCTTTTAATTATGTACTTAAACATTTTCTCCTCCTTGTTGTGTATAATTATATACTACATCACAATAAATTGCAAGCATATTAAAGTAATCAAGTGAAATTGTTACCAAGTGCTTATTACTGTTATTTAAAAGGTTTTCATATATATTTTTATTCTATAATTATTTTTCATAAGTTTATTTTTAAATTATCTTTCTAATTTTATTAAATAATTTGAATATTTTTGCTTTATTACTCTACATTTTGAAGATTTTATGTAAAAAATCATCACAGAATTATTGCGTTTTTTCTCGGAAGATAACCTTTGATAATTTACAAGACTTATTGAAAACTTTGCTTCTATATTTAATATAGGAGAAAATAGACCTATTTATAGAAAAGATTTATGGAGAAAATTTATCCTATAAAAAAATAAAAAATGTTGGTTATGAAAAGTGAAATTTAAGATAGATTTGAAGATTTAACTAGGATTTAAAATAAGTTTGAATGTTATAACTTTTGTAGCTAAAGTCATAAGGAAAGTATCCACAGAAAAAGACAAGCCCGAAAGCTTGCCTTTGTTTTTTATTTTATTAGAGAGAGTATCCTCTCGAAGGGCACTTCGTGACCTTTTATCTTAGTTTTTCGGACTCAGCATCAGCCCGTCCGGCTCATTGAGGACTTCGTCTCGAAAATGAAAAATGCTTTCGCATTTTTCACCCTAATATGTTATCCTCTCAAAGGTCATTTCATGACCTTTTCGCTTAGTTTTTCGGACTCAGCTACGCTTCGTCTCGAAAATGAAAAATGCTTTCGCATTTTCCACCCTTACATGTTGGGACTATTTAATTATTTTTGTAACAACTCCAGATGCAACTGTTCTTCCGCCTTCACGTACAGCGAATCTTAGTCCTTCTTCTAGAGCGATTGGTTTTTGGAGTGTGATCTTGAATGTTGCGTTGTCTCCTGGCATTACCATTTCTACGCCTTCTTCTAGTTCGATATCTCCTGTTACGTCTGTTGTTCTAAAGAAGAATTGTGGTCTGTATCCACTGAAGAATGGTGTGTGACGTCCACCTTCTTCTTTTGTTAGTACGTATACTTGGCCTTCGAATTCTGTGTGTGGGTTTACACTACCTGGTTTTGCTAGTACTTGTCCTCTTGAGATTTGATCTCTTGTGATTCCTCTTAGTAGGAGTCCTACGTTATCTCCAGATTCTGCTTGGTCTAGGGATTTGTGGAACATTTCTACTCCAGTTACTACTGTTTCTTTTGTAGCTTCTGTTAGTCCTACGATTTCTACTGTATCACCAACTTTTAGTGTTCCTCTTTCAACTCTTCCTGTTGCTACTGTTCCACGTCCTGAGATTGTCATTACGTCTTCTACTGGCATTAGGAATGGTTGGTCGTTGTCTCTTTCTGGGATGTCGAAGTATTCGTCTACTTGTTCCATTAGTTCAAGGATTTTATCTGACCATGGGCCTTCTCCACCTTCTTCTAGTGATTTAAGAGCAGATCCTACTACTACTGGAGCGTTGTCTCCGTCGAAGTCGTATTCTGAAAGTAGGTCTCTGATTTCCATTTCTACTAGTTCGATTAGTTCTGGATCGTCTACTTGGTCTTCTTTGTTTAGGAATACTGCGATTTTTGGAACGCCTACTTGTCTAGCTAGTAGGATGTGTTCTCTTGTTTGTGGCATTGGACCGTCAGCTGCAGATACTACGATGATAGCACCATCCATTTGTGCTGCACCTGTGATCATGTTTTTAACGTAGTCAGCGTGGCCTGGAGCGTCGATGTGGGCATAGTGTCTGTTTGCTGTTTCGTATTCTACTACAGAAGTGTTGATTGTGATTCCACGTTCTCTTTCTTCTGGAGCCTTATCGATGTGTTCGTAGTCTACGTATTCACCTGTACCGTATTTTTTGTTTAGGGCTTGGGTGATTGCTGCTGTTGTTGTTGTTTTACCGTGGTCTACGTGGCCGATTGTACCAATATTAATATGTGGTTTGCTTCTTTCAAATGTTTGTTTGCTCATTATATTCTCCTATATTAATTATTTATCTAATACTTGTTCTTTAACTGATTCTGGAACTTGTGCATAGTGGTCAAATTGCATTGAATATGTCGCTCTACCTTGAGTTTTACTTCTTAGGTCTGTCGCATATCCAAACATTTCTGATAGTGGAATAAATGCATCAAGTACGTGAATTCCATCTTTAGGGTTCATTCCATCAATCTTACCTCTTCTTGATGAAACATCTCCCATTACATCTCCAAGATATTCATCTGGTGTTGTAATTTCTACCTTTTCAAGTGGTTCTAGTAGAACTGGACCTGCTTTTTCAACAGCGTTCTTGAAGCCCATGCTTCCTGCAACGTGGAAGGCAACTTCTGATGAGTCGACTTCGTGGTAAGAACCATCTACTAGGATTACATGGATATCTACCATTGGGTAGCCACCAAGGATTCCGCTTGCTGCAGCTTCTCTTACACCTGCCTCAACTGGCTTGATGTATTCTTTAGGTACTGCACCACCGACAATCTTAGATTCGAATGTAATTCCTGCACCTTCTTCACCTGGCATAACTTGAAGAATAACATCACCGTATTGTCCTGAACCACCGGATTGTCTAACGAACTTACCTTGTGCTTCTGCTTCTTTAGTGATTGATTCTCTGTATGCTACTTGTGGGTTACCGATATTAGCTTCTACCTTGAATTCTCTTAAGAGTCTGTCTACGATTACTTCAAGGTGTAACTCACCCATTCCTGAGATAATTGTTTGACCTGTTTCTTCATCTGATCTTGTTTGGAAGGTTGGGTCTTCTTCTGCAAGTTTTTGAAGTCCTACGATCATCTTATCTTGACTTGCTCTTGTTTTTGGCTCGATAGCAACTGAGATTACTGGATCTGGGAATTCCATGTTTTCAAGGATAATTGGGTTATCTTGGTCACATAGGGAATCTCCTGTTGTTGTATCTTTTAGTCCTAGTAGGGCTACGATATCTCCAGAAAATGCTGTCTCTATTTCTTGTTGCTTGTTGGAGTGCATTTGCATGATACGTCCAACTCTTTCTCTCTTGCCTTTTGTAGCATTGTATACATAAGAACCTGATTCAATTGTACCTGAGTAGATTCTTACATAGATTAGCTTACCTACGTATGGGTCTGTTACAACCTTAAATGCAAGTGCAGATAGTGGTTCGTTATCTCCAGGTTTTCTTTCTAGTACGATAGAATCATCTTTAGGATCTGTACCATCGATTGCTGGAACGTCTTCTGGACTTGGCATGTAAGCTACGATTGCATCAAGGAGCGCTTGTACACCCTTGTTCTTGTAAGCTGATCCGCATAGACATGGGAATATTTTCTTATCGATTGTTCCCTTTCTTATTGCAGCATTGATCTCATCTTCACTAACTTCTTCTCCTTCAAGGTATTTCATCATGATGTTATCATCAATTTCTGAAAGCTCTTCAAGTAGGTTAGCTCTGTATTCTTCTGCTTGTTCAACAAGTTCAGCTGGGATTTCACCCTTTATTGGGTGAGCACCTAAGTCTTCTGTATTGTATGTTACAGATTCCATTGTTACAAGATCAACTACTCCTTCGAATTGTTGTTCTGCACCTATTGGAATTTCTATTGGAACTGCGTTTGCTTTTAGTTTATCTTTGATTGTATCAACAGCCATGAAGAAGTCAGCACCTGTAGCATCCATTTTGTTAATGAAGCAAAATCTTGGGATGTCGTACTTATCAGCTTGTCTCCAAACTGTTTCTGATTGTGGTTCTACACCGCTTTTAGCGTCGAATAGTGCAACAGCACCATCTAGTACCCTTAGTGATCTTTCTACTTCTACAGTAAAGTCCACGTGGCCTGGGGTATCTATGATGTTGATTCTGTGATCATTCCAATAACATGTTGTAGCTGCAGATCCGATTGTGATTCCACGTTCCTTTTCTTGGTCCATAGAGTCCATTACCGCAGTACCATCATGTGTATCACCTATTTTATAGATCTTACCGGTATAATATAACATTCTTTCTGTTACAGTTGTTTTACCAGCATCTATATGGGCCATGATACCTATGTTTCTGGTGTCCTTTAATGAGACTTCTCTTTTCATTTGTCCCCCTATTTCTAGTATCTATAGTGTGCGAAAGCTTTGTTTGCTTCAGCTGCTCTGTGCATTTCTTCTTTTCTTCTTACAGCTGCACCAGCGTTGTTTGAAGCATCTAGGATTTCCTTAGATAATCTTTCCACCATAGTTTTTTCACCACGAGCTCTTGAGAAGTTTACGAGCCATCTAAGAGCTAGTGTTTGTCTTCTTTCTGGTCTAACTTCCATTGGTACTTGGTAGTTGGCACCACCAATTCTTCTGGCTTTTACTTCTAGTGTTGGCATTATATTTTCCATAGCTTGATAGAATACTTCTAGTGCATCGTTGCCAGTTTCTTCTGCAATGATGTCAAAAGCATCATAAACTATTTTTGTAGCAAGGCCTTTCTTACCATCTAACATTACGTTATTGATTAGCTTAGTAACAACTCTATCGTTGTACTTAGCATCAGGCATTACCTCTCTTTTTGGTATATGTCCTTTTCTTGACACTTTTCTTCCCTCCTTTACCAATTATGTGTAATATCTTGAGTACTCGACAAATTCTTGCCGTCAGTGTGCACATATACCTTGTATATAAATAGGTACATTATGCACTTATTTTGCTAAATATTAAGCTTTTTTAGCTCCGTATTTAGATCTTCCTTGTTTTCTTCCGTCTACTCCTGCTGTATCTAGAGTACCTCTAATGATGTGGTATCTAACACCTGGAAGGTCCTTTACTCTTCCACCTCTGATCAATACAACACTGTGTTCTTGAAGATTGTGTCCAATTCCTGGAATGTAAGATAGTACTTCAGCTCCGTTTGTAAGTCTAACTCTGGCGATCTTTCTTAGCGCTGAGTTTGGCTTTTTAGGTGTTACAGTTCTTACAGATGTACAAACTCCACGTTTTTGTGGTGATTGGTTTGGTGTAATTCTACTTTTAAGTGTGTTGTAGTTGTAACCTAGAGCTGGTGTATCTGATTTAGATTTTTCGCTCTTTCTACCTTTTCTAACAAGTTGATTAATTGTAGGCATAATGCACCTCCTTTTCTTTTATAATTTAAATAATTGGCAATCTATGCCAATCCTTCAATATTCTACACGTCTAATCCTTTTTTGTCAAGTAAAATACTTACATTTCTAATCTTTTGGGTATCTATATTAAAAGTTTGAAAGGAGTTTATATGAAAATTGCTATAGTAGGGTTTGCCTTATCAGGCTTTAGCTTCCTCAAGTCAGTAATTGACAATAAGAAAAGTGATAATATAGAAATTGATGTATATGAAAAAGCAAGCGAGTATCCAGCAGGTCTTCCTTACGAAGATGATAGCCTAGATAAACTTCTCAACGTAGATAGTGACGAGATGATTTATCCAAGAGAAAACAAGGATGATTTTAAGAATTGGATGAAAGATAATAATAAGAAGGTCGATCCTATAGAGAAGATGGCTCCTAGGGTTTATTTTGCTTCCTTCCTTAAAGATAAGGCGAAAGATTATATTGATCTTCCCTTTGTCAATATTATAAATGAAGAAGTTACAGATATAGGTGTATCTATTCTAGATAACAAGGAAATTTATGAGCTTAAAACTCGTTATAGGAAGTCTACTTATGATTTTATCTTCCTTGCAAGTGGAGCAAGCTTTTACCAAGACCCCTATAAGCTTAGTGGAGAAGAATCTTATATAGAAAGTCCATACCCTCTTAGGGATAAGTTAAAAGATATAGATAATGATTCATCAATTGCTGTAATTGGTACTTCCGCCGCATCAACAGATGTCTTTAGATATCTTATGAATAATAAGAATCTAACTAAGCCTATCAATTTCTTTACCGGTGATAATGAATACAAGATAGTAGACATTCCTTATGAAGGAAATATTTATGATAAATATTCTCTAGATGAGGCTCGGATTAAAAAGGCCCTTAGCGATAATGAATTTATAGACCTTGATGTCTTAATAAAAAGGATTGAGAAAGATTTTTCTGAAAATGGGTTTGACTTAAGATATGCCTACGAAACCTACAAGGACCATAGCCTAGATCTAAGTAGAAAAGCAATCGATGAAAATGACCAGGCCCTCGCCTTTTGTGAGGATTATTTTATGCAATTTACGGTCTTTGCAGCTGACATAGTAAACAATCTAAGACCTCAGGATAGGGAGATTTTTATGGATAAGTATTACAAGTACCTAATCTTTCTTGGAGGAAAGACCCCTTACGAATCTATGAAGCTGATCCTTAAGTCCTACGATGAAGGTAAGATTGACATCATCACTAATACCCACTCTATAGAAAAGACATCAGATGGTAAATTTTTCCTTAAGGGAGATAGGACGGCTAATGCCGATATTGTAATTAACTGCTCGGGCATTGAGACTAATCTAAGTAAAGTTTCTGAGAAAATTCCTCTCTACGAAAGCCTTTTGTCTAAAGAAATGATTATGGCAGATAAAGATGGGGACTTTATAGCTGTTAGCTGGCCAAGACTTAATCCATTGAGCAAAAAATACGGCTGTCTTAGAAATATTTCTATAACAGGAATGATGGTATCTGGAACCGATATTGACAATAACGATGCTAGATGTATACAGAAATCTGCCAAAAGAATTGGGAAAATCCTAGTCGATGATTACAATTTGTAAATCTCAGACTGGGGATTTCCCCTTTTTATTTTAAGATAGAAAAGATAAGTATTTTAGAATTATAAAGTCTATCACAACATAAAACTGTGAAATAGGTGATATTTTCATCCTTTGATTGAAGTCATATACTTCGTGAGTTACAAATGATACATTGTAGTCAGATAAGTGAGATATGGTATTGTTAGATAGTTTGGTAATAGAAGCTATAGTTACATCTTCCTTGATAGATTTTAGAAAATCAATTAATTTTTCATTTTCTCCACTAAATGATATGACAAAAAGAACATCTCCTTCTTTAATAAGGCTCTTGTATCTATCATAATCGGAGTCCTGGTCTAGGATATTTACAATCTTACCAACATTTAAGAAGTTTCTCTTAAGCTCTTCTGCTACATTTAGCTGAGTGTATCCATTGCCTATAACAAAGATGTCTTTCGCCTCACCTAACTTCTCAAATAAGCCATCTAGATTTAAGGAAGTCAACATGGTCATGGTTAGATTAATGTCGTTTTTGGTATATTCTATTTCATTATCATCGAAGGCGGAATTCTTATCTTCTTCGCTCCATTTGATAAGATATTTAAGCTCGCTATAGCCATCAAGTCCTAGTTTTTTGGTAAAAGTCATTATGGAACTTGTGCTAAGACCTAACTTATCTGCCATTTGATTAATATTTAATTCGTTAGCTTCACTTTTATTTTGAATGATATAAGAATATATTCTAAGGTCATTGTTATTGAGCTTAGAATAATTTTCCCTAATCAAGTTCATCAATATCATTACTTTGCCTTTCTAGAAATCCTGTAAAGAACTTCTCTAGTTCTATAATATAAGGGCTTATAAGCCTGACTTTTCTTTCTTCCTCAGCTAGGAAGATATTGTAATCACTCTTTGTCATAGACTTGTATTCACTTCCTATAATTAGTTTGATGCAAGGGATGGACGCTATTTGAAACATCAATTCCTCGCTTCTTATATCCTTTGAGAAATCCACAATCACCACCAAGCTATCTTTAAGCATATCCCTGTCGAAAGCTACTATCTCCTTGGCACCGGCATATGTTTCTGATAAAATCCCTACATCAAACAGTAGTCTTTTGACAGAATATTTGATTATATCTTCATAGGCTCCGTTACCATAAATAAAGGCTCTTTTGACTTTTCCTAGTTTCTTATATATCAAATCCTTTTTCGCATCAAAACTCGCAGCAGAGCTAGTCACAATATCGACCTTGTCATTTAATATGTAGTATTTAAGGTCATTATAACCATTAAATCCTAGTTTTTTGGCAAATCTTAGGACAGAAGTCCTGGATGTATAGCAGATGCTCGCAAATTCGTTGATTGTAAGATTGTAATTAAGACCGTTTTTTAATATTTCATTGGCAATTACATAGTCTGTCTGGGTAAATTTATTTTCATTTTCCCTGATAAGTTTTTCTAAACTGATAATATCACCTCACTAAAAAATCCCTACTAGGCTTATTATACGCTAAGTAGAGATTTTTCTTATAAAACTAGGTTTTTATTAGTTAAGTTCTGGCCAGAAGTCCTTGTTTGCTTCGATTAGATCGTCAAGAAGTTCTTTGGCAACTTTCGCACTTGGTACTGTTGCTGAAAGTGTTAGGGCTTGCCACATCTTTAGGTAGCTTCCTTCAATCCAAGCTTCAACTACAAGTTTTTCTACAGATACTTGTTGCTCCATTAGTCCTTTTTGGAATTGTGGAATCGCTCCTTGGTTGATTCTTTCGATTCCGTTTTTACCAACTAGACATGGAATTTCTACCATTGCTGTTGGGTCAAAGTTTGGAATTGCTCCATTATTTTCAACTATAAGAAGGAATCTTTCCTTTGTATTTTCTGCAAGTGCAATAGCAAGGTCTACGATGTAGGTTGCGTGTGCATCAAGTTCGATTTCAACTCCTTCTGCTGTTCCCTTGTCTATAATATTTTGGCAGAATCCAAATACATCTTTTTCTCTTCCTTCACGAACTTCGTCAACTCTTGTGTGATTTGGATCAGTATGCTCCATTACAAAATCTGGGTAGAAGTAGTATTTTAGGTAAGTGTTTGGAATTGTGTCTGGGTCTAGGGCATAGACATCTTTTGCCTTTGTGAAAGTCTCAACCCATGATGGATCAAGGTGTTGAGCTGTTCCTATACCATCAGCAAAGCCGTTAACTGAAACGTGCTCTTTGATTTGTGGCATTAAGTCATTTCCTTCTTTATCAGAGATTGCTGTAAACCAACCGAAGTGGTTTAGACCGTAATAAGAAAAGTCAAGCTCTTGCCATTCTTTTAGGCCAACCATGTCTGCCATCTTGTACATTAAGTCAATTGGCATGTCACAGATGTTTATAATCTTAGAATCTGGTCTTAGTCTTCTAGTAGCTTCTGCTACGATTGCTGCTGGGTTTGAGTAGTTTAGCATCCAAGCTTCTGGTGAGTATTTTTCCATGTAGTCAAGGATTTCAAGAACTCCACCGATTGAACGCATACCATAAGCAAGTCCACCCGGTCCACATGTTTCTTGTCCAATACATCCGTGCTTTAATGGAACTTTCTCGTCCCTATCACGCATCTCGTATTTACCAACCCTAAGTTGAGCTAGGACGAAGTCCACATCTGTAAATCCTTCTTCAGGATCTGTAGTGTAGACAAAGTTGATCTCTGGGTGTCTTTCTTTTAGTAAGATTTCTAGAGCCTTACCAATTACACCTTGTCTGTCTGCGTCGTTATCATAAAGTTTGATAGATCTAATTGGGAATCTATCAAGGTTATCTAGAAGCATTCCTATAATTCCTGGTGTAAATGTTGAACCACCACCAGCTACAACTATTGAATATTTTTTTGTCATAATTAACTCCTTTTATATTAATTCTTTTCTTAACTACTTAAATTTTCTAATCTAATAATTCGCCAAAGGCATCTGCTACATATTGGATATCCATTCCTACTATAACGTGAACAGAATTTCCATTCTTGGCAGTACCATAAGTTCCAATTTCTCTAAAGTATGAATCATCTGCGACCTTTGAAGGATCATTGACATTTACCCTAAGCCTTGTTACACAGTTAGTAAAGTCTTTGATGTTTTCGGCACCACCTAAACCGTCTAGGATTTCATCAGCCATAACTTCAAACTTATCTGCAGATTTTACTATTTTACCTTCAGTTCCTTCTTCCTTCTTCTTAGCCTTGTAGTCTTTCTTTGTATAAAGCTTGTTAGCATCTTCTGTGACAGCCCTACCTGGTGTCTTAAAGTCAAACTTTGTTATTAGGAAGGTAAATACCAAATACCATACTGCAATTGCAACAAGTCCTATCACAAGCATTATGAGATAAGTTTTCCAGTGGTTAGCCGCAAGAGGTATCCAGTTTAGGGAAGCCATTTCGATAACTCCACCAGAGAAAACTCCGACAACTCCAGCAAGATTCATCACCATAGCAAGGATTGATGCAAGGATTGCGTGAACTACGAATAGTTGTGGTGCTATAAAGAGGAAGGTAAACTCGATTGGTTCTGTAACTCCACTTAGGATAGCAGTAAGTACAACTGGAATCATAAGACCAGCAATCTTCTTTTTATTCTCTGGACGAGCTGTCTTATAGAAGGCAAGTCCTACACCGACACATCCAAAGATCTTAGACCAACCTGTAGCTGTAAGCTGAGCGTAAGGGGCGAGTTCTTTTAGTGGTGCTGCACTAGCCGCAATCTCTGGCAGACTCTGAGCCCAGGTAGAATAAATACCACCAGATACTATCAAGCTATCATAATACATTGGAGCATATAATAAATGGTGAAGTCCAAAAGGTATTAATAGTTTCTCCAACAGTACAAAGACTGAAACACCAATTGTACCTGAATTAACTATGAAATCTCTAAACACATTCATTCCCGCTTGGATCTTAGGCCAAACCAAAACTGCTAGGAAAGCTACTGGAATCATAACAATAAATCCAATACCTAAGACAAAGGCTGAACCTTTGAAAACTCCTAAAGCTTCTGGAAGTCTAGTATCAAAAAATCTGTTGTGTAGATAGATTGCAATACCAGATATTAACAAAGCTCCCATCATTCCCATATCAAGGGTTTTAACATTCGCAATCATTGCAAGACCGCTCGCTCCACCAACCTCTTGTGAGAAGTCTACACCAAATGTAGGCCCCCAATGTTTAAGTATTGTTGAAACATAATTTAAGAAGACTATGTAGATTACAAACGCTTCCATGCTCGCTCTGGCATTTTGCTTTTTGGCAAGTCCTATCGGTAGGGCGATTGCAAATAATAATGGCAATTGGTTGAATACTACCCAAGCTCCTGATAAGACCATGTCCCAAAATCCAAACCAGATTGTTCCTTCACTGGCCATTGGTCCCATGATTACTTCAGTAGTAAACAAAGTACCAAAACCAATTAGTAGAGCTGAAACTGCAAAAAGCATTACAGGTGTGAACATCGCTCCACCAAATCTTTGAATTTTTTCTTTCATGGTTCTCCTCCTATTGAAAACGTATTATCTTATGTCTATATAATAATCCTTCACAGAAAAATTGTCAACAAAGCCCTATCTTTAGGGATTTGTGTCAGCATTTGATATTTTTACATACTTTGTGAAATTTCACACTCCCCAAAAATACCTATTTACCTTGTTAAAGATTATTATTATCTTTTAAATAAAGAGAAATCACATATTTTTTTAATAAAATTTGGGTATAATATAAATGTTAAATTTATAATTTATAAAATTCGTAATAACTTTAGGAGGAAAACATGACAATTACATTTGCAGGAGATAAGGTTACACTTTTAGGAAACCAAGTAAAAAAAGGCGATAAAGCGCCAGCATTTAAGGCAACAAAAAACGATCTTTCAGAATTTAACTCAGAAGATCTAAAAGGAAAAGTTGTAATTTATTCTGTAGCACCATCCCTAGATACAGACGTATGTGCTCTTCAAGCGAAGAAATTCAACAAAGATGCCCTAGAACTTTCTGATGACGTAAGTATTGTTACAATCACAGAAGATTTACCTTTTGCCCAAGCAAGATTTTGCGCAAACGAAGATATCAAAAACCTAGAAATGGTATCTGACTACAAAGAAAGAGAATTCGGAGAAAAATACGGATTTTTAATCGATGAACTAAAGCTATTAACAAGAGGAATCGTAATAGTAGACAAAGAAGGAGTAATCCAATATGTTGAATACGTTCCTGAAGTAACTAACGAAGTAAACTTCGAAGCTGCTCTAGAAGAAGTTAAAAAATTAATCTAATATAGAAGGTATTAAAAGTGCTAGCAGAAATTCTGTTAGCACTTTTAGCTTAGGTTCTTATTTGTGATTTTTAAAGCTACAATTAGAATATAAAATTGGGAAAAGGCTAATCACAAGCTTACTTCCTATTTTTTTCAGGCAGATACTTCCAATATTTCTTTGGCATATTAGATATCATAAGTTTTTTATTTTCTCTTTCCTTTATAGATATAGTGTCGTAGAACTTCACCCAAAGTTTTCTAAAAAATACTTCTTCATCACTTTCTTCTATGTTTAAGTCTATAACATCTACTTCCTTGACATCACCCTCAATCGAAAGGGCGGCCTTATTTCTATTTTTATCAAATATTACGAACTTCTCCCCAGGCATCCTCCTTAAAAAATGAGCTGTTAAATCTTCTAGGACATTATTCTCAGCTTCAATTTCTGCAAAGAGAAAGCCTTCCTGGATCTCTCTAAAGCGAGTGAGTCCCTTATAGGCGTGAAGTTCCGAGCCATAATTTTTGATATTTTCCCTAAAGCGTGTTGGATATTTGTTAGATGAGGCTAGAAAATCTTTACCATAGTGGAAGCTTAGCCTAATCATCCTAGCTATAAGGTCATCTTTTTGTATATCTTTTGATTTGAAATTTGCCCTAATTCCTCTAAGAAAATCCTTGGAAATATTTTTTTCAATTGCCTCTTCTACCCTCTTAGCCTTGGCCATATCTGTCTTAATAAATATTTTTTCAAGAAAGTCTAGCTGATCTTCTTCTATTTCAATTTTTATATCAAAGATTTCCCCATAAAAATCAAATACTACAGTAAATAGTCCAGCAAGACTTCCATCATACAAAATATATTTCATTAGAATAGGGATAATTGCTCATAAGCCTTAGGATCACCCAAAGCCATAATATTCTTAAGCTCGCTTTTGGATTGGAAATTTCTTCCATAATATTTTCCATCTACTAAGATGAAGTTTTTGGCCCTTTTTGTCGAAATTTTTAAGTTTTTTAAGGCCAGGTAGTCGAGCTTTCTAAATTTTCTTGCAGCAATTATTCTCTTGGCATAAACCTTACCTATACCAGGCACAAGGATAAGGTCTTTGTAAGTCGCCTTATTAATCTCAAGGGGGAATCTTTCGATATTTTCAATTGCCCAATTAGTTTTTGGATCTATCCTAAGATCAAAAGATGGTCTAGATGAATTTAGAAGATCCTTTGACTTAAAGCCGTAAAACCTCAAAAGCCAATCTGCCTGATAGAGCCTGTGCTCACGCAAAAGAGGTGCCCTGTCGATTCCTTCCGTAAGCTTTGACTTAACAACCGGAACAAAGGCAGAGTAATACACTCTCTTTAAGGAAAAATCGTTATAAAGAGCCTCCGACCTAGTAATAATATCAAGGTCACTTTCTCCACTTGCCCCAACTATCATCTGGGTAGTTTGCCCAGCCGGAAGAAACTTAGGAGCATGCTTGTAGATAGCTATTTCATTTTTGGCTTGAATCTTTCTCTCATTTACATCTCTCATTGAAGCTATTATAGAATCGTAATTTTTCTCTGGGGCAAGTAAGGCTAGGTCGGTTTTCTTGGCAAGCTCTATATTTATACTCACCCTATCTACCAAAAGCCCCATAGCTCTAATCAAGTCCTCACTTGCACCTGGTATGGCCTTCATGTGTATATAACCATTGTACTTATATTCATATCTTAAAATCTTGGCTACTTCTATCAGTAGTTCCATAGTATAATCGGGGTTTTTGATAACGGCAGACGAAAGGAATAAACCCTCGATATAATTTCTCTTATAAAAATTTATAGTAAGATCTGCTAATTCTCTTGGGCTAAATTCGGCTCTTTTTACATCTTCAGTCCTTCTATTGATACAGTATTCACAATCATAGATGCATTTATTAGTAAACAGAACCTTAAGCAGAGATATACATCTTCCATCTTCCGACCATGAATGACAAATTCCTGCTACAGCACCGTTTCCGAGTCCATCTCTAGTGTTTTTTCTAGAAGAGCCAGAAGATGAGCAAGACACATCGTATTTTGCTGCGTCTGTTAGAATCTTTAGCTTATCCATTGTAGAAATCTTTTCCATAAATCCTCCTTCCTGTCCTTTTTACTATACCTTAAGTACATTAATTGTCTTATAAAATATTTTAAATTTATCATAAAAATCTTATACTTAAAGAAAAAAGAAGAACTTATGCTAGTAATAGGAGCAAGATAAAACTTCGTTACTTTATGCTTTTTCCTATCTTAAAATTTTAAGCTAAAGTTATCTTTTTTAATTATTTGGTAATAGATGGATGAAATTATGAGATTAACTAACCAACCTAAAGGAACTGCATACCAAACCATCTCGACACCTATCTTGTGGGCAAGAGTCATAGAAAGGCTAACCCTTATAAATAAATTGATAATATTAGCAAGGGTAAAAACTCTCACATCTCCTAGCCCTCTCAAAACCCCATCCACACAGTGTTTTGATCCTACAAGGACGAAGAAAAACCCAATAAAATCGAGATAAGTCTGACCAGTTTTAATAGCAGACTCTGATGAATTTTCATTCATGAAAAAGGCTATAATATCAACTGACTTGATTTTTAAAACAAGTAAAATCAAGAAGGAATATATGCCGACCATCATTAGTGATGCCCTAAGGCCTTTAGCTAATCTATTAAGTTTCTCTGCCCCTACATTTTGTGAAGTATAGGAAGATACAGCATTGCCAAGACTAGTTATCGGTACAATTATAAGGCTTTCCACTCTAATGGCCGCAGAAAAACCAGCCAAGATTTCTACTCCAAATGAATTTACAACAGACTGAACCAGAAGCTGACCGATGGTAATGGTAGATTGTTGGACAATAGATGGAATAGCAAGCCTTGAAATAAGCCCTAATTCTTTCTTATCAAAAATCTTAGTTTTTCCTGTTTCGATTTTTCTAATTCTTTTAATAAAAACAAAAAATGAAAAGATAGCAGAAAGTCCCTGGGCAAGAAGGGTAGCGTAGGCAGCTCCAGCAAGACCCATTCCCAAATCTCTTACAAAATATACATCTAGTATCACATTCAAAACCGAAGAGAAAATCAAAAAATATAGGGGAATCTTTGATTCTCCAAGGGCCTGGTAAAGAGCCGATATGATATTATACATAAACAAAAATGGCAGGCCATAAAAATAAATATTAAGATATAAGACTGCCATATCCAAAATCTCACTAGGTGTTTGAAGAAAAGCCATAAGTTTCTTAGAAAAAATCAAACCAAAAGCGGAAAGAGCAAGAGAAAGAGCTAAAAATCCTATCATAGAAGTGAAAATCGCAGTCTTCATCCTCTTGTAATTACGTGAGCCAAAGTACCTTGCAATTAAAACCGAAGCTCCAGCTCCACCTCCGACTCCAATGCAAATAAAAATCGTAGTAAGGGCGAAACTTGCCCCAACAGAAGCAAGACCAGCCTCCCCCACGTATTTACCAACCACAGCCGAATCAACCAAGCTATAAATTTGTTGAAATAAAGAACCTACCACCATAGGCAGGGCAAACCTACTAATGGCCTTTGATGGAGTATCCTTTGTTAAATAATGATCCATATACCACCTCAAAAATTTCTAACTTCTATCAATATATGATAAGCTTTAAAAAAATCTACTAAAATAAATACTAATTTAAAAATTTAATAAAAAGTGATATCATAAAATAAACAAAGTACAAGGAGGACATATGTCAACAATCGGAAGTGGAATCATAGGTGACTCTAACACCTTTAATCTCAAAGAAATAAATATAGAAAAAGTAAGAAAAGAAGTGATGAACTTTCTCCTAAAAGACGAAGAAATCATCCAGGCCTTTGAAACAATAAGAGACCAAGTAGTCTTTACAACGAAAAGAATATTCGTTTTAAATGTCCAAGGAATCACCGGCAAAAAGATAGCCTACATCTCCTATCCCTACTCCAAAATCCAATACTTCGGAATAGAAACTGCAGGCATACTCGATATAGACAGCGAGCTAATAATAGCCTTTAACGACGGAAACAAACTATCATTCGACTTTAAAAAAGGAGTAGATATCATAGAAATATCTAAAACTATTTCTGAGTTTATTTTATAGAAAGGGACTGGTACAAAAGTCCCAAAATTGGAAAAGACGTAGAAACTAAACATCTCAGTCTTTTTCTAATATGATGTATTTATTAAAACCGTTACAAATACATATCGCAAAAAGTAAAAGAATTCATAAGATGCTTGGACAAATAACTAAAGGAATCTAAATATCAAAAAATTCTAAAAATATAGGAAAGAATCATTAGAAAATATAAGATCAGAGCAAAGGATAGAAGAAAGAATAAATAGATCAATCCAAGCTGAAGGATCATTTTCTAAAATAAAATCAGGGTTATACACAATAGATTTCACCATACAGGAAAAGCAAATGAAATAAGCGAAATACGCCTTCTATCAATGGACTTAAACTAAAATAAGCTGCATCTAAAATAGAAAATAAGAACTTACAAATCATAATATCCAAAGCTGCTTAGAAAAATATCAATATAGCTAGTTTTATTTCTTGAGCACAAATTTAAGAAAACACGGAAAATTTATTCTCATCTTAAAAACCCCTATATAATTAATAACTTGACATAGATATACAAGAAAAAATGATGGGCAGAATAGAGTTACCCATTCTGCACCATCATCTTATTAACCAAATATTAGGTTTAGTATTACTATGGATATAAATCCTACTGCCCAAGCTATGGTTGATACTACAGAGTAACCACCTATTTGTTCCTTAGCTTCTGTTAGACCTAAAGACCTATTTACAACCCAAAAGAATGAGTCGTTGAAATATGAGAAGAATACTGAGCCAACGCAAGCAGAAAGCGTTGCAAACACAGGATTTATCCCTAATGGTATTACTATTGGAGCTGATATTGATGCTGCTGTTAGCATAGCAACTGTTCCAGATCCTTGGATAAACCTTATCATTGTCGCAATGATAAATGGAAGCAAGAGTGGATTGATGTTCATTGTTGATATATAATTTGCAATATCATTACCTACACCCGAATCTGTTAGAACCCTTCCTAGGGCTCCGCCACCTCCTGTTACAAGTATGATAATGCCAGCAGATTGGATACCAACTTCCATTTCAGTTATTACACTATTCCTATCCATACCCTTTGTTAGGGTAAATATTGCTACTAATAAACCAAAACCGACTGCAACAATTGGTGTTCCTGCAAACATTAAAGCTTCAAGTACTGGACTTGTTTCTGCTGCCCCAACCTTAATTAAGGTTGAAATTATTGTGTTTATCAAAATCAAAACAATTGGCGCTAGAATTGGCAAGAACGCTGTAAAGGTCGATGGCATTTCTTCTTCATTTTCAAATGAATAATCAACTATCTTTTGCTCAGAAATATTTGTTGGTCTTATCCATTCACCGTCATCATCCGGAATCTGGTAGACTTTCTTTCCGTACCAATTTGCATAGAGCAAGGTTGCTATTACCATTGGTATAGCTATAACAATACCCCAAAGTATTACAGCACCAACATTCGCCCCAAATATTCCAGCTGCACCAACTGGACCTGGTGTTGGTGGCACCATTGTGTGGGTGATTACAAGACCTGAGGCTAGGGCAAGGCCTAGGGTTATTATAGATTTTCTAGTAGATTTAGACAAGGCTTTGGCTACTGGAAATAGGATTACAAATCCTGAATCACAATAAATTGGTATGGATACCAAAAAACCTGTGATAGCCATAGCCAATTCTTCCCTGCCTTTACCAAATATTTTTATAAAGGTAAGAGCCATTCTTTTAGCAGCATTTGATATTTCAAACAATTGGCCCATCATTACTCCAAATCCAATTATTATACCTATGGAACCTAAGGTTCCTCCAAAACCTCCCGTAACGCTTGCTATTACATCATCATAAGACATACCGCCTGATACGCCTATAAATACTGCGGTTATGATTAAGGCAAGAAAAGTATGAATTTTTGTCTTGACTATCATTCCAATAAGCAGAATTAGGCCTATCAGTAAGGCAAATAAAATCCTAGTATCGTTCATAAGTCATCCTTTATTTTTCTTTTTTGAAGTATGGACCGTATTTAGCTGCAAGTCTTACTGCTTCAACCATACTTACTTCAGAAGCTATATTTTTACCTGCCACATCAAAAGCAGTTCCATGGTCTACTGATGTTCTTAAGAATGGCATTGAGTTTGTAAGCGAGATTGTCTTCATGAAATTATAAGTCTTTGTTGCTATATGTCCTTGATCGTGATATAAGGATAGGACTGCTGCGTATTTTCCTTGGAGACCTTGTGCAAATACTGAGTCTGCGCCTATAGGGCCAACCACATCTATGCCTTTGTTTTGAGCTTCCTTGATTGCTGGTTCTATTTCTTCTACTTCTTCATAACCAAATAGGCCATGTTCACCAGAGTGTGGGTTTAATCCTGCTACAGCTAAGGTTCCGTCTACTCCAAGCCTATGCATAGCTTCTGTACTTCTTTCAATGTAATCTAAAACCCTATCGTATTTAACTTGATCGATGGCATCTTTTAAAGATAAGTGTCTTGATAAGAAGAATACTCTTAAACCTTCAACTTCAAACATTGTTAGTGGATCATGGACTCCTGAAATATCCTCAAACATTTCCGTATGCCCTATATAAGGGACTTCTGCTGCTCTTAGAGATTCCTTGTTAATTGGGCTTGTAGCAACTGATTCTACTTCACCATTCATAGCAAGTTCCCCTGCCTTAAAGATATATTCATAGGCAGCCTTACCACATTCAGCACTTACTTCGCCAAATTTATAGTCTTTAGACATATTTTTTAAATCAATTAGGTCAATTGTTCCATACTCATATTTGCCGTCATTAACATTTTCAATTACGTTTATTTTTAAATCTAAGCCTGTTACTTCCAAAGCTCTTTCTAGGACATTTTTATCTCCTACTAGGACAATGTCTGCTTCGTCATAGAGTTCTTTTACAGCAAATGTTTTTGCTACGATTTCTGGACCTATACCTGCTGGGTCACCTAATGTTACTGCGATTCTACTTCTTTCCATATTATTCTCCTTTATTTAATAATCTGTCTACACACTTTATCATTACTTTTTCACTGCCTACCATGCCGCCCTTACTTACTATCTTTAAACCGTCGACTTCACCTCCAATTACTCTTCCATAAGCTACTAGGGGCTCGATTTCTTCCCTTATTTCTATTCCTTGGCCACCTAGTTCTTCAGTAACAGCTATCGTTACATCTCCTCCAGAAGAGAAGATTCCTGATATTGACCTATCTTTCTTTACTATTTCGCTGGCAATTTTTGCTAACCCTCTGGAAATCATCAAGGATAAATCATCGATGCTTATCCCCTTACTTTCTGATATCTCCTTTAAGTTTAACCTACCTTCTATACTTGTTGGTGTAGTTGTTACTATCACCAATTTGTAGTCATTAAGTTTTTCTTTAGCTAGGTTGATAGCCCTATTTATTTCATCTATTGCTAAGTCTATATTAATTAACTTACTAGGATCAACTTGGAGTCTATAATTTTCAAAATTATCTTCAAGTTCTTTCATCTGGTTCATAGTAACCTTTGTAACAGAGCCAATTACGACTATAGCCTTTGTGCTAATTTCGCTCTTGTTATATAAAAGCTTGGTCACTTCCTTAGTAAATGGACCAGGGTCTACGCTTATAAATTTAAGACCAGTATCTATAGATGCCTCTGCAATCATTTCTATTTGATCATTGGTTATGGCATCTAAAATTATTAAATCAACATCCTTATTGGCTATGATTTTGTCTCTAATATGATCCTTTCCTTTTTCTATTTCCTCTATGGAAATATGGCAGATTTCGCCTTGATAATCTTTTTTGAAATTTTCTGTAACTAAATTTGATACAGCTGAGATTTTAGAATCTTTTCCTGCATCTGTATTCATCAAAGGCTTGCCAAGTACATACATAAAATCGTTTACAACAATCCTATTAGAATCAGGAAAAGAAGGAACACATATAGCTAGCCTTCCACCCAATCCATCTTGAAAACCTTTTAGTTCAGAACCTAAGTTTCCTCTTAAGGTAGAGTCAATTCTTTTTGAAAATAAGATAACATCATCATCCTTGTATTGATTTGCCTTTTTCTTTACCCTTTTATAGGACTGATCTGAGCTCATAGCTCTCGAGTCTGTGGTAAAGGCTAGGACATCAATATCTGTTACATCTTTCTCGTGGATATTTCCAGTAATACTTGCACTTCTCAGGCCAATCCCCTTCATAAGAGCACAATTTGCATTTGCCCCCGTTAGGTCATCAGCAATAATAACTACCTTGCCCATATTTCCTCCTATGTATTTTTTCGAAAAGGCACTAAAGTTTCTTTGTTTCTTCAGTAAAAAAATAATCAAAATCCTCTATTTTGCCAAAAGAATATAATCCTTTTGCAGGATACTTACTTGTATCGGTCATCAAAACGGAAACAGTCGAATTTTCTATCATTTTTGACTTTATCCTGCCCTTGTTTTCAGATGTAGAATAGACAAAATTATCATCATAGGCATCAGTACCCATGAAACAAATATCAGCATGAAACCTCGATAAATTCTCATAACCATCTAGTGATAAGGCTGTTCTAGTCATATTCTCGATATAGCCTCCCAATATGTAGGTTTCTATTTTGGGATATTTTGACAAAGCTAGGGCAATCTCAAGGTCATAACTTATAATTGTTAAATCCTTGAATTTCTTTAAATATTTAACCAATTTAGATGTGGTTGTACCAGCATCTAAAAATATAGTCATCGAATCATCTATAAGTCCACTAGCAATCCTAGCAATATTTTCTTTTTCTATTGTTTTCATAAGTTTCTTGCTATCTGTTGAGATTTCTTCGACATTCTTTTTTGTTCCTATGGCTCCACCATGGGTTCTTTTGATTGCTTTCTTTTCTTCTAGCTCCCTTAGATCCTTTCTTATGGTTACTTCTGAAACGTCTAATTTCTGTGATAATTCTCCTACACTTACCCTTTCTTTCTCGTCAAGAGTTTCTAGGATAAATCTTAGTCTTTCTTCTTGAAACATTTCGTTATCTTTCGTTTCCTTTCGTTTGCTTTTATATAATATCACATATTCAATATAAATTCAAGTTTTTTTCTAAATTAAGTTATGATTAATTGATATTTCATTTCAAATACTGTCATTTGAGAGAATTGAATCTTTTTTAGAATTTCCACTTACATTTGAAGGTGGTGATTTTCTTCTCCCAGTTTTTCTAGTTCACCTAATTTTCTTTGATTTTAGATTCTTTAACAGTTTTCTTCTTACCGTCTTTTCCATATTTGAAGGCCTCCTTCTCATCTTATGCTTAGTCTCTCTATTACTCCTTCTCTGTATTTTTTCACCCATCCAAATATTATACTTAGATTATTGATGTTCATTTTATTAGTAAGGATTTCATAGGACATTTCTATGGTTAAGTAAAATTTTACTACTTTTAAATTAAAGTCTAAAGAGTAACTGTTATTTCTTTTTGGCACTTTTAGTCCATTATAACCTTGAGATCCGTAAGCATTAACTCACACTATAATAGTTTTCTTATCTCGGATACTGTATTTTTCTCTAATTCATTGTAGCTTCTCTTACTTTCGATATATTCTTTTACTATTTTAAACTTAAATTCTGTATTGTATTTTGATATTGAAAAACTGACCTCCATTAGTTGATTTTTAAGTCCAACTTTTGGGGTCAGCAAATGATAAGGGAGTGTCTATTCTTGCTTATAATTCTATTTTTCTACCATCAACTCATACAAGTGTTCATAAAATGGTTTGGATCTGCAGATTTCTGCTATGCTGTAAGCTATTAGGCTTACTATTGATATTCCTAATAGATATTCGAAGGCTCCTCCGGTCATTTCTAGGACTAGTATTATGGCTGTGATTGGAGCTCTTACTATTGCTGAGAAGTGGCCACACATTCCTAGGATACTAAAGACAAATATGAATGACGGGTCAAGGAGTCCTGCCATAACTAGGCTTGTAGCTACAATGTTACCTACAAGCGAACCTATTACTAGAAGTGGAACTAGGCTTCCCCCTGAAACTCCTGCTCCAAAGGCTAGGCATAGGAGAAATATCTTAGCGAAATAAAATAATATTAGTCTAAGTAAGCTAGTCTCACCCTCAGTAGCGAGAAAGATAAATTCTTCGCTTGATGCAAATAGGTCTATATCTATCATCAAGATAATTGCTGTTACTACAAAAGGAATTAGATATTTTATGTAGGGATTAATATTTATCTTCTTATAGACAGCCTTAGAGCCAATTACGCAGTAATTGAAGAAGACTCCTGATAGGCCTACAAAGATACCAAGAACTATCAAGATTCCAATCATAGATAAGCGCATTACTTCAAAATTAGGCACGTCTAGTAGGGCTGGACGGTTTCCGAAGCCAATATCTGCTGTTATTATTGCTGTAAATATAGTAATGGCTGTTGATAAAAATACTTTCCTGTCAGTTTTTTTAAATATCTCTTCTACTGTAAATAACATTCCTGCAATTGGAGCGTTAAAGGCTACGGCGATTCCAGCCCCCGCAGCTGATCCAATAAAGTATCTCTTATTTTCCTTTGACTTGCTAAGCTTGTGGACTATATCTCCTATAAGACCTCCGATTTGGACGGATGGGCCTTCCCTACCTAGGGTTAGTCCTGATCCTATAGCAAGGGTACTGGCTATAAATTTTCTAATCAGAGTCCTTGGACTATCTACGACAAACTTATCATCGAGCATTCCATATATAATTGGTATTCCCGATCCATTGATATTTGGATCTCTTTTAGACAAGAAATAAATAAATGTTCCGATAATTATAAATAAAATAATAATACCAAAGGCATATATGGGCTTTTCATGCACTAAAGATATTAAACCTATCATTTTAAGAGAAACAAAATGAATAGCTTGTTTAAAAAATCCTATAGCAAGGCCAACTATAATTCCAGTTATTATAAATGAAACAATGTTGGAAACTCCCTTAGTATTGTAAGAATATCTAGATTTTGATTTTCTCATTTACTTCCTCCTCTCTTTTTATTATATCAAACTTGACTTCTTTAGGAAATATTTTTCCTTATCTTTCAATTCACTTAACTTTTATGATACAATAAAGAAGAGCACTAAGAAAAGGAGTTTTTATGAAATATTTCGACTTAAAGGGTGAAAAAATCTCACGACTCGGTTTTGGTTGTATGAGATTTAAGACAATTGATGACGATAACGGAAAGATTGATAAGGAAGCTTCATCCAAGGACATACTAGAAGCAATTGATAAGGGACTTACATATATAGATACCGCTTATCCTTATCATGACGGAAAAAGCGAGAAATTTCTAGGAGAATTTCTGGAAGAAAACAAACTACGTGACAAGATTAAGCTTACAACTAAGCTTCCATGCTGGCTTGTCAAGGAAAGGGACGACTTCTACAAATTATTAAACGAGCAATTAGATAATTTAAGGACAGACCACCTAGACTTCTACCTCCTCCATTCTCTTGATATCAAAAGATTTAGACAAGTTGTAGAGCTTGGAGTCCTTAATTTCCTCACAGAAATCAAAGAAAAAGGAATCGTAAAACATGTTGGCTTCTCCTTCCATGACGAATATCCTGCCTTTGAAGAAATCATCAAAGCCTATGACTGGGACTTCTGTCAAATCCAACTCAACTACCTCGATGTAGACTACCAAGCAGGCCTAAAGGGCTATGAGCTTGCCAAGGAAATGGGAATCCCTGTAGTTATAATGGAGCCAGTTAAGGGAGGAAGGCTCGCCAATCCTCCAGAAGAGCTAAGGGATATGCTTAAAGACTTTACCGACCTATCCCCTGCCCAAGAAGCCTTGAAGTTCCCTCTAAGTCTTGATAACGTAATGACTGTCCTATCTGGAATGAATGATATAGATCAAGTTAGAGAAAACCTAGAGATGGCAAACACTACCGACTACAATTCTCTAACAAAAGAAGATGAGAACTTCTACGAAAAGGCAAGGGCCATATACAAAAGTCGTGAGCGTATAGGCTGCACTGCTTGCGAATACTGTCTTCCATGCACAGTAGATATAAATATACCAAAGGTCTTCGGCCTATGGAACAAAGCCTATCTCTATGATGAAGCTGATAAATCCAGAAAGGAATACAAAGATTATCTAGAAGAAGGCGTAAGTCCAACAGCATGTATTGAATGCGGCAAATGCGAAGGAATTTGTCCACAAAACCTAGAAATAATCAAAGGACTCAAAGAGGCTGATGAATATTTGGCATAAGATATAACTAAGCTAGACTTAAGAGTTTGGCTTAGTTTTTTTATTTTTATATGTTTTTTATAAATAATTTTTTGTTTCATAAAGATTTGTCTAAATCTATCTAAGATATTTCTAAATCATTAACTGTCATTATTAATTAGTATTTTCTATTTTTAATTTGACAATTGAAAAAATTTAATTTTCGTATGACATATTTACTAAAATTATTAAAAACTTATTCAGCCATTTATTCAAGGAATTTTTCATATTTTTCCTGCCAATAATTTTTATCTTCTTCGTTTATTTTTCTTATCACCGTGGAGGGGTTTCCTACAGCTATTGACATTTCTGGTATGTCCTTACTTACGACAGAATCTGCTCCTATTATAGCTACAGATCCTATGGCGACTACAGGTAGGATTGTGACATTTCCTCTATCTAGACGTCATCTTCTATTATGATATCATTCCTTTTTCAATCGCTGTGGCTCTAATTTCTGGGTCTATGGGGCGGATGGCTGTGGAAAGTCCTGTGTCTGAGCCTATGAGGACCCTATTTCCTATTTTTATTTTTCCTAAATCTATCATGGAGACGTTGAAGTTTATGAAAGAATTATCTCCTATAAAAATAGTTTCTCCATATTCGCATCTAAATGGTGAGGGGACGGTGGACTTGCCAAAGGATCCAAAAAGGTCTTTACAGATTTCATTTCTTTTCTCTCTGTCTATTTCATTATTTAATTTTCAGATTGACAGCTCAAGCATCATTTATAGTAAAAACCTAATTATTGAAACTATTATCTTAGCGCTAGCTTTAAAGACTATGATAATTTATATAAGTCAGTACAAGATTCTAAAAGTAAATTCTATAAATATGAATACTGTAAAAGATAAAATGCTACTTATAATTAAGGTAAGTATATGAAAAAAGACCTCTATCCTAATTTGGGTCTTAGAGATATTATTAAAATTTTACAAACAAAAGAGATACGAATTTTTTTCAATTTCACAAAATTGTATTTAAATTTAGTATCTCTTGTTGTTTTTCTTAAATTAAGTTAGAGTTTAAAGAAGACTATAACTATTATCGTCTAACCTAGTATATTAATAAATCGACTATTATTCTAAATTTGAATGTCTTTTTCTCATTGACTCAGAAGTTTCTGAGTTAAGATTCATTAGAAATAAAATGAACGCATCGGATATAAGCAAGGCAACCTGTTCAAATAAACTTCCCATAGGTTGAACAGATTTTTCAGCCCCTTTTAATATTAAAGAAAAATCACTAATCTCAAAAATTTTAGAATTTTTGTTAGAAGTTATGCTTAGAATTTTAGCTCCATCTTTCTTGACTCTTTCTGCTATTGCATAAAGTGAGTTTGTATTTCCTGAATTAGATATAAGCAACACTGTGTCATCTTTTCTAGCTAGAGGGGTGCTAATATCCCCTATTAAGTATGCATGGTACCCTAAATGAACTAGTCTATTTACAAAACCTCTAGCTGCCATGCTTGATCTTCCAACCCCACCTATAAAAATCCTTCTATCTTTTTTAAAATATTTAGATAATTCTTCAAAGTTAAGACATTTATTTAATTTGAAAAACTCGATGATTTCGCCTTCTATTAATTCTAAATAAGATTGACTATTCATATTCACTTCCTATCTTTCTCAAAATTTCAATATTATCTAAAAATTTTTCATTTTTAAAAATATATCCACCAGAAACGACTGCATCAGCTCCACTTTCTAATATTGGTCTAAGAGTTTTATCATCGACTTTCCCATCAACCATTATCCTATATGAATATTCTTTACTATTCTTAATTACATATAGTTCTTTGATTTTATCATACATTTCCGTAATTATTTTAGAATTTGATGTGCCTGGTTTTATGGTTAAAACTAAGACTTGATCTACAAAAGGTAAAATCGCTTCTATGCTAGATATTGATGTGTGAGGGCTAATCGCTACACCAACTTTTTTATTATGCTCTTTTACTTCTTGAATGATATTCATAACATTGAAAGTGCTTTCAACATTAAAAGTTATGCTATCAGCTCCTGCTTCAATAAATTTTTCAATTTTTCTTTCAGGATTGATAATCATAAGGTGTAAATCCAACTTTAAATCTGTATGTTCTCTTATAGTTTTTACAAATTTGGGACCAAACGCCATATCTTCAACAAAATTTCCGTCCATTATATCTATATGGATTTCTTTTGTCTCGCTTTTATTTAGAGTATTTAATGTTTCTTTGATATTCCAAAAATCACTATTTAAAATTGAAGGTAGTATATCAACCATTTTGTTCACCTAATAATAAGATGCTTATATTTCTAGTTCTTTCTCTTAATTGATCCCAATCAACAAAAAATACTTTACCTAATTTACCTAACAAGATTTTTTTATCCTTGATTATAAGGGTCATAGAATTGCTTCCAAATAGTGAAGATTTTAGATGAGCATCTGTATTAAGCATCGTCCATTTTTCTGGTGGAAATTCCGAATCACCTAGATTTAATCCAAACTCTATATGTTTTTCTCCAGGGCTGTGGTAATCGCCCTCTGACCTCATCGGTGGGGCGATTTTCTCCATCATTTCAGCTATATCAACATGTAGAAAGTCATCACCAAAATAATTTCTATCATGCATATCCTCATCAAAAAACAAGGAGCAAGTAGTATGAGAGCTTGATATAACAATTATTCCATCTGTTATAGAATTTTGATCTACTATAGCTTTAATATTATCTGTTATATCATGGAAGGATGGCCTTCCTGCAATTGTTTCTAATTTAATAGAATCATGTATAATCATTATTTTTCCAATTCTTTACGTATTTGTTCAAACACCTTATCTCTACCTACACCAGTTAATAAAGCAACACCATTAATTACTTTTTCCTTTACTGAATCTGGTACAACTGTTGTACTTACTACAACATCATAATCATCAAATTTATTTAGTTCATCAGCTATTTTTGATTGATAAATTTTTGCATCAGAAGCCAAATTATTGTCTTCTAACCACTTTTTTATTTTAGAAACAGCTATGGTTGATGTTGCATGACCGGCTCCACAAATTACTAATATTTTTTTCATTTTTATCTCCTTTATATTTTATATTTATATTCTATATTCTATTGAAAATAAGAAATTTTCTTAACTTTGTTAATGTAATACATTATTAGTATTACTAATATTCCTATTGCTACGACTCCAAATATGCCTAAATATTTTAATGCTAACACATATAAAACAACTGGCCATAAAGCTGCGAGTAGCATCGTAACCAAACCTGTTGTTCCAACATCAAAGCTAGCTAAATTAAATACATCTGTCATTATTGGTGCTAACCATGCTGATAAATAAAGACAAGCTACAACATATATAGCACTTCCTAGCACAGTTCTAATAACATTTCCTTTAAAGAAAGGAACCATCATTGCTATAGCAAATGCAAAAAAAGCTAAATCTCCAAAAGGTAAAACTTGATTACCTGGTAATACTAATGCTAGAGCTAAAGAAATTGGAACTAATAATATTGAAGTAGACATAACCGCAGAGTGTCCTACTACAAGTGCAGCATCCATTCCTATATTAACTTGTCTGCCTCCTAATTTATTATTAGCAAAATCTGAAGCAGCTTCTGCTATTGGTCCAAGACCTTCCATAAACATAGCAACCATTTTAGGCATTATTTTCATTACTGCCGCTGTAGATATAGCAAGATTTCCTACTTTAGCTGCGTCATATTTAGCAAAAATACCAACTATTGCTCCTATAACTAATCCTATAAAAACAGTATCCCCAAATATTCCAAATCTTTTAGTTAAAGATTCGGCATCAAGATCAATTTTATTTAAACCAGGGATCCTATCAAAAACCCAATTTAAAGGACGTGCAATTATTGCTCCTGAATTGACCATCATGTGACTTATTGCTATACCTGGATACCCAAAAAACTCACTAGTTTTTTTCTGATTTATATCTGCAAGTAACCATTGAATCATCACTGCAATAGTTCCGCCTACTAGACCAAACGCAAAATTACCTGTAATTGATTGAGTAATCATTCCCATAAATATTGGAAACCAAAAATTCCAAATATCTACATTCAAAGTTCTAGTTAACCCTAAAAATACGAACAATATATTAACTACAAGTGAAATAGGTATCATCATCAAGCCTAAAGATGTAGAGAAAGCTAAAGGTCCTCCAACTCCCACACCTATATCTAATATATTAAGAGAACTTCCATAATGATTTCCCATTTCTTGAATTGCATTTCCAAGACTACCTGACAATAAATTCAATACTAGTCCAAGACCAATCGAACCAATTCCTACTGTTATACCTGCCATTAGAGCTTTTCCTGGTTTTAATCCAAAAATAATTCCTAAAATAAATATTATTATTGGTAAAAAAACGTTTGATCCAAGACCTATGAACCATTGAAACGAATTAATTAAAACTGACATTTTATCCTCCTTGTTAAACTATATTTTTAGTCAATTCCATTTTCTTTTAAAATATTTAGAATTTGATCCTTATTATCTGATTTTAGAAGGAAATTTATAACTTCCTCATTAGCAAATACTTCCATTAATTTTTGTAAGGTTTTTATTTGATCGCCAGGTTCCTTCATGGCAAGCATAAATACTAAACTTACTGGGAATTTATTACTAACATCTGTCATATCCGCAAAATCAATTGGCTTTTTTAATGATGCGAAACAAATTTGTGACTCCAAAACGTGTTTTGAGTCAGTATGTGGTATAGCAAATCCAACATTTCCTATTTGTATACCTGTTGGATACTCAGCTTCTCTACTTATTATTCCATCATAAAAAGAATCTTTTACACATCCACTCTTATTTAAACAATCTGACATGAATTTAAATAGCTCATCTTGACTATCAACGCTTACAAACGTATTTATTAATTTCTTGTTAAAATACATATTAACCTCATATACTTCTAATTTCTTCTATTAATTCCTTAGGGCTCTGACATCCTACCAATGTTTCAACTTTTTCTTTTGAGTTTATCTTTTTATATATTTTGTCTACTATATAGCGAATATTTTCTTCTTCATCATCTTCAAAATTCATGAAAATAACTAAAGAAGTTGGGACACCATCCCAGTCGATAGGACTTCTGAGTGTGCATATTGCTATATGTGTTTTATTAACTGTCTTTGAGCTTGCATGAGGTAAAGCCACCCCATATTCTAATGCTGTAATTCCAATAGCTTCTCTAGCAAAGATAGACTTCAAGTAAGAATCATCAACAAGTTTATTTTTCTTTAGTGAATTTCCTACACATTCGATTAATTTCTCTTTATTTTCAAATTCTTTCCTCAAAAATATAGTTTCTAAAGATATTAAATGATCAATTTCTATATCATTTGTATTTTCACTATTTATCTTGTCTTTCCTAATCTGATGTCCCTTACTAAATATTTTTGTATATTCAGATATTATTTTTATATAGTCATCATTATTAATTACAGGATTAACAAAAACATATGGTATATCTAAACTTAAATAGTCTAAATTTATTGATGATATAATAAAATCTACATCGCTTAAATTACTTTTAATCAAATCATCTAACGTTCTTACTGATAAGTTATCTTTTTCTGGAAGAAAGGCTTTTACTTTGTTATATATAAGCTGAGCACATGAAACTCCATACTGGCATACAACTAAAATATTATTAGCTTTGTTTAAGGCTTCTATCTGGATTTGAAAATGTATTAAAATCAGAGATACTTCATCGTCATTCATCTTTATTTTAAAGAAGTCCTCCAGTATATTAGCCGAATACCAAATTATACTAAATAATGTTTTGTACTCTTGACGCAAACTTTTCAACAGAGGATTTTGTATATGAATACCTAGTTTTAATCTTTCAACCATAGCTGATATATGATATGAAAGTGCCTTAACCAACTCTTTATTATTACTAAAATCAACTCCTTCAATCTTGCTAATCCTTCCAACAAATTTATTTACTATGAAAGAATTATCAGTTCTGTCGCCTATTTGTTTATCCACCAGCCTATGGGCATAAAGTTGTTTTTTAAGATATGTGATATCCTTAGGCTCTAAATTAAGCTTTAGCTCATCTTTTAAAAAATCAACAAAACTTTTAACTGTCTCTGATTCACTATCCTCAAATTCAGGATTATTATAGTTAAAATCATCTTCAATATGACATCCTATCTTAACTCTAGAACATAATGTAAATACAGATGTCAGGAATGATTGAATATAGTAATCAGGGAGATTTTCTATCAAATCTTTACTATTAAGAAACAATTCTTCGTATATGCTATTAACTATAATTTCATCAAAAAATGTCAACTGAGCTTTATTTATGGAACTTAAGTATGAAACCTTATCTGAATAATGAAATATTATCTCTATTAAAGAGCGTTGAATATTTAGCTCGTCTCCGATTAACTCAATTCCTGATGTATTTGAAACTATTTTTGATCCATATCCTTCTATTACTTTATTAATAACCTTTATATCATTATAAATTGAAGTTTTACTTACAAGATATTCTTCAGATAAACTCTCTAAGGTTAGATTGTTATGTGTCAAGAAAAGCTGCTTGACAATGTAAACTCTCCTATTATCGACAGAGTAATTATCACTATCTATTCTTCCTTTAATCTTTTTCTCTAATTTTAAAACATTTTCAGTATCATTTGTTTTAAGCAAGATTCCCTTCGAAGGAATATTAACAATATCTATATTGTATCTATTTGCTATTGTTCTCAAACTATCGATATCTTTAAAAACCGTTCTCCTAGACACTTGCAAGTAATCACTTAATTTCCTAGATGAAATAGGTTCATTATGATCAGATAGAATTTTTAATATCTTGTATTGTCTTTCGATTGTATCACCACCCTAAGATTAAATAATAGATCATCTATTTGACCCAATTATATAATAGGTTAAAACTGTGGTCAATTACACTTATTTCTACATTCATTGTTAACATTTGTTAAAATCACTGTAGATAGTTATAAAATATTATTTAATAGTTAATATCAGATTTACATCCTTTGTAAAACTAATATAATGATTCATATTATAATAAAGGAAGATTATATGACTTGTGATATGTATCCTGATTTGGGTTTAAAAGATATTATTAAAATTTTAGAGAAAAAGGATTGCAAGCGTCTGGTACACACTTCTTATTCTACTGATGGTATTGAAATCCCTCCGACATTTCCTATAATAGCGATAGGGATTTGTACCATGACTTTGATATTTATTATGGAAAATTTTCTGAAAAATCCCTTCCTAGCGTTCTTTATTTTCATGGAGATGGCCTTGTTTATGAGACTAAGGAGATTTCTTAGGAGTTTTGTATTTCTGTTACTAAGAGAGGGAGTTAATGTGGTTAATATAAACTACAGGCTTTTACCGAGGGTTACTTTAAAAATCCAGGTGGATGACGTCCTCGATGGAATTATCTATATTAACGAAAAATCTATCAGGCTTAATGTAAATCCCAGAAATTTTTTTCTTGCTTCCGATTCTGCTGGATCTCTCCTAAGTCTAGCAGCCCTTGCCTTTGGCTATGTGTTTCCCACTACCGTGTACACTTAGGACTTTCACCTATTAGAATATGCTCATGCCGATCACACATTAAGTAATCAAGAACATGATTATATTCTTGATAAATAAGTAAAGGATGGACTCCTGATGTAATAATAGGTAGAGGTGAAATAAAACTATCATTGGGTCCATGAACACTTTACAGAGGTTCAAAGATGAAACTTTAGAAGTAAAACTTCTACCAATGAAGGGTAAAAGAAAAAAGAATGGTAGTGTTGAAAAAATAGGAAAACATGCCTTTAAAAGAATCATCCATGATAGAAATAAATACTATCCAAACTTTACTACTGAATTTGGTCACTTTGAGGGAGATACAATTGTGGGGAAAGATCATAAAAGTTGTGTAATAAGCCTAGTTGAAAAGTATCTAAGGCATAGTAACCCTAAAGCCAAAAAATAGGACAGCTAAAAGCATAGAAGAAAGATTAGATAAATGGTTAAAACAAATTCCTATAAAATTAGTAAAATCCATAACATTTGACTGCGGTAAAGAATTCTCAAATTGGAAAAATATATGTAATAAACATGATATATCAATATTCTTTGCAGATCCAGGCTGCCCAAGTCAAAGAGAATTAAGCGAAAATTCAAATGGGTTATTAAGGGCTCTTTGTCAAATCGTGTTGGTAAATAATAATCAACCAAATTCTTAATCAGGGATAGAAATTTCTATCCCTGAATTTTTAACTAGCTAATAAATTTCTTGTGATAAATATTCTTGTTCTAAAATTAGCAAAATTCCTGTATCCAAAAGCTATCCTCTTTAAAACCTTAATAAAATTATTAACCCCTTCAATTGGTCCATTAGAATAATCATAAATAAATGAGTTCTTGATGAAATCTAGGTAATAATAACAAGTATCTATTGATGTTCTCATCCTATCACTAACTTTATCCTTGAAGTAATTTAAATGAAATTTAAATAATTCAAAATCCTTTTTCTCAATATCCTCTCTTAAGCATTGGTAACAGTCATAAGTATTCTTTAAAGTCTTATCAACATTAAGACTAATATCGACAATATCCTCATCAGAAACAAACTTACCAGGAAAATGAACACGCTTAAAAAAATGAATAGGATCAAGGAGTTTGTATGGTTTTAAGAAATGTTTCCAATATTTCTTAAGTCTTTTGTATTTAATATTGCTTGTAGAATACTCCTTCATCGTGTCAATTCTAGTATGGTTAAAAGAGTTTGTAAATAGTTTTACGATATGGAACCTATCAATAATGATTTCTGCATTAACAAACAGTTCTTTAATTAGTGATATATAGGGACTGTACATATCAATACATACAGTCTTAACCTTATCTCTAACATACCTAGGAAAGCATAAGAAGTATCTTTTTAAAAAGTATAGCTGTAGATTCTCAATAATATCAATTACCTTGTGATTATCTGAATTTAGATATATAAAACTCATAGCTCCTTTGGCATCCTTAGTTGATTTAAATTCATCGAATGATAAATGTTCAGGCAAATAAGAAAAGTCCACTTTAAATACATTATCAAGTTTAGCCATGAATCTAGAAACTGTAGTTGTAGATATGTAATTATCAGCAGATATATCTTTCATAGATAGCTTTTTTGTTAAACTAGAAAGAACATGTCTTTTAACCTGATTAGAAATATTACAATACTTATCGACTATATTAGATTCAAGTAAGAAATATTTATTGCACGATTTACAGAACATCTTCTGCTTCTTCAAGTCAATTAAAACAGGATGATCACCTGCTCTGGAACATCTTACAGTAGATGATTTAAAGCCGTATTTAATTAAGTTATGGTTAGAGCCACAATGAGGGCAAACTTGATCAGAATATTCTAATTTAGCTTTTAGAATTGTATATGTTACACCTTTAATGACTTTGTGGTGTATTCCATCAGAAAAATTAACATTTTCATCTTTGATATTTAGTAAATTTGTAATAAAATAATTGTTAGACATATTTAATCTCCTTTTAAGTTGTGGTTAATTTAATTATAGGGTAAATGATTAAATATGTCTTCTTTTTTTTACAAAAAAATCGTACTGACAGAAGTATCATTTACTTCTACCAACACGATTTATTATAGACCCTTATTAAGTAAAGATGGATTACCAAAACAAACTGACTTTAGGCTAATGTGTGAAAAGGATATTGTTTCTGTAGCTAGCTATAGAAACAATATCCCAAGAAAATTCTTGAATTAAAAAACACCGTTAGAAGAATTTATGAATTTAGTATATTCTGTCTAGGTTAATTTGACAATTAAAATATTTTAAAAAGACGAGGTTGTTTAGTTTCCTCGTCTTTTCTCTATATTTGGACTTCTGCAACAGCCGCTTTTCTTTCCTAAGACTTCCATAAGTCCCTTATTATTCATTAATTTTAAAAACTCTTTCAAAATTTTTATAATAAATTTTTTCCAAATCTTCTTTATCTATTACTCCTTCTTGACCTAGCTTTTCAAGGTAGGAATCTAGTGGGAATTCTTGGTCCTTATTAAAGGTGTCTGTTCCAAAAAATAACCTATCTGAAAATTCTTTGATAAAAGATATACCATAGTCTTTATCTCTCATGATAGCATTAGCTCCACTGTTAGCAGATAAGTCTGCATAGAGGTTCGGATATTTTCTCATAAGTTTACCTATCCTACCTTCATCGACTGGCCCTTTGGGATAAGAATCTCTGAAGTCAGGGTCCTTGTCATCATACTTTGAAATCTCACACCAAAAGGCTTGAGAATGGCCTATAAAGATTAGATTTTCAAATCTTTTAAGGGCTTCTTCCAGGTAAGGCAGGCCTTTTAAATCATAAACTCCATAGTATTTACCAATTTGTGGACTTAAGTGAAATAAAACTGGCATTTCTAATTTTTCAGCTGCTTGTAAAATCTTAAAAATTTCAGGACTATTGAAGGCTTTGTTGTAAACAAGTTCTCCAAGGCCAATCGAGCCTAGGTCCTTTTCTCTTTTTAACTGCTTGTTAATATCTTGTTCAAAATTAACCATAGACATATAGTAGAACCTATCAGACTCTTGGCAAATTTGCCTAAGTTCATCATTTGATAGTAGATCTGAATCTTTAGCTGAGGAGGACATGAGGACAGATTTATCTATCCCCCTTTTTCCCATTGATTTTATCATTTGGTCCTTGTTTATCAGTTTTTGGCCATTTATCTGATGTCCAGCGTCCTTGGAACAGTGGACATGGATATCTATTTTTTTCATTCTGCCTCTCTTAAAGCCTTTGTTATTTGTTCTGAATCTTCCCTAGTCAAATTCCAAATAAATTTCATGCCAATTATTTGTATTATGCAGGCTATAAGTGGTATAGATGTACCTAAATACCTGATTGCAGATATGGTTTCTGGGCTTTGGGTTTCAGCCGTTGCTATAAATCCTATTGCAGCAAGAGCAGCTGTTGCTCCAAAACTTGCAAGAGTTGAGCCAATTTTTCTAGCAAAGGTATAAATAGAATAAAGGGTTCCATCGTTTCTTGAATTAAATTTATATTCGTGATAGTCGATAGCATCTGCTACAAAAGCCCAAACCACCATTATAAAAGTAACCTGACCGAGGTTTGCAAGGGCGTTTAGGATGATGTAGGCCATTACATTTTCAAGTGGTTTTAGGAATAAAAATAGGGATAGGGCAAGGTTCCATGTAAGCATAGCTAGGAGGAGATTTCTCTTTCCAATTTTCGCCTGCATCCTTGGTACTACGAAGAACATTGCAATTGTTACTGGTAATTGTACATACATGGCAACTGATTGCATCTTTGGTGCTTGGTAGAATTCCTTAAAGATAAAACCACCAAATTGAGAATTTCCTGTTATATAAATTAGTGATCCGATTGAAGCAAACATGATGCCGATCATCGCTCTATTTTTAAAGGCTTGTCCTATAACTTCTTTAAATGAATAATCAGCCTTGCCATCATTTGCCTTGTGAGCTAGGTGGGCATATCTTTCTTGGGTTAGGGAGCAAAGGATGTAGTAGCAGATTATACAACCTAAGGCTGCTATTATTGATACTATTGTGTAGCCGCTTGGATTTGGGTTCTTATTAGCATCCCAAATAAACATTGGAATTATAGATAAAAATCCATATCCGATTGCTGTTCCACCGATGGCTCTAGCTGCAGATAGCTTTGATCTTTCTGTTGGATCAAGAGTTACTACTGTAGCCATAGCTCCAAATGGCATGGATGTACCTGTATAACTCATTCCATAAAGAATATAGGTGAAGGCTACCCAAATATGGGTCGCTGTTGTCGAAAATCCTAATCTTGTAACATCAAAAAATCCTAAAAGAATGGATATAGCTAATGGCCACATGGCGATTTTAATAAAAGGTTTAAATTTATCTCCGCTCTTTCCGATAGAAAACCTATCTGGCAATGATCCTATAAGCGGGTCGTTTACTGCATCAAAAAGTCTAGCAAATAGGAATAGACCAGACATGAATTTTGGGTCTACCTTTAATACATAAGTACAAAATACTAGGAAGAAGGCATCCATGGTTAGGTTTACAAAGGAACCTGCCATATCTCCTGCTATATATCCTATCTGATCCTTTTTACTAAAAGGTCTAAATTCTCTTGTTTTCATAAGTTCTCCTCTTCTTACTCATTTACATTTTCTGCCCAGTCAATAGCTCTTTTTGCATCATTTTCTGTCAAAAGACCTTCCTTGACTTGAGCTTTGGCTACTTCTTTAAATTTTTCTAAATAATTTTCGAAGCTTCCATAAATTTCTTGCATTTTTTCCTTAGAAAAAAATTCCATCTTTCCATTTGTTGATCCAGGGAAGTCACAAGCCTGGTAAGAGGCTTTTGGTACCATCAGATAAATAGACCTTAAGCCTCCTAGATGGTGGCCATATTCATCCTTCTTTTCAAAGTCGATTGGATCTATTATTTGTGGTGGATTTTTACCTTGCGCCCATTCATGGAACCTATCAAGCATGGCATTGATATAATAGTCAAACTTCAAATCATTTAACCTAAAATCATACTCATTATCTAAAATCCTTGGTGGACACTTGGTTTTTTCAATCTCATCATTGGTTGGCACTAGAGGACTTGCTGCATCTGTGTGGGCTGATCCTGTCATGTCATAATACCTTCTCTTATTGCTAGGCGAATTTTCATTCTTTGTCTTTACTAAGCCATCTCCAATTGACCCAAACAAGTAGTAATCGCATTCAGTATTAAAGGTAATGACTGGTACATCTATTTCTTCTTCACGGCTAGGTCTTATGGCAAAG
This sequence comes from Anaerococcus marasmi, assembly GCF_900290195.1. GTDB lineage: Bacteria > Bacillota > Clostridia > Tissierellales > Peptoniphilaceae > Anaerococcus > Anaerococcus marasmi. Next base: position 32,385 of record NZ_OLMF01000005.1, on the reverse strand, counting down.
TTTAGTTTTTCCTCAGGATCTTGTCTTAAGGCTCTAGTCAATCCTCCAGAAGCTAAGGATAGGTAGCCATCATATACTTTCTCGTATCCTTGATCCTTATAATAATTGTGCATGAAATTGACATAGGTGTTTAGATACATACCTGACTGGCTTTGTCCACTTAAGTAAAGGTATTTTACATCTAGATTACCACAAAAACTTTTAGGATTTATTTTAGCTTCTCTTCCTACTTGATAGAGAATATCCCAAATAAGGCCGTCTTCACAACCATCTATGGACCCTGTCCTAGGATCTAAAACTGCTGGCTGAGGACCTGGATTCTTAGATGGCATTGATAGGGACCTATACCTATCAAGGTCAAAATTCTTTAGGGATAGTATATTTGTAGGCTTGGATGTAACTCCTATATACATATGGTTATTTTCCATAATATGAAGATATGATCTTCTCCATAAATCCTCTATGTCATAATTATTAGAGGCATTCATTATATCTATGTAACATCTGCCGGTGAAGTCTTCTTTTGCAATAGGTTTTCTAACTAGAATTCTAGTAGTGTAGGGAATGTTTTCCTGATATTTGAAAACTTTTTCTTTTTCTTCATCAAAATCATATACATTAGCAAAATCCGAAATAAAATACTCTTCTTCTACAAAACCATAATCTTCTACATTTATCACTTTTCGTGCAAATTTCATAGACGAAAATGGGTGAGAATTTTCTGTTACTTCTATCGGTCCTAAAACCTTCATCTCTTCCTCCTTTAAAATCTCATTAGTTAAAAAATAAACTTATACTTATATGATATAGGTTTTCCCAGCTTAATTCTTCTAATAAAATGACTGTTTTTTATAAATTAATGATTTTTTTTTGATTTTCTGTAGTTTTTTGGCGAAAAACCTGTATTTTTCTTGAAAGAATTAGAAAAATATTGAGAATTTTTAAAGCCAACTCTGAAAGCTATCTCTGTCATTGATAGGTCAGATAATAGGAGAAGTTCTTTGGCCTCATTTATTCTTTTTGTAACTAAATAATTATTTATAGTATCACCCGTCTCCTTTTTATAAGTCCTCATCATGTGTTCCTTGGATATATTAAAATGGGTTGATATGCTATCATTATTTATATCTTCCATAAAATTATTGTCTATGTAGGCATTTATCTTTCTAGATAATGTGTCAAGACCCTTATTATGAAGCCTATTTTCCCTAGAAGCATAGTTATATAGCATTTCTTCGTGTATACTCCGTAAGTCGTCTTCATTATCAACGTATTCAATTAAAATAGCATATTTTTCTGCCATATAGTGACCAATGAGCGGATCCATCCCGCCATTTAAGGCAGTTATAAAATAAAGGGTATTGTAAGATAAGCTGATATTTTTTAGACTTCTAAGTGGGTCTTTGATTACCCTGCCTCTTATTCCAAGCTCTTCTCCTGTAAAAATAAGCTTAACCTTAGGAAAAAATTCTTTTATGTAATCAATGTCAGATTCTTTGATAGCCCTAAGAAAATCATCTCTTTGTCTATTTATTTTTTCTATTTCATCTCTTCTCATTGGACCTCCTTATTATTATAATTATTCCCTTATCTGTCCATAAAATATAGAATTTTTGAAAATCCATATAAAATAAGAAGCTTTCTTTACCTAAGCACTCATCTTCCTGTACTAATATAATAAATATCCTTTAGACCTAATGTATATAACTGCAAATTATCTACAGCTATATTCAATCATTTATAAATTCTTATCATTGTGATTATAGGATATTGTTTCTATAGCTAGCTACAGAAACAATATCCCAAGAAAATTCTTGAATTAAAAAACACCGTTAGAAGAATTTATGAATTTAGTGTATTCTGTCTAAGTTAACTTGACAATTGAAATTTTTAATTCTCTCAAATTATAGTCAGGAAACTCAATTCATAAAGCTATCATATTCAATATAATTAGATAAACTCATCTGTATATCGCTACTAAACAAAGAAAAATAAATTTGCCCACAAGAAAAGCCCGATTGCTCGGGCCTTAGTTTTATTTTTGTGTAGCTTCTTCGCTTTCAGCTTCTTTTTCTATAGCTTCTATATTCATTGCTATTTGTGCATCTTCTGCTTCTTTTGTTTCGTAGTCGATTTCTACGTCATTGTAAGTCTTAAGTCCAGTACCTGCTGGGATTAGCTTACCTATGATGATATTTTCCTTTAGTCCCTTGAGGTCATCGACCTTGCCCTTAATTGAGGCGTCTGTTAGGACTCTGGTTGTTTCTTGGAAGGATGCTGCTGATAGCCAGCTTTCTGTAGCAAGGGAAGCCTTGGTGATTCCAAGGAGTTCTTGACTATATGTCGCTGCTTCTTTTCCTTCTTCTATCATCTTTTCGTTTTCTATATCGACTTCACGTCTATCTTGAAGGGAGCCTGGGAGGAACTCTGTATCTCCAGCCTCTTCAATCTTTACTTTCTTAAGCATTTGACGGGCTATAACTTCTATGTGTCTGTCGTCGATCTCTACACCTTGAAGTCTGTATACTTTTTGGACTTCTTTTGTGATGTAATCTTGGACTCCAACTTTGCCTAGAACCTTCAATACATCGTGTGGATCAAGGGATCCTTCTGTTAGTTGGTCACCCTTTCTTACCACATCGCCATCTCTTACAAGGATTCTAGATCCGAATGGGATGTTGTATTTCTTGGCAAATCCATCGTCTGATAGGATTTCTACGTCTGTCTTCTTTTCGTTTTGAATAAGACTTACTGTACCGGAGTTTTCTGCGATGTAGGCAAGTCCTTTTGGCTTTCTCGCTTCGAATAACTCCTCAACTCTTGGAAGACCTTGGGTGATTCCAACGCCTGCGATACCACCGGAGTGGAAGGTTCTCATGGTTAGCTGAGTACCAGGCTCACCGATTGATTGGGCAGCGATAATTCCTACAGCCTCACCTGCATTTACGTGTTTGCCTGTAGCAAGGTTTCTACCGTAGCATGCTGCACATACTCCGTGCTTTGCCTTACATTCGAGAACTGAACGAAGTTTAACTTCCTTGATACCTGCATCGATTATCTTATCAGCCATGTCTTCATCTATTAGCTCGTCCTTGTGAACTATAACTTCGCCACTTTCATCTTTGATTTCTTCGAAAGATGTTCTACCGATAATTCTTGTCTGTAGATTTTCTATAAGTTCATTTCCGTCCTTAAACTCGTGGGCTACGACGTATCCATCTGTATGGCAGTCATCTTCTGTAACTATAACGTCTTGGGAAATATCTACCATTCTTCTAGTTAGATATCCTGAGTCGGCTGTCCTAAGGGCGGTATCCGTTAGACCCTTACGTGAACCGTGGGTTGAGATAAAGTACTCTTGTACTGAAAGTCCTTCCCTAAAGTTCGCCTTGATAGGAATTTCTATAATCTTACCATCGGCCTGACTCATAAGTCCACGCATTCCGCCTAGCTGTCTGATTTGGTTAGTAGAACCACGGGCACCTGAATCGGCAAATATCTTGATGTTGTTATCTGACTTAAGCTCTGTAAGTAGGGCTTCTGTTACATCGTTTGTGGTCTTACCCCAGATGTCTATAACTTTTTCGTATCTTTCTTGATCTGTTATCAGACCTCTTCTGTAGAGCTTGTCGTATCTATCAACTTCAGAATCAGCATGAGCTATAAGATCCCATTTCTCTTTTGGGATGTTTACGTCTGACATGGATACTGTAAGTCCTGATAGGGTTGAGTATTTATATCCTGTTTGTTTGATGTAGTCAAGTACTTCTGCAGTCTTGATATTACCGTGTTTTCTAAAGCACTTATCTACAATATCTTTTAGAGTTCCAGAATCTACTACTGTGTTGATTTCTAGTGAGTATGGATCTTTTTTTCTATTTACATAACCTAAATCTTGTGGGATTCCTGAGTTATAGATAAATCTACCGACAGAAGATTCTACGATCTTACCTGGATCGTCCTTACTCTTTTTAACTCTTACCTTAACTTTCGCTTGGTATTCTACATATCCTGCTTCTAGGGCTTTCATCATCTCATCGTATGATTCAAAAACCATATCCTCACCCTTAGCGCCTTTTTTGATAGTAGTTAGGTAATAAGCTCCTAGTACCATATCTTGGGAAGGAGTTGTAATTGGCTTACCATCTTTAAGACCTAGGATGTTGTTAGTTGACATCATAAGTAGTCTTGCTTCGATTTGAGCCTCGTTAGATAGTGGCAAGTGGATAGCCATTTGGTCACCGTCGAAGTCGGCGTTAAAGGCGTTACATGCCAGTGGATGAAGCTTCATCGCCTTACCTGCTACAAGTTTTGGTTCAAAGGCTTGGATACCAAGTCTGTGAAGTGTAGGGGCACGGTTTAGTAAAACTGGGTGGTCTTTGATTACTTCTTCAAGGATTTCGTAGACTCTTGGGTCTTTTTTCTCTACCATTTTCTTGGCAGATTTTAGGTTGTGGGCCATTCCACAGTCTACTACCTTGTTCATGATAAATGGTTTAAAAAGTTCAAGTGCCATCTCTTGTGGAAGTCCACATTGGTTAAACTTAAGGTCAGGTCCTACTACGATTACAGAACGACCTGAATAGTCAACTCTCTTACCTAGAAGGTTTTGTCTAAATCTACCACTCTTACCCTTAAGTAGGTCAGATAGGGACTTCATGTTTCTATTGGATGCTCCAGTTACAGCTCGTCCACGTCTTCCGTTATCGATTAGGGCATCGACTGCTTCTTGAAGCATTCTTTTCTCGTTACGAACGATGATTTCAGGAGCACCTATATCTAGGAGTCTTTTTAGTCTGTTGTTTCTATTGATAACACGTCTATAAAGGTCGTTTAAGTCACTTGTAGCAAATCTTCCACCTTCAAGTTGGACCATTGGTCTTAATTCTGGTGGCATTACTGGAAGGACGTCTAGTATCATCCATTCTGGCTTGTTGCCGCTTGTAAGGAAGGCATCTACTACTTCTAGTCTTCTTGAAACTCTTACCTTTTTTTGTCCAGTTGATTCGTCAAGTTCTTTTAGGAGAAGCTCGTATTCCCTCTTAAGATCTACGTTAGCTAGAAGCTCCTTTACAGCCTCAGCTCCCATAGCAGCCTTAAATTCTGTATCATCTGGGTAGGCTTCTAGGACGTCTTGGTATTCATTTTCAGAGATTTCTTGCTTTTCCATAAGATCTGTTGAACCAGGATTGATTACAACATATGAAGCAAAGTATAGGATTTTCTCAAGTACTCTTGGGCTCATGTCAAGGAGAAGTCCCATCTTGGATGGAATTCCCTTGAAATACCAAATATGGCTTACTGGAGCTGCAAGCTCGATATGGCCCATTCTTTCACGACGTACCTTGGACTTTGTTACTTCTACCCCACACTTTTCACAAACTACGCCCTTGTATCTGATTCTCTTGTATTTACCACAAGAACATTCGTAGTCTTTAGTTGGTCCAAATATTTTCTCACAGAAAAGTCCGTCCTTTTCTGGTTTTAGGGTTCTATAGTTGATTGTCTCTGGCTTTTTAACTTCGCCGTGAGACCATGATCTGATTTTTTCAGCGGATGCGATTTTCATCCTCATCCCATCAAATTGGTTTAGTTCGCTCATTTACTCCCCTATTCTTCTATATTCTCTTCTGCTGTATCTTCGCTTTTAGCCTTGCTTGTAACCTTAGTCTTAGTCTCTGGGTCCTTGTTTAGGGCTCTAGTTAGACTTTTAACCTTAGAAGCATCGATCTTGTCAACTTGGCTAAACCTATCTTGTTCGTCGATGTTTTCCTTAAGTTCGATTACTTCGCCTTCTTCATCGAGTAGTTCTACATCTAGGGCAAGGGATTGAAGTTCCTTTACTAGAACCTTGAAGGATTCTGGTGTACCTGGTTCAGGAATATTTTCACCCTTAACTATTGATTCATAGGTCTTAACCCTTCCTGTAACGTCATCTGACTTAACTGTTAGGATTTCTTGTAGGGTGTGGCTTGCACCGTAGGCTTCTAGGGCCCAAACTTCCATCTCTCCGAATCTTTGTCCACCAAATTGTGCCTTACCACCTAGAGGTTGTTGGGTTACTAGTGAGTAAGGTCCAATAGATCTTGCGTGGATCTTCTCTTCTACCATGTGGTGGAGCTTAAGCATATACATTACTCCAACAGTTACTGGGTTTTCGAATGGAAGGCCTGTTCTACCATCACGAAGAGTTATTTTTCCTGTCTTGTTTACATATGGAGCTGTCTTTTTAGCTTCTTCTAGGACTTCTTCAATTTCTGTATCGAGTGCACCATCAAATACTGGTGTAGCAATCTTCCAGCCCATTGTTCTTGCTGCAAGACCCATGTGTACTTCTAATACCTGTCCAAGGTTCATACGGCTTGGAATACCAAGTGGGTTCAGACAGATTTGTAGAGGTGTTCCGTCCGGAAGGAATGGCATGTCTTCTCTTGGAAGAATTCTTGAAACGACACCCTTGTTACCGTGACGACCGCACATCTTATCTCCCACCATGATTTTTCTCTTGGCAGCTACATAGACTCTTATTACCTTGTTTACACCTGGAGCTAGTTCGTCCCCGTCTTTCTTGTTGTATTCTTTGACGTCTACTACTATTCCGCTTTCTCCGTGTGGAACCTTAAGGGAAGTATCACGTACCTCTCTTGCTTTTTCACCGAAGATTGCACGTAGAAGTCTTTCTTCTGGAGATAGCTCTGTTTCTCCCTTTGGTGATACCTTACCTACAAGGATATCTCCGCTTTTAACTTCTGCACCGATTCTAATAATACCATTTTCGTCGAGATCTTTTTTCATATCTTCTCCGACATTTGGTATATCCTTGGTAATCTCTTCTGCTCCAAGCTTAGTTTCTCTTGCTTCACACTCATGCTCTTCTATATGCACTGATGTTAGTACATCGTCCATTACAAGCTCTTCGTTAAGAAGCATAGCATCCTCGAAGTTGTATCCTTCCCATGTTGTAAAGGCTATAAGGATGTTTTTACCTAGGGCTAGTTCTCCATTGTCTGTAGATGGTCCATCTGCAAGGATTTCATTTGCCTCAACCTTATCTCCTCTTTTGACAATTGGTCTTTGGTTGATTGTAGTTCCTTGGTTGGCTCTTTCAAATTTAAGTAGTTCGTAGTCTTCTATTTCGCCGTCGCTCGCTCTTTTGACCTTGATGTGATCATCTCCGACATAAACAACCTCTCCCTTTGACCTAGATACAACACAAACACCTGAGTCCTTGGCTGCTCTATGCTCTATACCTGTAGCAACTATTGGCGCTTCACTCTTTATGAGTGGAACTGCCTGACGTTGCATGTTGGCACCCATTAGGGCACGGGTTGAGTCGTCGTTTTCAAGGAATGGTATTAAACTTGCTCCGACAGAAACTATCTGTTGAGGAGATACGTCCATGTATTGGATTTTCTCCCTTGGGTATATATCATTCTCACCCTTTAGACCACGTCCTGATACTCTCTCATTTACGAATCTATCATCTTCATCAAGTGGCTCATTGGCTTGGGCTATAATGAAGTTATCTTCTACATCTGCTGTTAGGTAGTCGATCTCATCAGATACATAACCGCCTTCTTTAACAACCCTGTAAGGTGTTTCTATAAATCCGTATTTATTAACTCTAGCATAAGTTGTAAGGGAAGTGATTAGTCCGATGTTTGGTCCTTCTGGAGTTTCTATTGGACAGATTCTTCCGTAGTGGGAATCGTGTACGTCACGAACTTCAACTCCCGCCCTATCTCTTGACAAACCACCTGGTCCAAGAGCAGATAGTCTTCTCTTGTGAGTTAGCTCACTCATTGGGTTGGTTTGGTCCATAAATTGGGAAAGTTGGGATGAACCAAAGAATTCTTTGATTACAGCTGTTACTGGCTTGATGTTGATTAGGCCTTGAGGAGTTGCAAGGTCAGGATCTTGGGTTGTCATTCTCTCACGAACAACTCTTTCCATCCTAGCAAGTCCTACTCTGAATTGGTTTTGTAGAAGCTCTCCTACTCCTCTAACACGTCTGTTACCTAAGTGGTCGATATCATCAACATATCCAATTCCTTCAAAGAGGTTGAATTGGTAGTTAACTATAGCAAGTATATCAGCCTTGGTGATGTGTTTTGGAGAAAGTTCTTTCTTTCTTCTTTCCATTAGAGATTTGATCTCTTCAGGGCTTTCTGCCTCTTCGATTATCTCTTTCATCACAGGGAAGTATACTTTTTCACTGAAGTCATCAACTCTTATATCGACATCTTTTAGTTCTTCAAATGAGTTAAGGTCAACGAAGTTATTTCCAACTATCCTAAGAGTCTTATCTTCTTCGTATTCGTCCTTTTTGATTACATCAACTGTAACAATACCAGCGTTTTCTATAGCTTTGGCTGTCTCTTCGTCAATTTTATCTCCAGCTGATACGAAAACTTCACCAGTTTCTGGATCTATAACATCATCCTTAGCTACCAGTCCTTCGATTCTATCTGCTAGGGCAAGCTTAAGATTGTATTTATATCTTCCAACCTTAGCAAGATCATATCTTCTATCATCGAATAGGAGATTGTTGATTAAGTTTGTTGCTGACTCAACGCTTGCAGGGTCACCTGGTTTTAATTTTCTGTAGATCTCTATCAAAGCTTCATCAGCGGTCTCTGAGTTTTCCTTCTCGAGGGTATTTCTCAAATGTTTGGTATCTCCGATAGCATTGATGATTTCTTCGTCTGTTTCAAATAAAAGTGCACGAACAAGAGTTGTCGCAGGTAGCTTTCTCGTTCTGTCAAGTCTAACATTTACTGTGTGGCTTGCATCTGTATCAAACTCTATCCAAGCACCACGGTTAGGGATGACAGTTGAAGAATACATCTTATCACCGCTCTTGTCAGTTTCTTCTGCATAATAAACACCAGGAGATCTAACTAACTGGCTTACTATAACTCTTTCTGCACCATTTATAACAAAGGTAGCAGAATCTGTCATCATTGGGAAGTCTCCCATAAAGACTTCTTGCTCTTTAACTTCTTCTGTCTCCTTGTTTATAAGCCTTGCTTTAACCTTTAGGTCTCTTGCGTAGGTCGCATCCTTGTATTTGGATTCTTTTACTGAATATTTTGTTTCTTCGTCAAATTCATAACCGATAAATTCTAGAATTAGGTTGCCGTTGTAATCTTCGATTGGAGAAATATCTTCTAGGATTTCTCCCAAACCTTCTTTAAGGAACCATTCGTAAGAATCTTTTTGAACTTTCAATAAATTTGGTAAATCTAATACTTGAGGAAATTTGGAAAAACTCTTTCTCTTTGTTCTTCCATACATTTGTTCATGGAATTGGGCCATTAATCATTACTCCTTGTCTGTTTCATGGGCTTTTCTCTATCTAAAAAGCATCTTCAAAAACTCGTTAAAAAAATAAAAAAATCTCGATTTATAGATTTCTAGCAATTGTTAATTATACCATAAAATAATCAACCATACAAGTCCTTTGTCGAGATTTCCTTTCTTTTTCTCAAAAATATTTTCTTTCTTTATAAAGCTTCTCAATTAATATAATTGGTCCCTATATCATGCTCGCGCACACTACTTTCACCATCAGGATAACCAACTATAACCCCGCTTACAGGGTAGAATCCTTCATCTAAGTTAAGGCTTTTGATGTAAGCTGCATCCTTGCCCAGGGCATTTACGCTTCCTCTTATATAGCAAGAGCCTAGTCCCATCTCTGTCGCTTTAAGGGAAATATTTTCTATAACGCAACCTGCATCTTCAAAACGGGCCGATGTATCCTTACTTGATGAAAAGATAATAAATACTGGTGCTTGATAGAGCGGATCCTTGCTCTTTCCTGTCTTTTCCTGATATTCCTTTACGAAATCTTGCATGAGATTTTTATCCTTAACGACTGTTAGCCTACACATATCGTACTGGCCATTTGCAATCGGAGCCTTCCTAGCAGCTTCTAGGAGCTTTTCAATTGACTCGTCATCAGGTATTTTGGAAGAATATTTTCTTTCAGAATATCTTTTATCTATTACTTCATCAAATAACATATAGACCTCCTTAACTTAAACAAATCTTTGGGCTTATTATACTCTAATAAAAGCTAGAAACAAATCTATTATTTATGCTATAATAATATAAACGGAGGCATTATGAAAAAAACTACAAGATTTTTAACCACCATAAGCGGCATATTCAGATCAATAATTACAATACTATTTGCTTTTGCGGCAATTTTTGCAGGCTTTGTCGACAAGAAGCTTTTGGCAAGCTTCCTTGATATAATTGGCCTATCAGGTATTTCGCTTGGCTTTGCAAAGCCCTTTGCCCTAATAGTGCTCATATCCTTATTTTTACTAAACTTACAGATTACGAGAAATATTTTTAACTCTGGTAAGTTCGGAGTAAAGATAATATCAAATATATTTTTCGCTACTCTCTTTGTTGTAATAGACTTACTAATCCTATTCTTTGTTAGAGAAAGACTTATACTAATACCACTTGTCCTAAACGTGCTTATAATCCTTTCACAAATTATGGCAATGGCTACGAAGGGTAAGGGTTACTATAATATACAAGGCCAATCAAAAAAACCTACAAAGATTAGAAAAAAGGATAAAGGAGTAATCAAGGAAAAGGACCTAGAAGAAATATCAAATCAAGATATTAAAAAGGAAAATACTGGGGCAAATAACAAAGTTTACTCTCTTGACTTCGCAAGCAAAAAGGAAGATGAAGCTATAAAAGAAGATCAAATAGAAGAGACAAAGTTGGTTGATCCAGAGGAAAATAAGGATAATCTAGACGAATTAAAAGATAAAGAAGCCTTAGAAAAACTCGATCAAACAGATCCTCCTAGTGAGGATGATAAAGATATAGATACCGAAGAGTAAAATAAATGGCAAGCTTAAAGCTAGGAGAGACTATTATCTTATCCAAAGAAGGAAAGATAGAAGAGTCCCTAGACTAAGCTTAGCCATTTTTATTTTGGGTATATAAGATATAAGAAGAAATGAGGAGTATTATGGACAAAAATTACTTGAAATTATTAAAAGACATCTATCCCAAAAAATCCGATATAAAAGACGAGTTAATTTCACTTAACTCCAAGCTCTACCTACCTAAGGGCACGGAATATTTTTTCTCCGACATCCATGGAGAAAGCGAGGCCTTCCTTCATCTATTAAGGTCTGCATCAGGAAACATTAGAGATAAGATTGCGAAGTTATTTGGCGATACCTTGATTAAAGAAGACCAAGACGAATTAGCCGAGCTGATTTACGATCCGGTCCACGTTCTTAAGGACCTTTCTGAAAACGATTTATTGACAGAAGACTATCTAACTATCACTATCCACAGGTTAATCAACCTATTTAGATTCGTATCTACCAAATACCCAAAGGCCTATGTCAAAAGCAAGTTTACAGGCTCATATACAAATATCATTGACGAGCTTCTATATACCAACGATTCTGAATTTAACAAGAAAGAATATTACGAGTCCCTTATAGCAAACATAGTAAAATACGACTCTGCTAGGGAATTTATCATAGCTCTTGCAAGACTTATCCAAAGGGTCTCTGTAGACAAACTCCATATAGTCGGGGATATCTACGACAGGGGCCCTTCCCCACACATAATAATGGACGAGCTTTTAACCTTCCCTAACGTCGACATCCAATGGGGCAACCACGACATCGCCTGGATGGGAGCAGCCAGCGGAAATGAAGCTCTAATAGCTGCCTGTGTTGCCAATGCCATCTCATACAACAACTTCGATATGTTAGAAGACGGCTACGGAATAAACCTAAGGCCTCTCTATGAATTTGCAATTCACACCTACAAGGACGACCCATGCGAGCTCTTTATTCCTAGGATTTTCGATAAAAATATCTACGATAATGTAAGTGGTGAAGTAGCAGCCAAGATGTATAAGGCTATTTCTATCATAAGATTCAAACTAGACGGAGCCCTCATAGCTAGAAATCCTGAGTTTAATGTAGATGATAGAAACTTCCTCAAATTCATTGATTTTGAGAAAATGACCTACAAAAATGTCCCACTCAAGGATACCAACTTCCCTACCATAGACCCAAAAGACCCGCTCAAACTAACAGATGCCGAAAAATTTATCATAGACATCCTAAAAAGTGACTTCATCAAGGCCAACAGACTCAACCGCCATATGAGGTTTCTCTACAAAAATGGATCAATGTATAAGACAGAAAACGGCTCTCTACTCTTTCATGGCTGCATCCCCCTAACAGAAGACGGAAAATTCCAAGAAATAGAAATAAAGGGGAAGAAATATTCGGGAAGAATGCTTATGGATGCCTTTGATAAGGTTGCCCGTGATGCTTACTTTACCAATTCAATCTTCGCCAAAGATGTCATGTGGTATCTGATAAACGGTAGATACTCCCCAATTTTCGGCAAGAGCCAATACTCCTACTTCGAAAATCTCTTCGTAGATGATAAAGACCTAAGAAGAGAAGTCTACAACCCTTACTACAAGCTTTCTGAGAAGGAAGAAATAGTAGATATGATCCTAGATGAATTCGAGATTACAAGTGAAAGAAGAAGGATAATAAATGGCCATGTTCCAGTAAAAGTCAAAAAAGGAGATAGCCCAATCAAGGGAGGGGGCAAGCTCTATGTAATAGATGGTGGAATATCCAAACCTTACCAAGCTAAAACTGGAATAGCAGGCTACACCTTGATGTTTAACTCCCACCACGTAGCCCTAGCCGAGCACAAAAGCTACGAATCAATCACAGACAAGGTATCAAGCTACACCCCTAATATAAAAGAAGTAGAAATCCTCCTTCCAAGAATGCTAAAAAAAGACACCGACGAAGGACTTGATATAAGAGAAAAAATTAAAGTCCTAGAGAAGCTTTTGGAAATGTATGATTAGCCATCGAGTAGGAGGTAAATGATTATTTCATTTACCGACCTCTCACACCACCGTACGTACGGTTCCGTATACGGCGGTTCTACAGTTTAATTTGAACTTTATTGTAATAGCTGACTAGGGATACATATCCCCTCTCAGCTATTCTTTTGTTGTTAAGAGCTCTGTTTAGTATTGGACTTTTTGCTATTCTCCAATATGATTTGCGTGTATTTGCCCATTGCCAAGCTTGGAATTTTGCTATTCCTAATTTTACTAGATTTGTAAATTTGGTTTTTACTTTCTTCCAGCCTTTCCACGCACACATTCTGATTCTTCTTCTTAACCATTCGTCTAAAATTTGAAGGTGTTTTCTCATATTTGCAAGTTTGAAATATTGAATCCATCCTCTTGCGATTTGGTTGATTTTTATTCTTCTTTGCCTATAGCCTAGTGCATTACTTCTGCTTGTTACCGCTTTTAGTTTTGCCTTTAGTTTCTTTAGGCTTTCTTTGTGTACTTTTAATTGGGTTCCATTATTATGATAAAATCCATATCCTAGATATTTTGTTTGACTTAATTTTCTTATTGAGGTCTTTTCCTCGTTTACTTTAAGTTTTAATTTTCCTTCTAACAGATTTTTGACTCTTTTGTAGTATCTTTCGGCTGCTTTCCTATTTCTTGCGAATATTAGCATGTCGTCTGCATATCTTACAAATTTGTATCCCCATTTTTCAAGTTCTTGATCAGCTTCATTTAGGTAGATGTTTGCGAGTAGTGGACTTAGGGGCCCACCTTGTGGTACGCCTTTGTCTGATTTTACTTTTATTCCATCTATCATTATTCCTGATTTTAGATATTTGTGTATTAAGGATATTACATCTCCATCTTTTATTTCTTCTGATAGGATTTGTATTAGTTTGGATTGGTTTACTGTGTCGAAGTATTTTTCTAGGTCTAAATCTACTACCCATGTGTATCCTTCATCTGCTATTTCTTTTATCCTTTTTAAGGCATCGTGTGCACTTCTATTTGGTCTAAATCCATAGCTGTTTTCTGAGAATTTATTTTCATAGATGGGGCTTAGTATTTGTGCTATTGCTTGTTGTATTACCCTATCTGTTGTTGTGGGTATTCCTAGATTTCGTTTCTTACCATTTGATTTTGGTATTTGTACCCTTTTTACTGGTTTTGGCTTGTATTTCCTTGCTCTTATTTGTCCTAGTATTTTATCTTTGTTTTCTTTTAGATGTTCTAGGAGTTCTTCTGTTGATATTCCATCTATTCCTGCTGAACCTTTATTGGATTTTACTCTTTTAAAGGCTTCGTTTAGGTTGTTTCGATGGAGTATTTTTTCAATTAGTTCATTTTTGGTATTTTCTTTTGAGTTAATCTTATCATGACTGTGTCCAGCTAATTTATTTTCACTTTCTGAGTTATCTTTGATTAGTCTGGTTGATTTTCTACAGTCTTTGTCATGATTAGTTTCTTTCATAAATTTATACCTCCTGTAGTTCGGTCCTTCCTAGTTTTAGCTAGTACTATGACTTCTGCTGACTTCTCATAGTTCGTTGTTACTACTAAGTCGCCTATGAGACCTCCTCGGGTAAGAACATATTCTTTCCCCTCATATATCTGCCACATTTACATTTACGTATTCCGTGTAGTTATTGGACTTTACTTTGTTAAGCAAGCTTATCCTACGTAACTGCCTTATGTGATTTCTGTTCGTCAGACCAAGAGTTTGCCTAGGGCTTCCTTCAGATTCCACCTCACGATGGACACCCTTGCCTTTGGCTATGTGTTTCCCACTACCGGGCACACTTAGGACTTGCACCTGTTAGAATATGCTCATGCCGAGCGCACTTAAAAAGGATGCGAAAAATTCAATTCGCATCCTTTTTATCATCCTAAATTCCACCCTCAAAACTTGTATCTTCGTCATCGTAATTCATAACAAAATATGAAATTCCATCTTTGGCAACTTTTATAGCTTCGTCGGCGTATGATTTTACATCACTTTCTAAATTGGAAAGTTCATAGGCTAGTTGGAAGTTAAGACCTGAAAATACCATAACTCTTTGATCTTCATTAGTTAAAGTAACCGCAGTATTATAAGGAGTTCCTCCTGCAATATCTGTGGCAATAGCTAATGAATCATATTTTTCTAGCATTTCTGAAATAATTTCTTTTAATTTAACTTTATATGCCTCAACCCTGTCTCCCTCGAAATCTATGGCTCTTACATTGGCAAGATCTCCAACCACTAAATTTAAACCACTTTTAAGTCCAGACGCATACTGTCCATGACCTGTTACAATTAACCCAATCATTCAATCTCCTATCTATATATATCTAAATCTTGCTGTCCATTTAAAACAATTGCTCTAGCATGAAATTTGATTCCCTCTACATTGAACACTCTTGGAGAATCAGTAATCTCTTCAAAAACATTTACAATAATTTCATTTTTATTCCTAATAGCTAAAGCTTGTTTATCACTTAAATATTCTTTATTTCTTTTTACCTTAACAAATTCGTAATCTTCAACATTTCCAAATACCATACATTGAGTATAAGTATCAGTAAAATTCTCGGAAATCTTTACCTTTAGGCAACTATCTAATTTATTATATTCTGGAGAAAAATATCCACCATCTTCCAACATGTATTGTTTATTAGTTAAGAAATTTTTTCTATTAATACCTTCAGCCAACAATTCCATTTTAACTTGATGATTTCCACTACACTTTACCTGATCAAAAACAATTAAGTCACCCTCTTTTAAATAGAATATTCTTCTCTTTACAAAAATATTCCTATTATCATCAAAGTAGCTCATTTCTACAAATGTATTCTTGTCTTTTTTCACGTATATTGGGTTGATAATAGGGTAATAATTTGTTTGCCAAGAGGAAACATACCCCATTGATGAAATACCATCAATAACTAAGTTGTTGTGAGAAAATAGTTTAAAATATTTTCTATCCTTACCTTCCTTGTAGGTGTATCTTCCACCATCCAATATTTTTAATTTTTTATTCTGATAATTAAAATGAGTAAAGTCCGCATGAGTATGATTTGAGCTCATCGACTGATTATAGCATGATAAATATGAATTGCTGTTTTTTTCTACATACAGTCCGTAGTTTTCAAAAAGTTTATATTTTTCGCAAACTATTTTTTCTTCAAATATATCCTCATATCTTCTAATTAAAAATCTTATATCAGTAAGATCTGAATCTCCATTATTTATTTGCTTGTACGATAAATCACTAGTTAGCTTTGTTGTTTTTGCAATACTTTTAATGTTCTCTTTAAAACTTATTTCATATCCATGGCTCTTTTCAAAATCACTTAATCTCAATAACCATAACAACATGAAATTATGATATCCTATGCATTTTTCCCAATGGATAGAAGAATCATCTATATATTGGATAGTAAGCATATCTTTTAATTTATCTATTGACTTATCATACATTTCTTTATTGTTAAAATAGATTCCAGCTACTGCTATGGCGATAACTTGTACTAATCCCCAATTACTCAGATCATATTTTTCAATGTAATGATTTTTCAAAAAATAAATTTGTTCCATCAGACTTTTTCGGAATTTCTCCATAAATATTTCATCATCTATTTTTCTATGGGAAATAAAATTTATAAAATGATATATCCTCATTCCAGTGTCTAGTGTTCTTGTCATTTTAGATGGTTCGAGTTTGACATTGTCTATCCAATTATTTATAAAGTATAATCCCTTATTAATATATACTTCATCGCTAGTTTCCTTATATGCTCTATCTAAAAGATCTAGATAAGAAAATCTATTTAGCATATAAGTCCACTCATCATCTCCATTTGGAGAAAAATCCCAAGCTAGAGGATGATTTTTTACCTCTAGCTTACATTTTTCCATATCTCCATCTTCATCGAATACAAATATATCATTTAGTATTAATTTAGCCTTGTATAAATCATCCATTATATTACCTTGCTTAATATAGAATTTTTGCTTATTTTCATAGCATTTCCATCTTCTAATTTTATTATGACAGTTTCTCCTTGAATTTGAGAAACATCCCCATAAATCCCAGCTACTGTAATTATCTTATCTCCACAAGATATCTCTATAGTTTTTTCATCAATTTTTATGGATTCTTCTAATCTTTTTCTAGCCTCGTATTTATCAATTGCTAAATAAATCCAAAAGCTAAAATACATCACTAGAATTATCAACCAATCTTTTTTAGTCATATTATTCGATTACCGGAGCCTTAGGAGAAATCAATCCTAATGTTGATCCAATAATTGCTACTATTACAGTTAGGATGATTACTTTATAAGTTGTCCAACCTTTTTTCTTAACTAACCAGTATACAAATCCAGTCCATAATACTGGCAAAAGTTTTGGTGCCATTCCATCAATCATTGACTGAATAGCAACATTTTGTGTTTGCTCACCTATTTCTTTTACATAGGTAATAGGTATGCTTATTTTAACAAATTGGGTAACAAGCGCTGAAATTACTGCAACACCTACAATACTTGCTGCGCTAGTTATTTTTTCCATTTTTTCAGAGAAATCACTTACTACAGATATTCCTACCTTGTAACCTGCTTTTCCCATACTAAGTTTAAGAACAAGAAGTATTACATTGATAGTTATAAAGAAGAATACTGGTGCTAAATTATTTCCTGCTGCAGCCATTGAAGCAAATATTGTGGATAATAAAGGAGCTAATAGAAATTGAGATATTGAATCTCCTATACCCGCCAAAGGTCCCATCAAGGCCATTTTCATATCTTGTATTTGATCTTGCTCTACTCCTCCCTCTTCCATGGCTAATTGTACACTTGATACAAATGGAACTAGCTGAGGATTTGTGTTATAAAACTCAAGGTTTGACAACATTGAGTTTTTGTATGCTTCCTTATCATTGGTATGAATTTTTTTTAGCGCTGGTCTTAATACATTTGCATATCCAGTCCCTTGATAATTTGAGTAGTTAAATCCATTTTGCAAAATATACGCTCTAAGGGAAGCTTTTGTATAGTCTGAACTTGTTAATTTTTTCTTATTTTGATTAGATTCCATCTGTAAACTCCATCCTTTCATCATTTTCTTCTGATACTTCTAAAGCTTTTTTATCAGATTTTCTTTGATACTCATAAATCGCGAAAAATGTTGCAAATGCCGCAACTCCCATCAATGGCATTTCAAGATATGCAGCTAATATGTAGCCTAGTAGTACAAACGCTACATTCTCTTTTCTTATCATATTAGATAAAATCATAGCAAAACCAACTGCTGGTATCATTGCTCCAGCCATTGAAAGACCATTTGTTATAAACTCTGGAATCATATTTACCATTTGATTGATTGATGAGGTTGATATAGCTGCTACAAAACCAATTATTGCTCCAATTAATAATTGTAGTAAGAACGATAGATTAGCATATAATGTAAATTTCTTATCATTATCTTCTACTATCGCTTTTTTAGCTAAAGCTGGTGAAAAACTCATTAATGTATTTATTGCTGTTATTGCAAATTGTATCGCAATTGCAAATGGTATAGATAGAGAAAATGCTGTTTGTCCATCTATATTTGGATTAGTAATAGCAAGAAGCGCCCCAAAGATTCCTGGTCCTAGAGGAGATGGTGGTATTGTTCCACCTGGTGATACACCAAATCCCATAAATGCTAATTCACCTATTGCTCCAACTGTTAATGCTTTAGGTACATCACCTAAAATTAATCCTATCCCAAAAGAAAGGACAAGCGATCTGTTACTATAAATTCCGAGTAAGGAACCTGCTAATGCTAAACCGGTCCATAATGCAATTAATAATGCTTGTACTAATGTAATTTCCATGTTTTACTCCTACTATAAATAATCATTGATATCTACTTCTTTAGATCCGTCAGAGCCTGATGGTGTAGATCTTGTATTAAACGAAATATTGTAATCATCTCTCATTTTTCTTAAGTTGTCTTTATCACTTTCGCTTAAATATATAGCTCTAGTGATTCTTTCCTTACCTTCACCGTCATGAATATTTCCAATATTAACTTCTTTTATTGGAATACCTGATTTAATAATTTTTATTGCATCTTGTGTACTGCCAACAACAATAAAGAACCTTTGTCTAGGACTTGCCTTATCAAATATACTAATGAATTTATCAACACCATAAAAACTAACTGCAATAGACTTATCTATCATAGCTTTCATTAAATTTTGTTGAACTGGATCATTTGCTGCCTTATCATTTACGCATATCACTGAATTAGCTCCGCAATGTCTTATCCAAATTTGTCCTTGCCCATGAAGTAACCTTTCGTCTATCCTAAATAATAAAATTTCCGCTCCCATATTAACCTCCTATTATTTCTTTTAATACTTTGGCATCTTCTCTAAACTGTTCAATACTATCACCTTCAACGAATTCCAATAAATAAGCTCTATCGTCTCCAAGTTTATCCACATAACTCTTCCACTCATCTCTTGCATCTTTGAGAGGATATCTGTTAAATTCATCATCCCAATTAAAAACATGGACATTTGAGATTTTATCCTTTAATATATCTATAGCTTCGAGTCTTTCACTTGTATTATTTCCTGCCTGAGGCTGCCAATACATATATAGATTATCTTTATCTATATCGGCTAATAACTTTTTAGCTGATTTAGTAGTATCCGTAAGAGTTTTTCTATGATTTTCAAAATTTATATTAATATTTTTGTTCTTAGCTTTGTCGCAGATTTCTTTGCTTACCCTAATAAATTTCTCATACTCCAAAGTCGATATATCTTTTGAACTAATTCTTTTAGCCCAAATCCTGACATCCTTAGCACCTAAAACTTCTGCGGTTGCTAAGACTAAATTTATGTCATCATCTTCTTTATATTTAAAATATGACCCATAAGAATAGAAGATATTGTTTTTTTGACATATATTTTTTATTCTTTCTGCTTTCTCAAAATCTCCAGGAGGTAAGTGAATATCAGCCCCCCATTCGATATAGTTTAGACCATTTTCAATAGCTAGGTCTACAATTTCATCTACACTTTTATCTCTGAATGTGACTGAGCATAAACCAATTAATTTCATTATGCCATCCTCATAAAGTCTTCGTGAGTAATTTTATATTTTAAATCTATACCATTTATATATCTTATTAGCTCATCATACATCATTTCTCCCATAAGATACGTCTCATTTCCTATAGAGCCAGCCATGTGTGGCGATAAGATAATATTATCCATGTCATATAATAAGGAATCTTTGCTTAGAGGTTCTGGATCAGTAACATCTAATATTGCCGTAAGATCACTTCTTTTACTAAAAACTTTTATTAGATCTTCAGTATTAATGATCTTTCCCCTAGCAGTATTTATAAATGAAGCATTTTCTTTCATTCTTGAAAACTGCTCTATAGTAATCATATTTTTTGTTTCTTCAAGTAATGGCGTGTGAAGACTAACAACATCGCACTTCTCAAATATTTCGGTGAGTTCTGCCTTGATAACACCTTCCTTTCTGAAGTAATCTTCATCATATAACGGATCGTATACATAAATATTGTTGTCGGATAGACATTTTAAATTATTTATAACAGCTTGACCAATCTTACTATAAGATATTATTCCTATGTTTCTTTTATAAAAACCTTTCGACAAATTATAAACGTCTAATTTGTTTTTTCTTTCGCTCTTACTAATAGATGTTAACTTGAAAAAGTCTTTAAGCAGCAATTGAATCAAGCTTGTAGTGTACTGAGCAACTGGAATAGCATTTGCTGAACTTGCAGATGTAATATCTACATCTCTCTCCCACATATAGTCAGTTTGGACTTTTTTAATTGATCCTGCCCCATATAAAACTAACTTAAGCTTCGGCATAGCATCTAAAGCTATTTTATCCATGGGCACTGCTCCCCAACCAGAAAATACGAAATCAACATCACTTAAATCCACAGCTTCTGCAATCGAATCAAATCTACCTATTACTTCAACTTCTTTTTTTATTTTTTCTAAACAATCATCAGAATATATACGCTTATAATTATCTTCGCTTAGCAAAAACACTGCCTTCATCTTATAAAACTCTCCTCTTGTCTAAATAATCATTCCATTGAATCTCAAAAGGATAATTATTAGATGGGATTTCTCTAATTTTTTCCCAATCAAATGTACATTTCTCCCCATCAAACTCTACTGTTTGAATTTCATTTATAAATCTACCTTCTGAATTAAAATCTATATCTTCTTCAAAATATATACTACCTCCTATTTTCGCATCTATTTTTTTATAATAATCTAACATAGCTTCTAAGTAAACTAATTGAGAAATAATTATATCGTAGTACTCGAATGCTTTAATAAGCTCATATTTATTTATCTTAACTAAATCATAGAAATTTTTATAAGTAGTTCTACGCTTTAATATAAGTTCTTTAATCTCTTTTATGTTCCTAAAGGCAGATGCGCTTGCTGTCATTTCAACTTGTGCTTCTTTTATGAGCTCATGTATATTGCTCTCATCAGAGATTAACTTATAAAATTTTCCTATAAATTCATTTGCTTCTTCATAATGATCTTTTGCAGGTGATGTTCTTTGGGTAAGACTTATCTTCTCACTTGCCCTTTTTGATCCAACTTGACCTGCATTTAATGCAGATCCACCCGGTCTATAAATCCCATGACTCCCTGCAACTTCACCTACCGCATAGAAGTTTTTTATATTAGTTTCATAGTCCTTGTCAATATAAAGACCTCCATTGTTATGCTGTGCACAAATTGAAATCTCTAAGGATTGTTTCTTTAAATCAACTCCATAGTCTAAATAAAAATCATAGGCTCTTTTGTTCATTTTTATTAATCTATCAATAGGTCTAGGAAGGTCCGCATTATTTTTTAATATATATTCTCTAGCCTCATCGTCTAATTTATTAAATTCGATCTCCTTAAATGAAGGATTTTCCCTAAAGTCTATGAAGACTCTTCTTTTCTTATATATTTCTTCCTTGTATACCAAATAGTCAATTAAAGATGATCCCTTTATTTTTCTAACATCAAATGGCCATTGGTATCCTTTTAAAAAAACATTTTTCAAAAGTTCATTGAAATCTTCATACTCCTCTGCTAAGAAATCATGTTCTTTGCCTTCTTGATCTATAGAATAGAATCTAGGCATTGCTTGCATATAAGTACCTGATACATTCCACTTAGGATTTAATGATGACATTCCATATTGAAAATGAGTTAAATTCATTCCCTTGACCTTAGCTTCAAAAGCAAGTCCACTAGCTCCCTTTTGACCATTAGGATAGACCTTGTTTGCGTAGATGTTAGCGGGCCCTCCTGTAGCATATATGATATTATTTGCTTCAATTAAGTAGAAGTTATCTTTATGTAAGCACAAGATAGAATCAAAAGCATTATCTGAAGTGAAAATTTTAATAACTTTAAAATGATTTAAAATTTTTATTCCATAGTCAGATGCTCTTTTTTCCAATTTTTCAGTCATTTGCTTTGACGTATATGGTCCTGCTGAAGTGGCTCTTTTGTTCGGGTCATGGTCAGTTTTATAAGCTATATACTCTCCATAATCATTAAAAGGAAACTCAACTCCTAATTCAACAAGATTCATAAATGCCCTAACTGATTCGCTTGCTTCAACTTTTGCTATGTCTCCGTGCATTTGTAAACCATCAACATATACCTTAGCCATTTTATCTACCGAGTCTAAATCAGATGATTCTAAGGATAATTTATAATATGTCTGCTTATCAGAACCAGCATTCCTGCTTGTTCCAATATTAATGTCTTCTGTTACTATAGCTATGTTTTTTATCCCTCTTTCGAAGAGTCTATTTGCTGCATTAAAACCAGATGCTCCAGAACCAACGATTATTGTATCAAATTTTTCTCTATAGAGTTTGTAAAGTGTATCCGCCGTCAACTTTTATCACCTGCCCTGTCGTATATTTGAATTTAAATTCAGCTAGAGCGCTAACCGCTAATGCTATATCTTCTGGATAACCCCATCGTCTAATCGGAGTTATTCCTTCGTTAAATAACTTATCATATTTTGACTCAGCTATTTTAGTCATATCAGTCTTTATAATTCCAGGTTGAATTTCATAAACATTAATACCGTACTCCGCAAGTCTACTTGCATACAATTTAGTAATCATTGATATGGCAGCCTTAGATATGCAATAATCTGCCCTATCGACACTTACTACAGATGATGATATTGATGAAATATTGATGATACATTTATCTGTGTTTTTATCACTAATCATTCTTTTAGCTACATCTTGAGTCAAGAAAAACATAGCCTTAGTATTAATTTCAAATAATCTATCAATACTTCCCTCAGATACTTCAAGTATGTCCTCTCTTACCTTCGGTGCAACTCCAGCATTGTTTACTAATACATTTATGGACTCAAATTTTTCGTAGGCCTTGGATACAAATTGTTTCCTATCATCAATATTTGAAATATCTCCCTTGAAATAAAAGATATTTTCAGGATCATAAATATCGCTAAATTCTTCGTAATCTTTTATATCTCTTGTTCCAAATGCACATATTTTGTAACCATCAGCTAAGAGTTGTTTTGTAATACCCAATCCAATACCCCTAGTTGCACCAGTAACAATAGCTACTTTATTACTCATTTGTCTAGCTCCTTTAAATACTTACCATATGTTTCTTTGTTTCTAACAACACATCCTGCAGGTAAGAAATTAGCCTTAAGTTTTGAACATAATCCACAAGTAATGCAAACTTTATCCTTATCAAGACAAGACTCCTTCAAAAGATCATTAGCAAGATCAGGGTAGGCTAAGACCTCTCTTCCAAAACCAGCAAGTTTAATGTAGTTGTGTTTTATTTCATTTTCAGCAATATTTGCCGCAAATTGTCTAAAGAAAGTATAACCAACTCCTACAAAGAATATTTCTGGAAACTTTCTCTGTAATTTTCTACTCATTTCAAATATTCTGTAAGAAGAGGTAAAAGGATCTTCAATATCTTCATCTTTTTTCAAATCAGAAGGCTTATTTAGATAAGGAATATAGTAAGGATTTCCTAAAGTCAAAGATATAAGTTTAACTCCACGATCTCTTAATAGATTAATAAGTTTTTCAGTTTCTTCTAAGTTATATTCAAGATTTTCTGTTGTTGAAAATCCATTTTCAGTCATATCCGCCATGTTAAGCCTTACAGCGATTTCTAGCCCCTGACATTCTGAATTAGATTTTATCATATCAATAGTTTCCAGCAGGAACCTAGTCCTATTAGTAAAACTACCGCCATAATTCCCCGGCCTATCAGAAGCGGAAAGAAGTTCAGATAATAAATAACCATGACAGGATTTAATATCAACCGCATTAAATCCACATTTTTTCGCAAGCTTTGCCGCATTTAGGTAATCGTTTTTCAACTTATCAAGATAAGTATCTGTTACTAATTTCCTATCATGCTCAATTCCTCTTTTTTCATCCAGAAATCTTCTGTGAGTAGCTATTTGTGCATTTTCTTTTTTATTATGATTTGAATATCGTCCAGAATGATTTAGTTGAAGAACAGTATAGGCTTCTTTTTTATACGAAGATTCTTTAGATGCCTTTTTTATATCTTCATTTAATCTCTTAAATTCGTTAAAATTATCTTCATTGATGAATAATTGATTATTATTACTCATCCCTTCTCGATTCACAGATGTAGCTTCAAGCCATATAAGTCCGTAGCCACCACGAGCAACATTTATGTATTTATCTCTAGTAAGTTTTGTAGGCGCTCCATTAACTGCATCTACACCTTCCATTGGTAAAGCAACTATCCTATTAGCTAATGTAAAGTCACCAAGATTCATTGGAGAAGTTAACTCTACAACGTTTTCTGAAGCGTTTAAATCAAACTTATTAATCTCCTTATTTAAATCATTTAATGTTTCGAAGCTAAACCTTCTTTTATTAAACTCCATACATCCTCCTCTTTAATTACGATTATAACATAGTAAAGTAAATATAAAGATAGTAATTTTTGTAATTCTATTTACATTTCTTGTATTTAGGAGGATAGATTGGAAGAGAATATTAAAATTTATTATACTGAAAATAAGAATAACATTGAAAATACCCATTATCATAATAATGTTGAGATCATTTTTATAACTAGCGGTAGTAGTACTTTTTTGATAGAGAATAAGAAAATAAGAGCGAATAAAAACTCTTTAGTTGTTATATCTAATCTTGAAAAACACTCTATGATTATCAATACTTATCCCTACAAAAGATATGTTGTAAGTATTGATAATATATTAAAAATAAATCTATTACCTTCGGAAATATACATCAAAATTTTCCAAAGCAGACCTATAGACTTTCCATATGTATTTAATTTGACAAATACTGTAGCAAGAGAAGTAATGAATCTATTCGATATTTTAATCAATGAGGATCCTAAACTTATATTATCTTCGCATTATTCCAAACTTATTTTCAACCAAGTCATGATTATAATATTTAGGTCTAACGAATACTTTTTCAAGAGAGAAAGAGATGAATTTGAAGAAATAATATACAAGATCCAAGACTACATAAATGAGTATTATATGGAAGACATAAGTTTAGAAATGATAGAGAGAAAATTTTATATAAATAAATATGAAGTCAGTAGACATTTTAAAAAAATAACTGGTTATAATTTTAAGACCTATCTCATTTTAGTAAGGCTATCTAGAGCCAAGGACCTACTTGTGAATTCAAACTTAACTGTTGCAGAAATATCTGCTGAAACAGGCTATAATTCAGAAAGTCTTTTTGTAAGGATGTTCAAAAAATATGAAGATACAACCCCAACCAGGTACAGAAGAGCCTACAAAAGCCACTGAAAAATCCTTTTTTCTAAAAAATATTTATAGTACAGAATGAAATTCACACAAAAAATGTAAATTATTTATCAAGTTATGATATCGTTTTTATTTTATCACTGTGTTATATTATAGGTAAATTAGATTATGGAGGTATATATGATTTTTAAAAACAACACCTATAAAAAGCTAGTTATAGGCTCAATCTTAATTAACACAATCCTAATTTCTCAAACAGCTTACGCAAATGATGAAAACGATATTTTAGGAAATGACACAAAAATTGTAGATTCAGAATTAAAAAACGATGCAGAAAAAGAAGATACAAACAGTGACGAAAATCTAGAAAAAGATTCTAAGACAGATCTTGAAGAAAAAGAAGATACTCTGAAAAAAATGGAAAAAGTCTCCTCAGAACCGCAAGAAGAAGGCACAGATGAAGAAAATTTAGAACAAAAATATAAAGAAAACATAAAAGCTTGGGCAAATTCCTTTGCTGGAAACTCCTACTACGACAAGGACGACGAAAAGATGGCCAATCTAAATGAAAAGATGGATACCAATGTCGAAAATACTTTGAAATTAGTAGCGGAAAATAATGAAAATAATTTTTGGACAGATATAGAAAGCTACAATCAATCCAAGTTTATTACCCAATCTTACAGAAAGATTGAATCTCTTGCCAAACAATACGCCAATCCCGGCTCAAAATATTATAAAAATGAAAATGTCAAAAAAGTAATCATGGATGCCCTTGAATGGGAATATAATAAAAACTACAATGAAAATTCATACATTGGTAAAGGAAACTGGTGGGATTATGAAATCGGCACTCCTAGGGCAATCAACAATACCCTATCCCTTATATATGACGATCTTGACCAGAAAACAATAAATAAATATACCAAGCCAATCAACCACTTTGTCCCAGACCCATATAGATTTAGGGTTACAACCGGCAATCCATTTAACGCCAAGGGCGGAAACCTTATAGACATGGGTCGTGTAAGAATTATTGCTGGATTTTTGCAAAACGATTCTGAAATGGTAGACGGGACTATTAAGGCCCTTAAGCAAATTTATGAAATAAGGGATGAAAATATGGGAAGCATCGAAGAAGGTGACAATGATGGTTATTATGTAGATGGATCTTATGTTGACCATACAAATGTGGCCTACAATGGTGCCTATGGTAATGTTATGCTCGATGGTTTCTCCCAACTTCTTCCTGCCCTAACAAATAATACAAGTTTTGACACAAATGAAGTTGATAAAATCCACGATATAATCGATAAGTCCTTCCTACCATTCCTACACAGGACCCAAATGATGGATATGGTTAGGGGTAGGTCTATAAGTAGAGAAAAACTACAACCACACAATGCTGGTGCAGAAGTAATCCGATCTATAATGAGGATAGCAGATGCTTCTGATGAAGCAAGGAAAACTAAGTATAATTCATTTATCAAAGATGTTACAACAGATAATGACTACTTTGATTTTTCTAGCAACTTAAACAATTTCAGAGATATCTTCCTCTACAACAAAATAAAAGACCAGGAATTAGAACCAATCAAAAAAGAAAATAAGATCCATATATTTAACAATATGGACAAGTTAGTTTATAATAACGCTGACAAGGACTATGCTCTAGGATTTTCTATGCACTCATCTAGGATCAAAAACTTTGAGTACATGAACGGTGAAAACTCAAAGGGTTGGTATACTTCTGATGGTGTAGTTTATCTCTACAACCAAGATCTTTCTCACTACAGTGACAACTACTGGGCAACAGTAGATCATAGTGCTCTTCCTTCTATAACTGAAATTAAGGAAACAAGAGATTCGTCTACTTCAAAGAAAAATGACAATACAGAAAGACTTCTTAAGAGTAGTTTTGTTGGTGCTACCAAGCTAGATGAGAAAAACGCCAGCCTCGCTATGGACTTTAACAACTGGAATGATGATATCAGACTTAAAAAATCTTGGTTCATCCTCGGTAATAGAATCGTATTTTTAGGTAGCGATATAGCAAATCCAAATAGCAAGAAAGTTTATACAAGTATTGAAAATAGGAAATTAAAAGAGGCAGACCAATATAAGGTTTATGTAAATGACAAGGTCCTAGAAAAACAAAAAACAACAGAAGACGTCATTTCCAAAGTCTTTCTAGAAAGCAAAAATGGAACAAATGAAAATATTGGCTATTATTTCCTAAATAACAAAAACCTAATAGTAGAAAAAGAACACAGACAAGCTAGCTGGTCTGAAGTCAACAAGGACGGTAGCAAGGACAAAAAAGAAAACGACTTTATCAAAATAAACCAAGACCACAAGGACAACACAGGCTATGCCTACGTGATGGTTCCAGCAACTAGCAAGAATGAATTTGACAGGGCTCCTATGGATGATATCAAAATCCTAGCAAACACAGACAAGGTCCAAGCAGTCTACGACCAAAAAAATAATATTTGGGGAATCTCACTCTTTAAAGATGAAAAATTTAAGATAAATGATGACCTAAGCCTAGATAAAAAGGGACTTTATACAATCAAAAAAGATAGTAATAAATATGTAATTTCCTACTTCGACCCATCAAAGACCCACACAGGAGATGACCTAATAGTAGTTAAAGATGGCAAAACAATAAAAAAACCAAGCCACGCTAAGGACTACTACATCTACGAACTAGAACATAAAAAAGTAGATTCTAAAGATAATAACGACAACAAGCCTGGTCTTGATATAATAGATGATAACAAGAGATTACCTGATACTGGCAAAACCGAAGAAGGATCTAAAGAAGATAAGCCTGAAACTGAAAAAACTGAAGAAAATATAACTGATGTAAAACCAGAAGGCAAAAAAATCGAACATAATAAAATATATGAAAAGCCAGACGGCAAAAGAACTGAAGATAAAAAAGCTGATGAAAATACAGAAGCTAATAAAGATCAAAAAAGTAAATCTGATGAAAATTATGGTTCTATAAAAATCGACGATATAATACTAGATCATAAACCTGCCAGAAACACAAAAGCAAATGAAAGTCCAAAAACAGGCGTTTCTTCAAGCATTGGCTATATAGGTCTACTTGGCGCAAGTGTCCTTGCTCTCTTTAAGAAAAAAGAAAAATAAAATTATGATTATCCCTATTAAGTAAAAAAAGGAATGATATAAAAGCGGAAGGCTAATAATGCTCGCCTCCCGCTTTTTATTTTTATAAATAAGCCACTCAATCTTATTTTTTTAATTGAAGGGTCTAAATTTATCCAAATCTCATTTCTTATCTTTATCTATATAATCATCCATTTTGGTCCATCTTTCCTTAAATAAGCTTACCGCTGTTTTGGTTGACTATCTATGGAGAATAGACCTTTTTTTATTGCCATTTACAACTGAGACTTGTTAAGTTATCTGTTGGAGTGTCAGCACTTATCCCATAATATTTCTTAATGATAATTCAAGATTAATACTCATTACTTACTTGATTCATAGCTAACTACCTTTTACTATTAAAACAATATTGATTCTAATCTAAGCAGTGTATGCTACTTTTAAAATAAATATTCTTTATTTCCGCGGTAAGGGATGCTGCCTCAGAGAACTATATGATATAATTAGATCTGTATTTCTATACGATAACCAAACTATTGAGATCTTGTGTATAATATATGGAGGAGCCATCGATAAAACTCCTAATTAAATATTTACACTAATCAGGCGTTTCCTATGCTTATAATTCAGATAGTTTCATTTTATCAAGGATAATTATATACTATATCGATAGTTTCTTTAATATTAGTAGCAAAAGGTAATTTTTATCAAGATAAATTATACACCCTAACTTACTTTCAAAATATAGGATATCTACAAAGTCTTAAGCATATCCACATAGTTTGGCATAGAATAATTTTCTCTAGATATTAACTTCTCCAATGAATCTGATATTTGGCGGACCTCGCTTGCTACTTTCCTTGTTTCCTTTTGAAGATATTTTGCCTTTTCTTCTAATGTTGGTATAGTTTCTGATTTTTCTAGAATATCTGAAATTCTTTCACAGTAGTCTAAAAGTTTGTCTACTTTTTCATTTATTTTTCTCGCCCTTTGTCTTAGTCTTTCATTTTCTACAAAAGATAGGTAGTCCTTAATGCTTGCGATCTCTCTCATAGCTGATGGGAGGATCTCTTGGTGGATCATGTTGTTTAATATTTCTAATTGAGAAGAGAAAAACTTTGTCACATCTTCATAATCAACCTTGATTATGGAGTCTATTTCCTTTTTAGTAAAGATACCAGATTTTTCATATATATCATAGGCATTAGTGGCCTTGGCTGCTATTACAGCTTCCAAGAAAGTCGGGAAGTTTTCTAAGCCTCTTTTCTCAGCTTCCTTTTCCCATTCTTCTGAGTAGCCATCACCTTGAAAGAGGATATTTTTGTTTTCTTGATAGATTTCCTTAACTATGGAGTAAGCTTCTTCCTTTAGCCTATCTTCATCTACCTTCTCTAGCCTATCAGCTATTTTCTTCACTGACTCGGCAAATCCTATGTTTATAAGTGTATTGAGATCTGCTGCTGATTTAGATGATCCTAACATTCTAAATTCAAATTTGTTACCAGTATAAGCTATAGGAGATGTTCTATTCCTGTCTGATGAGTCAGTTTTTATTTCTCCTAAATGAGGAATCTTGACCATATTTTCTATAACTTTTTCCTCAAAATCATCATTAGCTACAGACTCTAAGACCTCTTCCAAGTCACGACCTATGAATAAAGATATAATGGCTGGTGGGGCTTCATCTCCACCCAATCTGTAGTCGTTAGTCACAGATGAAGATGCAATCCTTATTAGCTTCTGGTATTTGTTGCAAACTTCAATCATAGAAGCTAAGAATAGGAGAAAAACAGGGTTGTTTTTGGGATTTTTTCCTGGAGTAAATAGATTCCTTCCATAATTTGTCGCCAAAGAATAATTATTGTGCTTACCAGACCCTGCCATATTTTTGAAAGGTTTCTCCTTAAGTAGGCAAACTAAATCGTGGTCTAGGGCTGTCTTTTCCAATATATGCATAAGGAGCTGGTTATTATCAACAGATATATTGACATTTTCATACATTATGGCGATCTCAAACTGATTTGGTCCTACCTCGTTATGTTCTGCTTCCATGTAGATACCAAGCTTGTAAAGCTCGCTGTTTACATCTTCAAAAAACTCATCAACTCTTTTTGGAATGTCTCCTAGATAGTGAGAAATAAGTTCTTTCTCTACCATAGGATCAGAACCAACAAGGGTCATCCCGGAATATTCAAGGTCAATTCTTTGATCAAAATACTTTTTATCTATAAGATAAAACTCTTGCTCAAGGCCTAGTTTAGCCTTAACCCTGTAAGTTTTCTCTTCCTTGAGAAATAAATTACAAACCCTTGAAGCTTCTTTGCTTACCATATTCATAGACTCGATCAAAGGAAGCTTCTTGTCGAGTTTTTCTCCGTAGAAGGATACGAATACCGATGGTATGTATAAGACCTTATCTAGGATAAAGGAATTGGCAGTTAGGTCCCAATATGTATATCCTCTAGCCTCAAAGGTTGAACGCATTCCTCCAGATGGGAAAGAAGATGCGTCAGGCTCACCCTTTATAAGCTCCTTACCTGAGAACCTATTTATAGGATTGTGCTTGTCATCTCTGTTCAAAAAAGCTGTTTTTTTGGTCGCAGTTTTCCCATTTAAGGGTTGAAACCAATGTGTGTAGGAAGTTGCCCCCTTAGAAATTGCCCAGACTTTCATAGCATGAGCTATGGCATCAGCACTTTCCCTATCCAAGGTGGCATTGTTCCTTGCCGCTTGTTTCCATTTCAAATACACTGGATAGGGTACATTTTCCTTCATAGTTTTCTTGTCAAAAGCCATATTCCCAAATTCTTTCAAAACCATACTACCTCTTTCTTAGATTTTACTTTTATATTATACCAGGTGAATTTTAAAAATAAATTTACATCTTTATTCATTTGCTATTAATAAAAAACGCCCCCTTTACAGAACATCCTGCAAAGAGGGCATTTTTAAACTAATCTAGATATTTAATTTTCACCAAATTATCTACTATTTTCTTTTCTTGCTTTTAAATAAAGCGAGTACTGAACCAGCTAAAGTAGCAAGTACACCTAATGAAGAACCTACGCCTGTTCTTACTTTGCCTCTGCCTTTCTTATTAGCTTGGTTAGTAGATTTTGATCCTGTAACTACAGTAGTCTTTCCTGATGAATCTGTGCCAGTACTTGTTGTTGTATCATCTATAGAAACGCCTGCTTTCTTAGTACTTTCTTTCTTCTTGTAGATATGTTTTGTATTACCTTTTTCATCTGTTTTTGTTTCTACAAATTCATATCCTTCGATGTCTTTTTTAGGTTGTTTACCATTTTCCTTAGGAGAAATAGTATTTCCTTTTTCATCGACGTATTCTGTTACTACATCTTTAGTAGGTGTAGTAGTTTTCTTCTTGTAGATGTGTTTTGTATTACCTTTTTCATCAGTTTCGGTTCTTACAAATTCATATCCTTTAATATCTTTCTTAGGTTGTTTACCATCTTCCTTAGGAGAAATAGTATTTCCTT